>CAZARS010000058.1:16140-17775 GCA_964487625.1 uncultured Desulfobacca sp.
CGAGGTCCAGGCCGGTAAGCTGCCGAAGCCGCCCACAGAGACGGCACCCCCAGCCGCTCCTCCCACTGCCCCGGTAGAGCCTAAAGTTCCGGAAAAACCCGAAGTGAAGAAACCCGAACAATCCAAGAAGCCGGAGGAAAAGAAAGAAGAAACCGCCAAGGAAAAAGAGCTGCGGGATTGGCTAAAACAAGAAAAACGGAGGCCCCAACCCCCGCCGGAGAAGGATCCTTACTTGAAAACTGCAGTGGACGCCATCGCCAATGATACGGCAATTCACATAGCGACAAAGGCGGTGCAAGGCGAAGTCCCCCTGCCCGGTGCCTGGAAACTTGCAGAAGAGGTATGGGAAGCCAAAGATGCCAAGCCGGCCAAAGCCGTGGATGTAGCCCAAGACCTCATCGTGTATGGGCCATTCGCAGGGGCGGTCGTAGCTGCTGGCAAGGAAATTGCCGATAGCGCCATAAAAGTGACTTATAAGGACGTCAAGGGAGGTTATTTAAATTTAGAACAAGCTACCATTGACCAAATGTATAATGATTACAAGAACAAAACCGATATCGCCGTGGGAAGTTATACAACCGGCATGAACTTTGCTCGAAGGCATGGCTGCCCCCCTGGCAAGGAGCAACAATGGCTTGCGGCGTATTTTGCGGCCAGAGAGACCCAGGAAAAACAACTCACCAAAGACCTCATCCGGTCGTATGACTCCTATCGAAAAGCACTCGATAGAGATTTCAGTGCCTTTGCTCTGGACAGCAAAATACGGTATCAAGACCAACGGAGGCGTATCCTCAATGCCGCCAAAATCTATCAATAAGGAGATTTCCTACCAGTCAACAAGGTCGCCTGACCAAAAAAGATAACTTGAGTTGATTCTTGAGCCCGGGCCAATCGCCTGGGCTCATCTCTTTTGCCCCTCCGATGCTGGCAACCGATATGATATACTCAAGGCCATCTTTGCTCTGCCGCAGAAAGGGGAAAGACATGGGCAAAAGGCCGGCAGCCATCCAGGCAGTTATCTACGACCTCGACGGCGTCCTGGTGGACTCTTTTGGGGCGAACTTGGCCTATTACAACCGCCTCTTGGCGCACTTCGGTAGACCCCCCGTGAGGCCTGAGCACTATGGCCTCATCCAGACCGGCACCTCCCGGGAAGTCATCGCCGCCCTGTTCCCTGATGCTGCTTTGGCTGCCGCGGCCCTGGCTTATGAGGGCCAGATGAACAATGACGGCATCATCCCCCTAATCCAGCTGGAGCCCTATGTGCGGCCGGTGCTCGAGGTCCTGCGGCCTCGTTGGCGCACTGCCATTGCCACCAACCGGGGCAAGAGCCTGCCTTTAGTCCTGGCCCACCACAACCTGACACACCTCTTTGACCTGACCGTGGGCAGCCGGCAGGTGCAGGCTCCGAAGCCTCATCCGCTCTATTTGAAACTCATCCTCAAGACCTTTGGCCTCACCCCAGCCCAGGCCCTCTATATCGGTGATGCGGCAGTGGATGCACAGTTGGCCGCAGCCGTGGGCGTCCCCTTTGTCGCCTACAAAAACCCAGCGCTGCCCGCCTGGGCCCACATCAACGATCATCGGCAAGTGCTGGAGTTGGTAGGGGCCAAGGATGATGAGTTATGAGTTAGG
>CAZARS010000059.1:0-5800 GCA_964487625.1 uncultured Desulfobacca sp.
AAGCCGCCTGAAGGAAACGGTTGACGTCCCGGGCGGTGCGTGCCAGCGGGATGACGCGGCCGTTATAGATCAGCCAACGCAGCTGGTAGGCCCGTTGGGCTACCACGGCCAGGTTATCCAGGAAAGCTCGCATCCCCCAGGCCCCCATGATGACACCCAGTAGCGGGAGGGCCAAAAACGCCGCGGTTTCGCTGAAGGAAGCCATGGCCAGGCCGATGATGGCGCTCTGGCTCTCCCCGGTCACCTCAGCCAACTCCACTTCGGTAAGGAAATCCTTGGTCATGCTGGCAAAAATATCCCGGTGTAGCTGCCGCAGGTTCTGCCGTGCCTCGTGGTAATCCTCCGGGGTGTGGGCCGTTGCTGCAGCCAAGACCGCGCAGGCGAAAAGTTTCTCCCGCTCGTTATCGGGAGGGTAACCATAGCAGAGACCAACCCGTTGGATCATTTGCAACCCTTGGATTACACTCAAGGGGATGCTGCTTACCAGTCCCACTGGTCCCAAGGCGCCTAAGAGGGCGCCTTCACTGGTCCCCCAGCGCAGGCCGCTTTCCCGGACTCGTTGAGCCAAGCGATCACAGACCTCCAAGGGGGCTCGTCTCATCTGTCGACAATCCGGTTGGCCGACTTCTGGCTCCAAGGCCTGCCATTGTTGGGGCCATTGCCCGGTGAGCTGCTCGTGCAGCTCCAGCAGCCGCTGGAACACGGCCGGTGGCAACAGGCGGTCGCTGAGGTCAGTAATGCGCCGGAGAAACCTGGCCAACCACACCATGAGACCGCCGGGCTCACGGCGCCAGGCATTTTTGATAGCTTGGACCTGCAGAAATTCATAGGAGGATAAATTTTTGGCCAGAAAGACATCGAAGCGAAGCTGCAGCTGAGACACGATGGCGGGCTGAGTAGCCTGGCGGGCTGCCTCCTGGACTCGGTCCAGTATTGCCGCCGGCGGCCCTTGCTCTGGGGCAAGGTGGATGATGAGACAACCGGCGGCGATATTCAGCCGGACCCCTGTGACTCCGGGGGTTGCCTCCAGGATGGCCTGCAGCCGCAAGGCAAAATTCTCGTCATAGCGGAGGCGGGGCAGGCGGCAACGGAGCCGTCCGGGCATGATATGGCGGGTCTCAACCAGTGGCGCTGGCGTCATGACTCACCTCTTAAATCGTGCCGCAGCCGTTCTGCCTTTGCCCGTCAACGGCTGCTGGTCACCACCTTTGCCCGGAATTCCCGGCCGCTTTGTTGACCGGTCTGATAAATGGCTTTCATGATGTAGGGCAACGGTAGCCTATCGGCATGATAGGTCAAGATGAATTGATCCGCTGCTGGGTCATACGTAATGGCAACCACCCCTGGCAGAGCCTTGACGCTGGCGCAGACTGCGTCAGGACAGCCGCTTCAGGTAAAGCCACCTTTCTGCATCATCCCCTGCACCCGCAAGATAATTGTTTCGATGTTATCGGTCACTGGATCTTTCCTCTAAACGGCGACAGATGGCTTGGTATTCTTCCGGGGTATCCATCTCCAGCACGACTCCCTCATCGGTCACCGGCAGGAGCACCACCCGCTCCGGATGGCGTTGAATGATGGCCTGCAGATGCAGGCCCTGATAGGTCTCTTGCAGGAGTTGGCGGGGGAAAAGGGTGGGGTGACCCCGCCTGCCCTCATAGGTGGGGATGATGATTTTCTCGGGCTGCTCCAGGGCGGCATTGACAATCTGCTTGATGGTCTGGGGCTGTACCACAGGATGGTCGACTAGGCAGATCAGGGCGGCCCCACATTGGGGGGCCATGGCCTGCAGACCCAACCGCACGGATTTGGCCATGTCACTGTTGGGTATGGTATTATACATAATTTTCACGGACATATCTTTTAAATGGGCCGCGGCCGGCTCATTACCGCCCCCCAAAATAACGATGATCTCATGAACTGAGCCATGGAGCAGCGGGGTCAGGCAATGCAGAATAGCCGGTTTATCTTGGAGCGGAAGCAGGGCCTTCGGCTGTCCCATCCGGCTGGAGGAGCCGGCGGCAAGGATCAAAGCTGAAATGAGTGGTGGCATGGTTCCTCCGCAAGGCAATGATTTGGGCCGCTATACTGACGGCGATCTCGGCCGGGGTAACGGCACCCAGATCCAGGCCCACCGGGGCGTGGACCCGGGCCAAATCTTCAGGGGCAAAACCTTCGGCCAAAAGTTGTTGGGCAAATACCCTTTTTTTGCGGTTACTGCTCAGCAGACCGATATACTTGGCCGGAGTCCGCAGAGCCGCCCGCAGGGCTTCCAGATCGTGATGGTGTCTGGCCGTGGCAATGACGATATACCCCTCTTTTGCTGCCGGCAGGTCGGCCAAGGGCTCCTGATAATCCTGGAGCCGGTGCCAGCGCACTCCTGGCAGCTCGGGCCGTGGCTGCAGTTCTCGCGTATCAGCCAGCGTCACCGCCAAGCCAAGAAAGGCGGCCAGGGCCGCCAAGGCTTGCCCCACATGCCCGGCCCCGAGGATGAGTAGGTGTGGCGGGGGCAGGACCGGCTCTAAATAGACTCTCACGCGGCCGCCGCAGATACCCTCTTCCCCGGTTGTTAGATCTACTTCCATGATCTTGGGCTGGCCTGACCGCAGGACCTCCATGGCCTCTTCCTTGACCCGGCTCTCCAGGAGCCCCCCACCCACCGTTCCCACCGTGGAGCCGTCTGCCTGGATCACCATTTTGGCCCCCAGCTTCTGCGGGGTTGAACCGTGCGTCGCCACGATAAGAGCCAAGACCGCAGGCTGGCCCCGGGCTTGGCAATCGGCCAGAGTGGCATAAAGGGAGGGCGTGGAGGTGGGTAAAATCATGGCATTATCGAGATTCTTGATTAATTGGGGCGAGTTAAGACCTCATCCTTGCTCGGTATGCAAAGCTTGGCTGCGGGGTGATACAAGGGGGCCATCAACAGGATATTTTTCCCCTTCACCCCCCCGCAAGCATGGGGAATGGCCCTGAGGATTAAACAGCCCCTTTGAGTGCAGCTTGGCATGAGTCTCCGGGCCCTGCCGGCGTTGCAGGCGGATTGCCCCCGGGAACACCTGGGGCCCGACGCCCTCCCTGGACTGCGGCCCGAGGCGGCGCAGCTGTCTGGCCGTATTGCCCCGGCGATGGCAGATAATTAAAAATAATATAATCCAGGCGGTTCGGTCTGACAATGGCTGAGGGGTGGAGCTGGCCTTTTTTGCCGTGGCGGTTGGACAGAATAGAGGATGAGAGAATGACAAGGCATCTTAAGGTAAAGGGGCAAGGGAAAAGGATCTGCCCACCTCCTCCTCCCTTCTCCCTCTGGCCATGCTAACGGCTGCGGAGGAATTCCCGGACCAAGAGGTCCCAGCCCAGATCGGGAAAATGGCTATAAACATCATCCACCAAGGCACCACCGTCGGGGAGCGTCGCCCCGGCGCTGGCGGGGAGCAGGCCCAGCAGCCGATGGGTTTCGTGCTGTATCCAGGCAAGATTTTTCTCTCCGAACAGTAAGTTTTCCAAATCAGGTTTCAACTGGGTGGGCGTGACCACCAGCAGCCAACCGTCTTCATAGGGATAATCATGCACTATCTCCGGGTGTTTGCCCACGGCGGTGTTGACCGCTTCCACGATGCCGTGGAGGGGGGCCAAAACCGGGGCCTGATGGCTCTGGCGGGCCAACTGCAGGCCGATGCGGTTTTGGTGCACAACTTGGCCTACTTGCGGAAGTTGCCAGGCCTCGGCCGGTCCGAAGACTTTCTGGGAGAAGGCATCTAAACCCAGGCGTACCCGACCCCCGTCCTCGACTGCGGCCCAGGCATGGCCCAGGTGCAGGAACCGGTCCGTGGGCACCGGAATACCGAACACCTCCTGGAGGTAGGGAGGGGCCGGTGGGGTAAAAGGTTGCCATTGATCCTCCAACATCTGATCAAAAGGGCAGCGTTGGCAGTCGTAGTAATTCCCGCAAAAGTAGGCTGGCACCCGGCCGGTCAACATATGGCGACACTGTTGGGCCAGACCAGTACGCTGCCGCATCTTGTCCGGCCAGGGGATGATCTTGCCTTTTTTCCCCTGGGGCGTCTGTCCGGCCCGGCGGCGGGCCAGGTTGGCGGTGGCGGTCTGCTGCATGGCATGGTCAAACTTACAGGTGGTGCAATCGAAATTATTGTCGCAGATCTTATAGTCTATGACGCCAGCCTCCATCCAGACGCAATGTTTTTTCTGGTTGTGAGGTTTCATGGTTCATCCTTCCCGCCCTGACAAGGAGGTCCACTCCAGCTACGGTTGCAGGCGGCAGACTACTCGGGACCGCTCTATATCTGCCGCCTGACCCGTGCCTCATCTTAATACCTCTTCTTCCAGGTCCTGGTAAGATCTTTGAGGAAGAATTCCTGCACCAATTTCCGCCAGCCCAGATCCGGGAAATGACCATAGACGTCGTCAATGATGGTCCCACCACTGGGCAGCGTCACCCCCGCCTTGGTCTCCAACAGGCTCAGGAGGCGATGGGACTCTTGATCGATCCAGGAAGCCACGATTTCCCCGGTATATAGGTTATCCAGATTGCGCTGCAAGTTGGTGGGCTGCAAAAGGAAGAGCCAACCTTCGCCATAGGGATCGTCATGGACCAGGGCAGGCTGCTCCTGCACCTTGGCATTGATCTCTTGCACAATCCCATCGACGGGCGTGAGGACCTTGGCCTTATGCCCCTGGCGAACCAAGGCCAGACAGACATGATCCTGATAATATTCCCGCCCCACCACCGGAAATTCGATGGCCTCGGGAGGACCCAAGATCTTTTGGGAAAAATCATCCATGCCAACCCGTACCTGGCCGGTTTTTTCCAGCACCGCCCAGGCGTGACCCCGATGCACATAATACTTGGAAGTAGGCACTTTGAAGCCAAACACTTCCACCATCTGGACGGCTGCGGTCGCCGGTGGCGCCTGCGCCGCACGATCTCTTTGAGTAGCGGCCGAGTTCATGATGACAACCTCCTTCAGGTTGATACCGTTGGGTTTATAAGTTCTGTGCCGTTTTGCCTTATATTTATGCAAAGGAGGTGCCAACTAAGAGGTCGGTCAAGAAACGCCAGAAATGCTCAGGCAGCCTGATTTTGTCCGGCGGAGGTGGCGAGTTACGGCCAAGGGGTGGGAATAAATCGTTGTATTTATCAACAGAGGAATTAGGTCGTCGGGTAACTAATGAAATATTCTAAAAATTTTTGTGATGTAAAATTATACAAGCCTTTTTTGCCTTCTGTCGGAAAGCTCAACAAATGGACTGTCAGGCCTCGGCAGTCTTGGCAGAGCCCTCGGGCAACGGGGACGGGGCGGCCTCCTGATCACTAAATACCGGTAGGACAAAATAGAAATCATTGCCATCCGGGGTAATATCAACCCCCACTTGGCCGCCATGGGTTTCAATGACATTGCGGATAAAGAAGAGCCCGCGGCCGGTGCCGACTTCGCCGTCAATATTGTGGCCCCGATAGCCTTCCTCAAAGATCAGGGCTCGGTCCTCTGCGGGGATGGGGGGCCCTGAGGAAAAGACGTTGAAGCGTACGCCGTCTTTCCCCGGTCCGAAGAAATTGGGCATCAGGCGCCGGCCGTAGGAAATGTATTTCCGGCCCTGAGGAGAGGGCTTGGTGTATTTGACCGCATTGGAGAAGAGATTGGCATACACTTGGGATATCAAACCCCGGTCCACCATCAGGGTAAAATCCTCCGCGGGCACGCCTCCCAGGCTTTCATCGATCTCGATCTGCCGCTCCTGGAATTTGGGCAAATAGAGTTCCAACTGGGGTTGAATAATCTCG
>CAZARS010000059.1:5816-12007 GCA_964487625.1 uncultured Desulfobacca sp.
TAATCTCGGTCCTGACGTTGCACCGCCGTTTCCTCAGGACCAGGTGGCCTTTTTGAAAATGGCCCGGCCGGAAGAGGGATTCCAGGAAAAGGCTGACCCCGCGATACTGTTTTTCAAAATTCAGGCAATCGGTTTCGATACCGACGGTGATCTCCTTAATCGCGTTAGCAAATTCCGGACAATACTGCACGGCTTCGGGGGGGTGTTCCACCAGATCGTGCAAGGCCTCCACCTTCTTTTTGACATGCCGCAGGTAAAGACTCAGGGAAATATTGGGGATGATGACGTTATGCTCGATGTCGGCCACCAGGCTGTTGATAAAGCGGATATGCTGGATGTTCTGCAACATGATGATCTTGTTGTGCAGGGCATATCCCAAGCGATTGGCATATTTCTCAAAGAAAAACTTATCGCTGTCGGTGAGTTGACTAGCGGGAAAGATCTCCAGCATACCGATAACCTGCTCCTTGGTGAAAAAGGGCAGGCGATCTACCAGGAGGCGGTTGCCCCGGACGGGAATTACCCAGGAATCGTCATGGGCATAGGCTGAATTGGTAAGGGCGATATGTTCAGGGGCCGGGGTTTTTTCCGGCTGAACTCCATCTTGGCTACTGCAGACATACTCCAGGCAGCCCAAGCCGCTGCAAGTGAGATAAAGGCGGCTGTCCAGACCAAAGAATTCTTTGATGACCGAGACGCAGACCCGGAAAAGGTTTTCTAAGGTTTCATATTCTTGGGCCAGATCGAAAAAGGTCTTAATGGCATCATCTTTGAGCGGCCCGAAGTTATATTCCTGATAATTTTTCTTTTTTTCCAGAACCCGCTTGCGGACGACTTCTAAATCAGTATGGTGACTCATGCGATGCCTAAAAGAAAGGGTTTGCGGCCAACCATATCATCAACCAGCAGGTATACTATACTCGAAAATGGGAAAAAAATCGAAAAAAAATCTCTGGAATTTGATGAGGTTTTCATGAGGGCAGGAAGGCAGAGCCACCTGCCCTCTGTGGCAGATCTCGGCGTGGGGCCGACCTTGGCCTTCAAGTGTGGGCCAGGTTAGGAACGGGCGTACTGTTGGCGGCCCTGCTCATAGAGATCGTTACCGTAGCAATCGTTGATCACGATGGTGGGGAGGTTCTCTACGACCAAGCGGCGAATGGCTTCGGGCCCCAGATCTTCGTACGCCACGATTTGGGCCTCTTTGATGGCTTGGGAGATGAGGGCACCGGCCCCGCCGATGGCCCCCAAATAGACCGCCTTATGGGTCTGCAAGGCGGCGATGACCTCGGGGGAGCGCTTGCCCTTGCCGATCATGGCCTTTAGCCCCAGGGCCAGGAGCTGCGGGGCGTAAGGATCCATCCGGTAGCTGGTGGTGGGGCCGGCGGCCCCGATGACCCTGCCTGGACGGGCCGGACTGGGGCCTACGTAAAACATGATCTGACCCCGTAAATCTATGGGCAAAGGTTGACCCGCCTCCAGGAGGTCGATGAGGCGTTTGTGGGCAGCATCCCGGCCGGTATAAACCACGCCGTTGACGAGAACCGTATCACCAATCTGTAAGGCCTCCACATCCTGGGTAGTGAGGGGCGTAACTAAGGTAATTGTGCGCGGCATGAGGGTAAGCTCCTAAAGTATCACTTCTTTGTGGCGACTGGCATGACATTGGATGTTGACCGCCAACGGCAGGCTGGCGATATGGCATGGCATCATATTGATATGCACGGCCAGGGCCGTCAAGCGACCGCCTAAACCGGCTGGGCCGATCCCGGTATTGTTGATGGCAGTCAGGAAATCCTGCTCCAGGGCGGCCAGTTCTGGATCCGGATTAGGGCTGCCCACTTCCCGCAGCAGCGCCTTCTTGGCCAGGAGAGCAGCTTGCTCGAAAGTGCCGCCGATCCCGACCCCCACGATGATGGGCGGGCAGGGATTGGGCCCTGCCTCCAAGACAGTCTCCACTACTTTCTCCTTGACGCCAGCCAGCCCTGCGGCCGGACGGAGCATATGAACCCGACTCATATTTTCACTGCCCCCACCTTTGGGGACCACCATGAGCTTGACCCGGTCACCCGGCACAATGGTGGTATAAATCACCGCCGGGGTGTTATCACCGGTATTCTGGCGGGTAAAAGGATGGCAGAGAGACTTGCGCAGATACCCTTCCTGATAGCCCTGGCGGACTCCCTCCTGAATGGCTGCATTCAGGTCCCCGCCCACTAGGTGCACGTCCTGACCCAAGTCCACAAAGACTACGGCCAGACCGCAGTCCTGGCAGATGGGAATGCGGCTCTTCTTGGCGATGCGGGCATTTTCCAAGAGGAGGCGAAAGACCTCCCGGCCAGTAGGGGACTCCTCGTGGACCTGGCCATGGGCTAGGGCGTGGAGCATATCCTCCCCCAACTCATAGTTCGCGGCAATGGCCGCCTCTTTGACGGCCGCCGTAATGTCTTTAACGTCTATTTCGCGCATGATCATCTTCCATTTGTTATTTTTCTTCGCCCCGTTTTTCTCAAGGGCGAGTTAATGACTGAACATCTTTTGGCGCAACGGGTGGGGACTAGAGGCCAGAATATGGTTATGCATTAAGCTTCCATCCGGAAAGGTAACAGGAAGAGGGAGGATGTGCAGGTTTTTTCCCTATCCCTTTGCCGATGCTCGGTGGCGGCGGTTTCCAGATGAGAGCCAATTAATCCCCTACATCCCTCTGATAAAAGGGCTTGCGGGCTGAGGGGGTGGATCGGACCGGGACCTCTTCTTCGACGACTTCGTATTCCTCGTCGCTGTCGTCGTCGGAGGCTTCGTAATCCACCTGTTGGCGCCGCCCCGAGGAGGCATAAACTCTGGTGGCGATATCAGGGAAGTTCTCCACCGGCTGGTTTTTCAGGGCCTCTTGCATGAATTTTATGAAAATGGGCGCCGCGGCCTGGCCTCCCGTCTCCCGACTGCCCAGGCTCCGCTCGTCGTCCATGCCGATCCAGACGCCGGCGGTGTAGGACGGAGTAAAGCCGATGAACCAGGCATCCCGATGATTATTGGTGGTGCCGGTCTTGCCACCCATGGGCCGATTGAGCACCTTTACCCTGGTAGCCGTGCCCCGCTCCACCACGCCGATGAGGAGTTCCGTCATGATCTTGCCGGTGCGGGGGCTCATGACCTGACGTAAGCCTGGTTGGGCTTCTTCCAGGATGCGGCCGTCCCGGTCTTCCAATCGTTCGATGACAATGGTATTGGCCAGCTGCCCACCATTGGGGAAGACGGAGTAAGCTCGGGTAAGCTCCAGCAGGGTAACTTCGGAAGACCCCAAAGCTGAAGAATAGTTAGGATAAATGGGGGTAGTTAACCCCATGGCCTGAGCCATTTTTATCACCGAGGGCAGACCGATGTCAATGAGCAGACGGACGGCCGGCAGGTTCCGGGACATGGCTAAGGCGGTAGACACATTCATGGGCCCGTAGTAGGAATTATCATAATTCTTGGGCGTCCATGGCTCGCCGGCCCGCCCCCCGGGTAGGGATATGGGCTCGTCATACACGGTGGATTGGGGGCCGTAACCCTTCTCCACCGCCGCAGCATAGATGATGGGTTTAAAAGCCGAGCCAGGTTGCCGTTTGGCCTGCACGGCCCGGTTAAAGACGCTATCCCGGTAATTTTTGCCTCCCATGATCACCCGCACTTTGCCGGTGCGGTTTTCCAGGAAGACCAAGGCCCCCTGGGCCATGGGATCGGGTTCGATGCTCACCTGCCATTGGTAGCGGCCGCTGGTCCTCTCCAAGAGGCGCACCTGAATGACATCCCCCAACCGCAGACGACCGATGATGGGCCGCATGGCAGCCGCTGCAGCAGTATCGTTGGGTCTGGCCAACACGCCGTATTCATTACCGAACCGGACGATGAGGGGATATTTGTCTTTCTCGGGCTGCACCACCACCGCGGTCTGCAGATGCCCCCTATAGGGCGGGTGTTTTTGGAAATACGCTACCTGTTGCCGACAGAACGGCTCGATTTCTTTTGGTTTCAGCTGTTTGAGGGGCCCCCGGAAGCCGTGTCGGCGATAAAGTTCCGACAGCCCGTAGTGGATCGCTTGTTTGGCCGCTTGATGCAATTCTATATCAGCCGCGGTATATACCCGGAAGCCGGCATTATACAGGGGATCCCGGCCGAAACGATCCTCGAGGATCTGGCGGACATAGTCCACATAATAGCCCACATCATCATAACGTTCGGTCCTGGCCGGTTTAAAGGTAAGGGGCTGATTGAGGGCTGCTTGAGCCTGCTCAGAGCTAATGAAACCCGCCTCCACCATGCGATTCAAGACATAGGCCTGGCGCTCCTTGGCCCGCAGGGGATTATTGGTGGGTGCATAGCGACTGGGGGCCTTGGGAAGCCCGGCCAAGAGGGCGGCTTCGGCCAGGTTGAGGTCTTCCACATGCTTGCCGAAATATTCCTGGGCCGCCGCCTCCACTCCATAAGCACCATTGCCCAGATAGATATGGTTCAGATAGAGGAGTAAGACCTCTTCTTTACTGAGGAAATTATCGATGCGATAGGCCAGGATGGCTTCCCGGACTTTGCGGCTGAAGCTCTTTTCTGAGGTCAGGAAAATGCTCTTCACCACCTGTTGGGTGATGGTGCTACCGCCTTGGACGATCTCCCCGGCCTTGAGATTTTCGATAAAAGCCCGGGCAATACCCAGCAAATCCACGCCGGGATGCTCAAAAAACCGGGCGTCTTCGGCCGCTAAGAAAGCCAGAATGAGGTGCTGAGGGAGCCGGCTGTAGGGCACAATTATGCGCCGTTCATTAAAAAATTCCCCGATAAGTTGGCCATCCCGGGCATAGAGACGGGTAATCAAGGGCGGCCGGAAATCTTTGATCATGGTGTAATCCGGCAGGTCCTTGTTGAAGTAGTAGTAAATGAAATAGCCGGCCCCCCCCGCAGCCAGGACCGCCACAATGACCAACCCTAAGAATAGGCGGGAAAAAAAGCGGGCCCACCTCGTTGGGGGGCGACGCGGCTTGGCTGTCGGGCGAGGCGACGTTGCCCTTTTTCTTGCAAGAGCCATAGATATCTCAGTGTGATGGACTTAGATTGCGGTAGGTATCGCCGCCAACGTGTTGGCCATACCCTCCCCCTGTTAATGGTACAGTATAATAATTAATCGAGTTATTGCAAGTAAATTGCCGGGATAGACGTATTGCGACCGCCAGTAGCACTCCGTCAGCGTACAGGGGTAAGCCAGGATAAGCTATATAGTTGTAGTTGCATGAGTGTCCGGCAAGCTGCTCGCAAAGCTTGCCAAAGGCCGCCAAAAGCCAAAACACGCCTTCCACCAATGCTTCTATTGTCATCCTGAGCGCCGCGCAGGATCTGAGATTCTTCGGTCGCGCCGCGCCGGCAGAATGACAAAATGAGACGGATTTAAGAATATCGAGGCGCTATTAAACTTAGCCGAAAACGTTGCCGAAGAGGAGAGATACAGTTGACCAGGGGGACTCTCTGCCGCTCTTAATCGTTAATCTGGGGTGGCTGCCGGCAAGAGCTCCCCCACCAGATCATAGGTATAGGTCTTGGTGATCCGGACCCGCTGGATGGTGCCGGGCTGGCCGTGACCGGCCGTAAGCAAGACCCGGCCGTCCACTTCCGGGGCCTGGCTGGCCAGGCGGCCCTGGAGCAGCAGATCGGTCTCGTCGCAGAGCCCTTCCACTAAGACTTCTACCACCTGATTTTTCAGGCGCCGTAATTTCTGCCGGGAGATTTGGGCCTGCTGCTTCCGGACCCGTCGGGCCCGACGGTTGGCCTCGGCGGCACTAACTTGAGCAGCAAAACAAGCCGCCGGAGTCCCCTCTTCCGGTTGGAAAGCAAAGACTCCCACATGATCCAAGGACAGTTCCGTTAAGACCTGCTGCAATTCCGCCAGATCATCGAGGGTCTCTCCAGGAAAACCAACAATCAGCGAGGTCCGCAGTGTGGCTTGGGGCAATGCCTCCCGGATACGGGCGATCAGCTCCCGGATCAGGGCCTGGGAATAACCCCGGCCCATGCGGCGCAGCAGACGGTCACTAACGTGCTGTAACGGTAGATCGAAGTATGGGCAGATGTTATGGTACGCCTGCATCACCTGGAGCAGCTCGGGCGTGATACCCAAGGGGTGGCCGTAAAGGACCCGCAGCCACTGCACCCCGGGCAAACCGGCC
>CAZARS010000059.1:12026-14180 GCA_964487625.1 uncultured Desulfobacca sp.
CCAACTGCGCCAAGAGTTCCGGCAAGAGGGAGCGTCCAGCCAGATCCTGGCCATACGCCGTGGTATCTTGGGCAACCAGATTGATCTCCACGACTCCTCGGGCCACCAGGTCTTGGGCCTCGGCCAGGATCGTGGTCAGAGGACGACTCCGATACGGCCCCCGGATAGCCGGGATGGTGCAATAGGTGCAGCGATGGCTGCAGCCTTCGGCAACCTTCAGGTATGCACTAAAGAACGGCGTTGTCAGCCGCCGGGGATAAACGTGCCCATAGTCCAGCCAAGTCGAGGGGGCTACCAAGCGGTCAGGGGGCAGCGTCTCGTTGGCCAGAAACCGGACAATGTCAGGAAAGGCATTCACCCCCAGGAAGAGGTCCACTTCCGGCAGCAAACCTGGCAAGGCCGCGCCATAGCGCTGGACCAGGCAGCCGGCCACGATGAGGCGCACCCCTGCCCTCCCCTGCTTGTGCCCGGCCAACTCCAGGATCGTGTCAATGGCCTCCTGACTGGCCGACGCAATGAAGCCACAGGTATTCACCAGCAGCAGGTCAGCCTCCTGGGGGTCTGAGGTGATCTGCCACCCCGCGGCCTCCAGAGACGCCAACATAATTTCCGTATCAATCCTATTCTTGGCACACCCCAGGGTGACGGGATACACCCGCGGGGCCGTCGGAGCTTTAATCAATGGGGGCATAGTGCAAAAAATGTAAGTTTAAAGATCGCGGCCGAAGGCCAAGGACAAGTGTTCATATTCTCCAAATGAAATTTTCCTGCCTGAAAAAGATATTCTTGCTCTAGCAGTGCTCTCTCCACCCAGACTGCAAGCTTATGTCATGACAATTTTCCCCGGGTACGCAAGCTGCCGGCTAGACAAGCGATATGTCGTCTCACTCCTGTCTGGCAACGTTTCTCCAAAAAATTGATGGCGCCCTGGTATCTTTTATATCCGTTTCATTTGGTCATTCTGAGGGCGCGGCCTGACCGAAGAATCTCTGATCCGGCGCGGCGCTCAGGATAGCAAGAGAAAAGCAGCCAATGGTGGAAGGCTTTTTTGGCTTAAGGCGTCATTTTTCAAGCTCTGCAAGAAGTCTGCTGGACACTAATGATAACGTATTAATTTAAGATTATTTTCTCAAAATGCAATGCCGTGCCCATCGGGTCATTTTGCCCCCCGGTCCCTTAAGAGCTTCCCCCTAGGGGAAGAGCACACCCGATAAGTCGTTATAGCCGTGGGGGTGCCGCGGCTGCCGGGGCTGCTGCCACTTGGCTGAGCACAAACTGACGGATGTCTTGGATGACGGGTTCGCCCTCTTGCAGGAAGCTGGCCAGGTAAAGGAGGATGGTCAGGTGTTTGTAATGGGGATAGATGATCTCCTTGACCGGGCGGCCTACTTGGCGCCAACGGGCGGCCAGACGCCGGGTATTGTCTGCCCAGACGATGCGGTCAGTGGCCCCATGGAGCAGGAGAGCCGGCGGGGCCGCCGGGCTGACGAAATTTATGGGCTGGGTTTCCGGGATGCCCTCACTGCCCCCGAAAATCTCAATCAAATCTCGTTGTTTCAACGGGAGGAAATCATAGGGGCCGGCCAAGCCGATAAACCCCCGCAGGTCAGGCGGAAAGAGTTGGCGCTGCTGGAGGTAGCGGCCATCCAGAGCCAGCATGGCGGCTATATAGGCCCCGGCCGAGTGGCCCATGACAAACAAGAAATCCGGGCTGCCGCCGTACCCTCCAATGTGCTCTTTGACCCAGGCACAGGCTGCGGCGCCGTCATGGAGGAAAGCTGGGAAGCGCACTTCCGGATAGAGCCGATAGTCCGGGATTACCGTTACGAACCCCTGGGCGCTCAGGGCTTGTCCGATGAACCGATAATCCTGGCGCCGGCCGCTCTGCCAGGAACCGCCATAGAAAAAGACCACCACCGGGGCATCCGAATCCGTGCTTAACGGCGTATAGATATCCAGACGGTGACGAGGCAGGGGCCCATACGCCAGGTCAGCATGGTGCTGGTAGGTGTGACGCGGCACCGCCAGATTGAAGAGGGCCAAGGGCCGCATCTGGCGGGCCAGCCACAGGGCGGTGGTTTCCAACCGGTGGGCCAAACGCCGTAGACGTCTTGCTCTCATGGATAAAAAGGTAAGAGGTCGGGGCTGAGGGGT
>CAZARS010000059.1:14209-17745 GCA_964487625.1 uncultured Desulfobacca sp.
TAGCCCAAGCTAGCTAGAGCTCATCCAGAAATTAGCAGAACTGCTAAAGGAGCGTCCCCAAGCCAAAAGCGGCCCCTCACCCCAACCCTCTCCCCGCATGGCAGAGGAAGCTGAGGACTTCCCGGATGAAGACTATCTAACCTGCGCCGGGCTCATGGGCAGATCCGGCGCCCTACGGAATGCCGATTTCCTTTCCTAATTCCCTGTAAATCTGTGGGAATTCGGGCTGGAAATTCTGATAGCAGGTGATGGGGTAGCGGGCCCCGATTTTTTTCCCGGCCTCCTGGAGCCCCTGGACCAAGGGTATGAGTTCCTGACCAGGGAGGGCAAAGACCAACTCATCATCCTGGGTCATGGAGAAAATGCGGTCCCCCATACCCGGAATAGCCACCCGGGGTTGGCCGGTCTTAAATGGCGCCAATAAATACTCATCGCACTCCACCTTGCCGCCGAAATAGCCCGCCACCCGCGCGCCGCGCTGATAGCTATAGGCTTGGCTCAGGCGCATGATCTGCGCCGGGTTGCCATAGAACAAGATGGTGTCGGGCTGGCTCGTGGCCTTGGCCAAGGGCAGGAGGAGCAGGGCTTGGAACTCATTTTTTGCCAAGCGCACCATGCCGCTGGTCTCTTGGAGGGCCCCCGCGGCATCTTTGGCAAAATTGATCTCGCCAAACAGGCGGGCTAAGGTAGCGGGTTGATCAGAGGCATCGCTGAAGCCAAACATGATCATGGCCGGCACACAGTTGAGATCCTCCCGGGTCAGACCGAGGGTCCAGCCGTAGACCCTGGCCATGGTCACGCCCATACAGATGGTGATGCGCTTCTTTAAAGCCACCGAGGGCTGTCGGGTTTTTTCCGGAAAGGTCTTGTCTTTGAGGAAATAGGCCGCCACCGGCAAGGTCTTGAGCCGGAGATTGTTGTAAATAAAATCAGCGTGCTCTTGGTAGGGCGTGGCCATGGGGTGCTCCTTAGCGCAGGTAATTGATTTTAAACGGTGGACAATGGTTGCCCTCCACCCCCCTATCCGTTAGCCGCCCAAAGCCGGAGGCAGCAGGTAGGATTGAAGGACCTGGCGACGGAGGGGCGCTGGCGCCATTAAGCCCTCATGGCCAGGGCGTCGATCTCAATAGCCGCTCCTTTGGGCAAAGCCGCGACTTGGACAGTGACTCGGGCCGGAGGGTTATGGGGAAAATATTCGGCATACACCCGATTCATTTCGGCAAAGTCGCCCATATCCGTGAGATATACCGTAGTCTTGACCACGTCAGCCAGGCACATATCGGCGGCCGCCAAGAGAGCTTTGATATTTTCCAGAACCTGAATGGTCTGAACTACGATATCCCCCTTTTGCAGTTCCCCGGCCGCATTGAGGGGAATCTGGCCGGAGAGGAAGAGCATATTGCCCACTTGCACGCCCTGGCTGTATGGTCCCACCGCGGCCGGGGCCTTGGGGCTGCTGATGATGATCCGATTTTTACTCACGCTGTCTCCCTGAAATGCCTGGTTAGTTGCTGGGCTGGCTAAAACCTTCCCGACGGTATGGCAAAGTGGTTAGCCGCTATTGCAAACCCTCTCCCCTAACCTCCCCGCCCCTTTGGGGCGGAAAAAAACTTTAAGGAATAATCGATAGTTAAAGACTGAATGGCCCAGAAGGTTTGGCAACAAGTTTTGGTGGTTCGTGATTGCTGACCAAAAGTTAAGGGTTTGGGGATCCATTAGGTTGTTTTCAGCCGAAAGATCCACAAATCCCTCGCCCCGCCAGGCGGGGGGAGGGTTGGGGTGGGGGGTATAAGAAAATTTTTGCCGCTTTCCCTCTTTCTTCTTCGGACCGGGGCTGTTGTCAGGCCATACCCAAACGGGCCAAGGCCTTCTGGGCCAGGGCCTCGGAGTTGGCCAACATCTGTTCACACTCCGCTAAGGACAGCCCGGCTCCCTGGGCCACTTGAAAGGCCCGTTGCCGGGAGATATAATTGGCCGGACTGTGGGCATCGGTGTTGAGGACCAGGCTGGCGCCCACCTGGCGGGCCAGGGCCGCCACATGGCCGTTGGCCAGACAATGGCCGGGGCGCGCCGAAATTTCCAGCATGATGCCTTTTTGGGCCGCCAGTTGAGCATCTTCCCGAGAAATGAGGCCGGGATGGGCCAGGATGTCAATATCCGCCTCCAAGCCGGCCCGATTGGTTCCTGGGGCCACCGGTTCCGCCAAGGTTTCCCCATGCACCACTATCAGGCCAGCCCCCAAGGCCCGAGCCTGGGCCACCAACCCCCCGATCTGGGAAGGGGGCACATGGGTCAACTCCACCCCGGGAATCAGTTTGGTGGTGCAGACCTTGTTCAGTTCCAGGGCCGCCCGCCGCAGCCGCTCCAGGACCAGATCAAAATTGGAGGCATCCACATGATCGGTGATGCCCAGATAGCGGTAGCCCAGCACCGTTACCCGCCGCAGGGCCTCGGCCGGCAGGAGCTCGCCGTCGCTGTAGAGAGAATGAGAATGCAGGTCAATCATAACGAATCAACAGGTCTCTGGCCTGGTCACGGGTCCTAACCAACGGGCGACAGCCGGCAGGGTGCTACATTTTGTATTTGGTGAAATCGCTGGGATCAAGATTCTCCAGGATTTCCGTCCATTTTTTGCCCTCTTCCGTGGTGATCTCTTCTTTGGCCCCCAGATCCACCCGGCGGGATTTCTGGATGACCATATCCTCCACAAAGATGGGCACCCGGGCCCGCAAGGCCAAGGCGATGGCATCACTGGGACGGGCATCAATACTCAATTCCCGGTCGCCCGTGCGCAGGTGGATCAGGGCAAAATAAGTGTTGTCCCTGAGATCGCAGACCTCAATGCGCAGGACCTCGCCTTCCATGAGATCGATGATATTCTTCAAAAGATCGTGGGTCATGGGACGGGAAAACTTGATGTTTTCCAGTTCGCTGGCAATGGCTGTTGCTTCCAATAAACCGATCCAAATAGGCACAGCTTGATCGGAATTGATATCCTTGAGGATCATGATGGGACTGTTGGTCATGGGATCAATGGTCAAGCCGGCCACATGCACTTCTCTTAACATGGAATCCTCCTGTGGTCATGCCGGGAGGCAGCTAGAAATTGGTCGCCAAAGTGTCCATCACACAAGAGGGCTCCCAGGGAATGACGATTGGCCTGGATGAGGCGGACCTGCACCAAACTGCCGATCAATTCCGCGGGACCAACAAAATTTACCACGTGATTACTGCGCAAGCGTCCGGTGAGTTGGCCATGCTGGTTTTTACTCGATCCTTCAACCAAGACTTCGCGCTTTGCTCCCACTAATTTCTGATTACTGGCCAGGCTGAGCTCCTCCTGGACAGCCCGAAGTCTCGCGAGCCGTTCTGTTTTAATCTCTTCCGGCACCTGCTCGGCAGACAAGGCCGCCTCGGTCTGGGGCCGGGGTGAATATTTGAAATAGAAGGCGCTGTCAAAAGCCACGGCCCGCATGATGTCCAGGGTCTCCTGGAAGTCAGCCTCGGTCTCGCCGGGGAAGCCCACAATGAGATCA
>CAZARS010000060.1:0-17341 GCA_964487625.1 uncultured Desulfobacca sp.
TGCCTTGGATAAGGATAGGAAACGGGTCGGCCTCAATAACCGTCTGTTGGAGATCGACCTGAGCTCCGGGGCGACGCGGGAATTTCTCTATCAGTTAGAGGATAAAGGCAATGGTGTCAATGAAATTCTGGCGGTAAACGACCATGAATTCCTGGTCTTGGAGCGGGATGGCAAGGCCGGAGACAAGGCCAGCTTCAAAAAGATCTTTAAGATTGACATCGCCGGCGCCACGGATATCAGCGGTATTGATAGCCTGCCGAAAAGCAAGGCCCCCGATGGGGTAACCCCGGTGGCTAAAGAACTCTTCCTGGACTTGCTTGATCCGACCTTTGGTCTGGCTGGCCCGGATTTCCCCGAGAAGATCGAAGGCCTGGCCTTTGGGCCGTTCCTCCCCGATGGCCGCCTGAGCTTGTTGGTGACCAGCGATAATGATTTTTTGATGGACAATCCCACCAATTTTTACGCTTTTGCCATTGATCCAGGGGATCTCGCCTATCAACCCCAGGTCATAGTGCCCTTGCCGGGGGCTTTGCTGTTGATGTCTGGCGGGCTGCTGCGGCTTTGGAGACGGAGCTAAAGGCTGGGAAAAGGGAAGAAGGTCTTGGTTTGTTGGCCTTTTTCCCTTTTCCACTATTGAGTGGAAGCTCGGCTTGTGCCCGGGCTGGAAAGCCTGGCCTACCGAATAACTCATCGTCCCGGGCCACTAACCACTGCCATCCATCCACTCGCTGAGGCTCAGCGTTCTGATTCTGTGGGTTTTTTACCGCAGGCAAGGAAGCCGCTGCCAGCAGGTTTGTCATCATCCTAAACCCCTGGCCTGTGCCCCCTGGTCCCTGATCGCAAATGCCGTTATGCAGCTTATTTGAAGTCCTTATGGCAGCGGAGGAGGCTGGCCTGGATATCAGCCAACTCATGCTGCAGCATGTCGAGATTGCCGAGGCGGTAGGCTTGTTCCAGGTTATGGACATGGGATAGATAAACGTCCAATTCGGCCTGGTATTCCGGCTCGGCCTGCTGGAGAAAGGCCTCGTTATCCCGCAAGAAATCATGGAGAAGGGTTTCGGGTGGGAGGCTGCCGCTGGCCGCGGCCTTTTTGAGGGCGGTCCAGGAGGCGGCCAGGCGTTTCTTAATGGTTTTGAAACTTTCTTGCTGTTGGCTTATGACCTGCTGCTGGGCCGGGATATAGCTGGCCAAGGTGGAGAAGCTGATCTGCAGTTTAGCCACCAGGCGGCCCTTTTTCTCCTTCAGGGCCAGGTCGATGCTGGCGTGCTCTGGCAGCTTTTGCCGAAGGCCGGCCAGTTGCAGTTCTCCCTGGCGAATCTGCTCCGCCAGGGAGGTCAGATAATCCGCCAATTCAGCGCGTGGGAGTTCTCGCTCCCAAGAGGTTTCCATAGGTGATCCTGCGTCATGCCTGAGGGGGTTATTTCTTCAAATCCTTGCCGATGGCAAAGGCCGGGGCCAGATAGGGGCCGGTGGCATAATAGGCCATGCTATCCATGGCGAAGCTAAAAGGCTTAATCTTGGTGATATCGGGGATGCCCTTGTCGGTGAGGTGGTCTTCGTCTACTTTGATGTCCAGAATTTCACCGACAAACAGGGTATGGAGGCCGACCTCCAGGATATGGGTCACTTTGCATTCCAGGGCCATGGGGAACTCCTGCACGTAGGGGGCATCCACCACGTCGCTGGCTACCGGGGTTAGGCCGGTAACGGCAAACTTATCGGTATCCCGACCTGAGGCCAGGCCCACGTAATCGGCCTCTTTGACATATTTGTCCGGCGGAATGGAGATGGTGAAGGCCCGGCGGGACATGAGGTTGCCGTAGGTATACGTGGCCTTGCGGAGGCAGATGGTGACACTGGGGGGTTTGGAACAACAAATGCCGCCCCAGGCCACCGTGGCGATGTTGGGCTTTTTCTGCTCATCGTATGTGCCAACAATGAAGACTGGCATGGGATAGAGAAACGTCTTGGCACCGATGGACTTCTTCATGGCATCCTCCTCTATGGATTTGGACAGGCTCTAATACCGATACTGCTCGTTTTAGAAGGGGCTCTCGTTTATTTGCTTTTTTCTAAGATTTCCTGGAAGAAAAGCAGTTCCCGCTGAAAGGTTTTCCGGGCCTGGATGAAGTCTTGAACCGTAGCAGTGGCGGCGATTTTTTTCAGGTCCACCTGGTTCAGGAGCAGGTTATAAGTTAAACATTCCTGTAGATAGGCCTCGGCCTTTTGCCGCCAGTGTTTTTTGTCGGCTGCAGCCAGATTGCCGTCCGCGGCAATTTTCTGCCAATGGGTGATGTTGCGGCGCAGGTCTTTGGTGTTATCCTGGATTTCGGCAGTAATGGCAGCCAATTCCTGGGCGGCCGTGGCCGCCGCCGGATCTTGGGCCGCGCAGACGGGCCGCGGCTGTGCCAACAGCAGACCAAGGGCCAGCAGCCAAGGAACAAGGTTCATGGGGGTGTTACTCCTCCGGCGGCAGTAAGCGGGGAACCAGCTCCCCGGCTTTGCCCTGCAGGGCCAGATCATAGAAATCTGATTGGGGCGTGGGTTCCAGATTGAGTTCAGCGACAAAGGCCCCCCGGCGCTTGGCCATACTCCCGAGGGAGGCGGCTGGTTGGACCAACCCCGAGGTGCCGATGACCAACATGACCTCGCAAGTGGTCGCAGCCGTGGTGGCGGCTGCCAAGACTTGGGGGTCAAGCATTTCTCCGAACCAGATAACATGAGGCCGCAGCAGGGCGCCACAGGCCTCGCAGGTGGGAAGGCTCGGCAGGTCCAGTCGCCGCTCTTCTTTAACCAGACCGCAGCCGGTGCAGCGCACGAACCAGATATTGCCATGGAGTTCGATGATCTGGCGACTACCGGCCAGGGCGTGGAGGCCGTCGATGTTCTGCGTTATTAAGGTAAAATGGGGGAGGCGGCGTTCTAGGGCGGCTAAGGCCAAGTGGGCTGGATTGGGCTGCAAGGGCTGGAGCAATTGTCGCCGCCATTGATAAAATTCCCAGACCAGGCGTGGGTCGCGGGCAAAGGCCTCCGGCGTGGCCAGATCAACCGCCCGATACTGGCGCCACAAGCCATCCTGCCCCCGGAAGGTGGGCACCCCGGACTCGGCCGAAATCCCGGCGCCCGTTAGGGCCACCACCCGCTGGCTTGACCAGATTTTATCGCGCAGTCGTTGGAGAGAGGTTTCATCCATGGCTCATTTCCCCTGAGGGTGGCAGCACTAGTGCTGGGCCGAAGAGCATAAACAGAATGTTCGGGCCGCCCC
Source organism: uncultured Desulfobacca sp. (assembly GCA_964487625.1). GTDB lineage: Bacteria > Desulfobacterota > Desulfobaccia > Desulfobaccales > Desulfobaccaceae > Desulfobacca. The sequence goes on from CAZARS010000060.1 coordinate 3,269, forward strand.
TGGCCACCGGCGGTGGGGGCCCGGTGGGAAGTATGGGCTCATCCCTTCCCTCGGACCACGCCCTAAGCGCTGGCACCCGCCGAGAATCCTCAGGCCAATTAACGGGACCAGTAGACTCGCACAAATTTGTTCATGTGGGACCAGCGGAAATCGAGGTCGCCTTTATAAGCTCGGTACACTGTTTTGCCCAGCCGTTGGGCCAGCTTCTCTGTGGTGGTTTCCACCACGAGACGGTTGGGGGCTTCCGACACCATCTGGATGACCCGATCCATGGGGCTTTTTTGGGCTACCCGCTCGGCTTCTTTATTGAGGAGGGTGATGATCTCCTCCCGATGACTGGCCAAAAAATCGCCTTCTAAGGTCAAAACGCCTTCATAATAATGATCCTGCACCTTCTGGCAACCTGGGCAAGTGACGCGGTTGGTGGTATCTTTTTGATAGTTCTGGCGGTAGAGGTCTTCGTCATAGAACCAGCGTTTGTTCTGATAGATGGCTTTGCAGGTGGTGCAGACGGCCATTTCGGCCCGGCCGCCAGCCGGTAAGTAAGGATCATCGACCCTGCCGAATTTCTTGCCTTTTTCCCCGCTCCATTTCCGCTCTTTATATTTTTCCATGGTCACCTCCTACCGTTGGGGTAATTCGAGCAGTGGCGCCGAACCCCTGTCCAGGGAATTGCCAGATAAGACAGCGGGAGAGGGGAATAACCCCTCCGTCTGTCCCCTGAAGACTGCTGCGTGGTCGAGATCAGCCTGCCCTTGTTATTGTCGCCAAAATACCCGACAAATTCAAATGAAATCGCTCAACTGTAGGGAATCTAAAAAAATTCCTGATTGAGCCGGGGCATCGGCTGAAACTTTGGTTAAAAAGGCCAGGGGTATTGACGTTTTTAATTTTTTTTATTATTATTCATTTTTTATGGTAAAGGAGGAAGCAGTGTACGTCATCATACAAACCGGCGGCAAACAGTATCGGGTCAGTGAAGGCGATGTGATCCGCGTCGAGAAACTGCCCGGTGAGGTTGGGGACCTGGTGGCCTTGGATAAGATCCTCCTGGCCGCCAAAGAAGAAGATCTGCAGGTCGGGCAGCCTTATGTGGCCGGGGCGCAGGTCATGGGCCAGATTTTACGGCAAGGCAAAGCCAAAAAAATCCTGGTCTTCAAAAAGAAACGGCGCAAAAACTATCGGCGTCTGCGTGGCCACCGGCAGCACTATACCGCTTTGCAGATTAAGGAAATTCAATTATAATCATAAGGTATAGAGGCTGGCGGTACGGCCCTCGCTTGCGTGGGCCAACGCCAGCATCTGATGAGGGAGGATACGCTTTTGGCACACAAAAAAGCAGGGGGCAGCTCCCGCAACGGCCGGGATAGCCAAGGGCAGCGCCGGGGTGTGAAACGGTTCAGCGGCCAGGTGGTCAGGGCCGGCAATATCCTGGTCCGCCAGTTGGGGACCCGCATCCATCCTGGTGAAAATGTCGGCATGGGCCGGGATTACACCCTTTTTGCCAAGATTGACGGCATAGTCAATTACGAGGATTTCGGCCGGAACCGGAAACGGGTCAGCGTCTATCCCCAGAGTTAGGAGGGACCGGCGTGCCCCGTCGGCAGTTTGCCGATGAAGCCCAGATAACCGTCCGGGCTGGCAAGGGCGGGGCTGGGTGCGTCAGCTTTGCCCGGCGCCGGTTCCAACCGGTGGGGGCCGCCGATGGCGGTGATGGCGGCCGGGGGGGCGATGTCAAACTGGTGGCGTCGGCCTCTACCCAAACCTTGGCCCAATTCCGGCATCGCCGCCTGTTTCGGGCGGCCAATGGCCAGCCGGGGGCTGGCAACCTCAAGACAGGGGCTCAGGGGGCTGATCTCATTATCACCGTGCCGTTGGGCACTGTCGTGCGGGACGCCGATCAGGGCCAGGTTCTGGCTGACCTGGTAACGGCCGGCCAAGAAGTCATCGTCGCCCGGGGAGGCCGGGGTGGCAAAGGCAACGCCCATTTCAGCTCTTCCCGGCTGCGCTCCCCTCGGTTTGCCCAACCTGGCGAGCCCGGGGAAGAACGGCGGTTAAATCTGGAACTCCAGATCTTGGCCGATGTGGGCCTGATCGGTCTCCCTAATGTTGGCAAAACCACCCTCTTGACCAGGCTTACGGCCTCCAAGGCACTCCCCTCTGCCTACCCCTTTTCTACGTTGGAGCCCAATCTGGGGGTATTGCCCCATGAAACCCGCCCCCCTCTGATATTAGCTGATATCCCCGGATTGGTAGCGGGAGCAGCAGCAGGCAAGGGCTTGGGGCAGAGGTTTCTCCGGCATCTGAAGCGAACCCGTCTGCTCCTCCAGGTGGTGGACAGCACTCAGGTTGATCCGGACCGACCGCTGGCCACCCTTGAAGTGGTCCTACAAGAACTGCGGTTATTTGAGCCGGAACTGTTGCATCGCCCCCATCTGGTGGTCTTCAACAAAATCGATCTCCTGCCAGCCGATTTCCCTTGGGCCAGGATCCTGGCGGCTTGTGAGGCCCGGGGCTGGCCGGCTGTGGCGGTCTCGGCCCAAACTGGGGAGGGCCTGGCGGCTTTGCAAGAATTATTGTGGAACCAGGTAGACATTCTGGGCCATGCCGACATCGGATAAACGCACCGCATTACAGCAACAGATTGTGGCCAAGACCAAGCGGCTGGTGGTCAAAGTGGGCAGCGCCGTCATGACCACCGCGTCTGGCCTGAATGTGCCTTTTATTAACGATCTGGCCGATTGTTTGGCCAGCCTCCAGAGCCAAGGCTTGGAGGTGGTCATCGTCTCGTCCGGGGCCATCGCGGCTGGCTTCAAAAAGATCGGCCTGCCGGCCAAGCCCACGGCCATCCCCCAGAAACAGGCGGTGGCCGCCATCGGTCAGAGCACCCTGATGCAGCATTATGAAGAGGCCTTTGCCCGGCACGGCCTCAAGGTGGCCCAGATCCTGCTGACCCGCAATGATCTGGCCAACCGCCGCCGCTATCTCAATGCCCGCAACACTCTGTTTACCCTGCTCAATTGGCAGGTCATCCCGGTCATCAATGAAAACGACACCGTGGTGGTGGAAGAGATCCAGTTCGGGGACAACGACAATCTCTCCGCCCTGATTAGCAGCGTAGTTCAGGCCGATCTTTTGGTAATCCTTACCGACATCGACGGCCTGTATGACAAAGATCCCCGCCACCATCCAGACGCCTGCCTCCTGGACTTGGTGGAGAAAATCGACTCCCGCCTGGAGCGGGCCGCCAGCCGCCAACCGGGGGTGGTGGGCTCCGGCGGCATGTATAGCAAGATTCAGGCCGCCAAAAAGGCCGGGAGCATGGGCATCCCCACCATCATTGCCAATGGCCAGAAATCCCGGATCATCTCGCGCCTCTTTGCGGGAGAGCCCGAAGGGACTCTCTTTCTCCCCCAGGCCACCAGACTGCGGAGCCGCCAATACTGGCTGGCCTATACCACTACCCCCGCAGGCGACATCGTGGTGGACGACGGGGCCCGCCAAGTCCTCTGCCATCAGGGTAAGAGCCTGCTGCCGGCCGGAGTGGTGGCCGTGCATGGCCGCTTCAGCGCCGGCTCCCCGGTGCGCCTGGTGGATACCAGGGGCACGGTCATCGGCGTCGGCCTCAGCAATTATTCGGCCAATGACCTGGCTTGCATTAAGGGTTTGAAAACCTGCAAGATTCAACAATCCCTGGGTTTCAAAGGCTACGATGAGGTGGTCCATCGGGATAATATGGTAATCTTTCCCGAACAAGGGTAAATGGGCAGGGAAGGGAACAGAAATAATTGGCGGACTTAAGCAGCATTAGGTTGCTCACCATAATCTGGAAGGATATTTTCTTGCCGAGCCCCGAGTGTCAGTCTACGCTCGGAGGGAAATCTTAGGGTGATGTAACAGCATGAGAAGGTGGCCGGCGGCCGCCGCCCCCTCGCCTTAATCCTTACCAAGGCCGCCTCTGGTTAGTGCCATACTATGACCTCTGCAACCCGGCGCGTGGCGCCATTTTTCTTTTCTGTCTGGCTGATCCTGTGGCTGCTCCAGGTTGCCTGGCTGGTGTGGCGTTTTGCCCCCGAAGCCGCAGAGTTGTGGCCCCGCCTGTGGCAGGCTGGCGCCGGAGAGCGGCAAGCCTCCGGCGATCCCTTGGAAACCTGGCTGCAGGCGGTAGCCCAGGTCATCCCGCCGGAAAGCACTTATATCCTGGTAGATTGTTACGAAACCGGGCAATACGCCAAGATGCGCTACCAGCTTTACCCTCGGCGGCAGATCAGGCTGGAGCCCCAGACCACCCCCACCTTGCTCTTTACTACGATCCGGCAGGAAGGTGCCCGGTTTTTGATGGTCGGCGGCTGTAATTTGGCCGAGCACTGGCAGTTCCTCTGGCAGAAGGAGCCTGAAGTGTTCCGGCCGGTGCCCACCTCTGGCCCAGGCTTAATTTTTCAGGTGGACCCCACCCAGCTCATGGGGGGGTTCTATGATTGACACCCTGGGGTCCATCTTCTGGCTGACAGCTGGCCTCATGACCATCCATCTGGTGGGCTACAGCCTGTTGGTAGGGCTGCTGCCGGCGCGGGCGGCCTTCACGTCGCTGGAGCGGCTTGCCCTGAGTTTCGGTATGGGGTGTCTGGGCCTCAGCCTGTGGATGTTGTTGCTGGCCTGGGGGCGGTTTCCATACAACTTGACCAGCGTGTTCGGTCCTTGGCTGCTGGCAAGTTTTCCGGCTTTCTGGCTGGCGGCCCGCCGAGGCTGGCTCGCCGCTGATCTGGCGAAAGCCCGTGGTTTGGCACAGGCGCTCCTCACCGTGGGGGCCCAGGCGGGCTTTACCCGCCTGGAACGGGCCTTGCTACTCCTCCTGCTCTTAGCCTTGGTTTTTGCCACACTCCGGGCCATGCTCTACCCATTCTGGGCCTGGGATGAATTGGCTACCTGGGGGCTCAAAGCCAAAGCCTTTTATCTGGCCCGGGGGCTTGATTGCAGCCGGTTTGAGGCGCACAATTATTACCCCAACCTTGTGCCCCTCATGCTGGCCTATCTCTATTTGTGGCTGGGGGGAGTAAGCGAACCCCTGGCCAAGGCCCTCTTTCCGGTCTGTGGCAGCAGTGTTTTGTTGCTGTTTTATGCTTTCTTGTGCCGCCTGCAGGTGACCCGGGCAGCCGCCTTGTTGGCCATGGCCTTTCTGCTCCTCAATGGTGCCACCTTTCTGACCCACCTTTTTATCGCCTATGCTGACCTGATGCTGACCTGGTATCACCTGGTGGCCGCGGGCTGGCTCTATCTCTGGGTGCAAGACGAGGCCCCAGAAGGTACCGGCGCCTTGATCACCTGCAGTTTCGGGGGGATGGCCTGGAGCAAATTCGAAGGCTGGCCCCTCGTTCTGATCCTGATAATGGCGGCCCTCTTGACCCTGTTGTGGCTGCGGCCGCCGGATTATGGCCGGAAAAGCTGGCGCCTCATACTTATGGGCCTGGGAGGCTGGCTCCTTGTCTTGCCCTGGCGGCAGTTTGTGTATTTTCAGGGCTGGGAAGTGGGGCTGGACCATGTGGGGGGATTTTATCCGGAACAGCTTTGGTGGGGGGGCGGTCTGGTCCTCAAGGCATTGGTCTGGCTGCCGTATTTCGGGATCCTCTGGCCCACCATCTTCCTCAGCCTTCTCCTGGCCGGACGTTCTCTCTGGAGCTCGGCGCGGTTCTTTTTGGCCTTGCTGGTGGCCGGTAATCTGGCAGCCGTGATCTTAGCCTATGCCATTGTCCCGACCTCAGCGGCGGAATTTCCCCTCTATGTCAGGGCAACGGTGGACCGCCTCCTGCTCCATGTGGCCCCGGCCTGCGCCCTGGCCCTGGCCATACCTCTGGCCCAACTGACCTGCGGGTCCGGCGAGGGGCGTAAATTTGTTTGACCGCCTGCCGGAGAGGTTATAGAATTACTGAGGAAGGCGTTCGGGACAACACAGGAAAGGAAAGGCACGCCATGAAGACGGTCATTGTGATACCGGAGAGATGTGTAGGCTGCAAACAATGCCTCTTGGCCTGCGCGGTGGAGCACTCCCAGAGCAAAGACCTGTTCGCGGCGCTGGCTGAACAGGTGCAACCGCGTCCCCGTCTGCGGGTTTACCCCGGTAGCCAGCACTTTGCTTTTGTCAACAAGTGCCGGCATTGTGATCCGGCGCCCTGCCAGTTAGTTTGCATGCCGGGGGCCATTAGCCGTGATCCGGTGCGGGGCACCACCGACATCGACCCCCATCGGTGTATCAGTTGCGGTATGTGCGCCATGGCTTGTCCCTTTGGCGTGCTCCGTTATGCCCCTAGTTTCGAGGCTCCGGAAAAGCACTCAGTAGCCCTGAAATGCGACCAATGCCCTGACCGGGAACGGGTCGGCCGGCTTCCTGCCTGTGTCGAGGCCTGCAAAGTCGGGGCCCTGCACTACGGCACCCTGGACGAGGCCATGGCATGGAAAGGCTTGCGGGTGTCCAAGTCGGTTTTCGCCAGCCTGCAAGGGACCGAAGGGATCGGCACCGCGGTGCCGCCTCAGATCAGACTCTGGCGGCAACTTCCTTAATACCAGGTTGTCAGCAAAAAATACCATGCCCTCCGCAAGCGTGAGGAGAGGGTAAAGACCCCTGGACTGCAACCTGGCATGAGATGCCCACCAAGACAGGACCAACGACAGATCTTGCTCCTGAAAATGCCAGGGTTTAGATAAGTCAGGGATTGTTTGGCCCCCGCCGCGGCCCACCGGCTTTGGACTGCACCAACCCTGCGAGGGTGAATTAAAGATGATGGCTGAGGCCACAGAGCAACTACAACTACCCACCGCGGCCCAAAGGGCCCGCCTCTTGACGATCGGAGCGTCGGTGGTTGTGGGCGTAGGGCTCATGGGGGTCAAATTTTATGCCTATTGGCTGACCCAATCGGCGGCCATCCTGTCTGATGCCCTGGAGTCCATTATCAACGTCGTGGCCAGCGGTTTTGCCTTGCTGGCCGTGATCCTGGCCGCCAAGCCCCCTGACCTAACACACCCCTATGGCCATGGCAAGATCGAATATATTGCCGTGGGTTTTGAAGGCGCCCTGATCCTGCTGGCTGCCGGTGGGATATTCCTGGAGGCGGCGCAGCAGCTATGGCAGCCCCGCCCCTTACCCAAGTTAGAGATGGGGATGGGGTTGATCCTGGGCGCCAGCTTGCTCAACCTGACTTTAGGGCTCACCCTTATCGTGGTGGGCCGGCGTACCGACTCCATCACCTTGGTGGCGGATGGTCGCCACATCCTTACCGATGTCTATACCTCGGCAGGGGTCATTGTTGGCCTGATCCTGGTCTGGCTGACCGAGCAATTATGGCTTGACGGCGCCGTGGCGGCCTTGGTGGGGGCCAATATCCTCTATACTGGCTATAAACTCGTGCGCCAGTCCCTGGCCGGTTTGTTGGACGAATCGGACACGGCGCTCTTGGAACAGATTGCTGCCATTCTCAAGGCGCACCGCAAGAGCTCGTGGATTGATATCCATCAGCTCCGGGCCCGCAAAGCCGGGAACCGTCTCTTCGTGGATTTTCATCTGATTCTGCCCCAAGACTTTCATCTCGAAGAGGCCCATCGGGAGGTCAAAGAACTGGAGGAATTGTTCCAGACCCACTTCCAGCGCCAGGCTGATGTCCACATCCATATCGATCCCTGCAACGGCAATCAGGAATGTCCCAGTTGTGGGTATGATCCCTGCCAGGTTCGACAGGCAGAAACCGCCTGGCAACGGGTCTGGCGGCAGGATGTAGTAGTGGACAAGCGGGAAGGGGAGAAATAACCGTCATGCTCCCTTCCACCTGCCCGGCCCTGCGACGAGACATGCTGCCCCAACCGGTGGATCTGACGCTTCCTGCTGGTCTGCCTCGCCAGGAGATCATGCGGCTTGCCACCCAGCATGCCCAAACCCTGCACCCAGAAGTCATCCTCTTGGCCTGGTTTGACCGCGAGGCGGGTAATTTCTCGCCGCCCATTACCTGTTGCCGCGACGACCTGCCGGGTTGGCTGGCCTATGCCCTGTCCCGGGGGGCCGATCTCATCATTTCCATCAACCACGAGGCCTATGTCTGCTGCTATAAGAAACTCTGAGGCTCAGGCTCCTCGCTGAGAGATCAGGCGCCCAGAAAAGGTTTGAGGGCCTCTTTAACCTGATTGATCAGGGCTTCAAAGGTATCTGACCGATATTCATCATACAAACCACAACCGGCATCGGCTAACTTATCAAAGACATGGGCACTGTCAATATAGTCCATCAGCTCTTTAGTGTGACGCACCAGGGTTTGCACCTGCTCATCCATCATGGGACCTCGGCAACGCAGTTTTTTTAGAACATATCCAGTTCTTCCCGGCCAGGCAAGTAGTTCCTGCAATGCTGGCAGCCAAGACGGCCATGGCTTCACCTTTTGCCAATCTCTGGCCGGAAAAGGGCTTGACGGTGGCCTGAAAAAAAGATACATAACAAAATGCTGAGACACTTCAAGGCATAAGCAGTTCAAATATTCCATCCAGGCACGTAGCTCAGGGGGAGAGCGCTACCCTGACACGGTAGAGGTCACGAGTTCAAATCTCGTCGTGCCTACCACAGAAAATAACAGGGGTTGGCTGATACCAGTCAACCCCTCTTGATTTTTGCGGCCTTGGCAGAGCAAAGTAGTCGGGCTCTGGTGAAGCCGGCCGCCGGGTGGTAAGCGGATATTTTCAAAACAGCAAGCTGCGTCAGCCTGCCCTGCAGAGCATTTTCTCACAGATCTGCCATGGGTTACAGCCGGGGGAGGAGTGATTTAATACCAAGGTGCAATCAGCAAGATACTTCGCCCTGCTCCCCCCGCAAGCATGAAAAGAGGGAAATCAAGAATAGCGAGCCCGCTGAGGGAACCTTGATATGTGGCTGGGCCGGGGAGTATCTCGTCAGCCCCGGGCAAAGACATCGGCCCGCAGGTCCAGGGTCTCGCCTTCTTGGAGCAGATGATAGCCCAGGGCTGCCACCATGGCGGCATTATCGGTACACAAGGCTAAGGGCGGCAGGTACAAGGCGACCCCAGCAGCTTGGGCCTGCAGCTGGAGTTCCTGGCGCAGCCGCTGATTGGCAGCTACCCCTCCGGCCACTACTAAGCGAGGGCAAGCATGATGGTGCACGGCCAGGATCGCTCGACTTACCAGTGAATCCACTATGGCAGCCTGGAAGCTGGCGGCCAAGTCCGCTTTGGCATGGACATCGGTCAGGAGTTCAGGTCGTTGCCGCACCAAGACCGCCACTGCAGTCTTAAGGCCGCTGTAGCTGAAGGTGAGGGGTTCCTCCGGAATCCGAGGCCGGGGCAACGGGAATGCTTGGGGATTACCGGAGGCCGCCAGCCGCTCGATGGCGACCCCGCCGGGATAACCTAAGTTTAATATTTTCGCCACCTTATCAAAAGCTTCGCCCGCAGCATCGTCCCGGCTGCGCCCCAACAAGGTAATCTGGCGAAATCCCGCAACCTTATAGAGATTGGTGTGACCGCCTGAGACCACCAGAGCAATAAAGGGAAAAGCGGGCGGCTTGTCTAAGAGAAAAGGGGCAGCGAGATGAGCGTGGAGGTGATGGACTCCCACCAAGGGGATTTTCAAGGCGTAGGCCAAGGATTTGGCCACCGCAAAGCCAATGACCAAGGCGCCAATCAAACCGGGGCCCTGGGTCACGGCGATGGCAGTGAGATCCTTTAGGCCGATTCCGGCCTCTGCCAAGGCTGCCCGAAGCACCGGCAGGATGGTTTCCTGATGCCGTCGTGCTGCCAACTCTGGTACCACTCCACCATACTGACCGTGCAACTCAAATTGCGTGGCCACGATATTGGCCAAGACCCGCCGGCCACTCTGCACCACGGCGGCCGCAGTCTCATCGCAGGAAGTCTCAATACCTAGAATTAGCATAGGCCATTTTCTTCAAGGGCGGGCAAGCGAGGCACCGTCCGCCTTGTCTTTCCAATTCTCCCGAAAACCTTCCATGGACCCCCCCCGCCCGGGGCTCGGCTTTGCCTTCTGCCGGTTCCTGACCGATGGGCAACTGCATGCATATCGGGGAGACTTGGGCGCAGGGTGATATTCGTCTGCCAATAAGCCAGATAAAGGCCCCTAAAATTATGAAAGTTTCAGTGGCCCAGGCTTTTCAGGCTGGGCGCGCCACACCCCTGCAGGGCAGGCAATACCTGGGCCAAGCAAGGGGAGGGACAAGATTATTATTCTGAGCGGCGCCTAGGACATGCAATACTTCGGTCCCTGCCCTCCCTCAGAATGACAGCAGGGGCCATCTTGTATAACTTAGGGCGTGCTCTGGGGGCTGCAAAAACCCCACGGTTACTACTGGATCAACTTTATTATTTTGGCCAAGAAACTGCAAGATTTTAACTCGCGGCCAATCACCAAGTGCAGATAGGCCTGCAGGGCGGCCCAGGTTTCCTGCCGGGCCGCAGCGGGAAAGCGGAGCCGGGCTAGATGGGCCAGGGGGAGTTGTTGGGCGGCCAGGAGCAGTTTCCGGGAGCCGAGATGTAGGGGCCAGAGGCGCTCCCCCTGAATTGTGGAAACGCAGTTCTGACAGACCAGGCCACCCTGCCTGGGCCGTAAGAAGGCCAGAGACCCGCCTTCCTGGCCACAAAGCTGGCACCCCTGCCATTGCGGGCCAAAACCGGCCAGGGCTAATTGTCGGCTGAGGTGGCTCAGGAACACTGACCAAGGGGCTGCTTCTGCGGCCAGCAAAGACAAGGCTTGCTGCAGGGTCGCAAACATAGCGGCCAAAGAATCCGTCCCGCCCACCAGTTCACCGGAGGATTCGGCCAGAATCGCGGCGGTGGCCAGGGATAGCAGCGAGCGCCGCAGGCCTCGCCAAGCCTCGATTAATTCCCCGCGTTCCAGACGGGCCAACTCCTGGTGAGGTTTGTGTGTAAACATGTACTCCACGCAGGACAGGGGCTCCAGGCAGTTCATGAAACGGCGGCGGCTTTTGCGGGCATGTTTGGCCAAGGCCGTCAGGCGGCCGTGCTCCGCGGTGAGGAAAGTCACCAAACAATCGGCTTCGGCATAGTCTCGGACGGCCAGCACAATAGCCTGAGCTCGCTCCGGGGGCATGGACTACTCGCCCCCTCTTTGGCAGCCCGGCCAGCGCAGCCAAGTCCAAAACCTGGCCCACCGCCGGGGGCGGTGAGGCGGGGTGGGCGAAACAGCCATTAATTCTGGGGGGTGGGACATAAGGGAGGCGGCGTGCTGACCTTGACGAGTTGATCGAGGCTCAGATCGCGGCGCAGATATACATCATAAAAATCCACACTGGTAATCTTCCGGTAGAAGCGCTTAACTAGTTGTTCCGGATAATTCTGGCGAAACACGCTCTTGCCGAAACTTCCCAAGATCAGGATCTCAGCCTTGACCCGAGTGAAATCATAGAAACATTGGGCTGGGTTGCACAAAACAGTTTTTTCCGCGGTGGACTCCACAAAATAGAACTCCGGCATGAGGTGGAAAGAATGCTCGTCATCGAGAAAAATGAGTTCATATTCCGGCGTCTCGATGAGGAAATCCGTCGGCACCTGCTGTTGGAGGTATTGGACCAACTTGAATGGACTGTCGGTGGTGCGGGACACCAGCGGCTCGAGATGGTAAAGACTGGCGAAGGGGTGAAGCAGAGTCATGACCAGCAGCAGGATTGAGGCCTGGAAGAGCTGACCGTAACGGTGTGGAGCTGTGGTGCGGTATAAGCTCTCGGCTAAAGACACGAGGAGATAGGCGGCCCAGGGGCAGGCCAGGAACAGGGCCGGCAAAGCAAAGCGGTGCCAATAGACCGCCAACAGATAGAATACACTCCAGGCAACAGAATTGGCTGCCCAAAAGCCCCAGGCCAGGGAGGCGCCCTGGCGACGGCGATATAACCATAAACCCAACAAGCCGCCGAGGAAGCAAGGATGGGTCAAGAGATAAGCCAGACTTTCGGGATAAAGACGGCCAATAGTCAAAGGGGTGAAAAATTCATGGCACAGCAGCTTCTTCTGGAAATAAAAATGGGCCAGGGCAATCCAGAGACCTCCCAAGACCGCAGCCTTGGCCAGCACGTAGAAGCCCAAGGGCAGGGCAGCCCCCAAGATCAATAGAGCGCTCCGTAGCACCAGGTGGCGACGATCTGACCGGGCTTCCCAGACCACGAAGATGAGAGCCAGGACCAGGGTGAAGCCGTAAAACTCCTTGGCCCCCGTTGCCAGCCCCAGGCACAGGCCTGCCAGGAAAAAGTCCGCCGACCTACATTCCTGCCAGCCCCGCAGGACCAGAGAGAGGCCTCCCAGGAAACAGGCCAGGGCTGGGACATCGCCGAGCACACTGCGGCCCCAGTAAAGGACATCAGTGCTCACCAGGCCCAAAAAAACTGCCAATAAGGCTGGGCCCCGGGGCAGGAGGCGGCGGGCACAGAAATAGAGCAGAATAAAGGCCAGGACGAAAAAGCCGCCAGCCACCAAGCGGCCGCTCCAGACGCTCACCCCCAAGAGTTTATACGCCAAGGCCACCGGCACAATCAGCACCGGACCGGCGCTGATGCGGTAGTCAAAGTCATTGAGAACCTCGGGGCTCTGCATGGTAAAGGCATAGCGGCCCTTCTGGGCCAGATTGGCCGCGGTCTCCGAAAAGATGGCTTCGTCCCACCAGATGGTGGGGAAGTTGCTGAGGTTGTAAAAACCAGCAAACAGCACCAAAGCCCACATCAAGCCAGCCAAAGAGACGAAGGTTGGCGACACCCTTGACATGCTGCTTACCTCGGCATTGGACGAAGAGGTTGAGGCCGACGCAACAGGAGATACAGAGCACCCGTCCCCCCGTCGTAGGGTTGGGCCGACACAAAGGCCAACACTTGTCGCCGGAAGCGTTTCATCCTGAGCCAGGCCGTCAGGTGCTGTTTCAATACCGGAAGATGCCCTGGCGAGTTATGACCGCGGCCATGGATGACCAGAACGGTCCGATATTCCCGGATCTGGGCCATTGCCAAGAACTCCCGCAACCGCACCTGGGCCAGCGCCACGCTCAATCCATGCAGGTCACAGTGATCCTGCACCGGCAAAGCCCCGGACCGCAAGGCTGCCATAATCCGGGGATCCAGATGAGGCACCTGACCTTCCACATATTCATCGGTTAAGGAGATATCGAAGGGTGCCCGCCCCTGGACTAAATCCGTCAACTGACAAAGGGCCTCCCAATCTTCCGAGGGTGTGGCTAAGGGTGGACAGGGACGAGGGCGCCAGGGAACACTGAAGGCCCCTTGGCCGGATAGAGGCTCCACCTCCGCCATGGCGGCCTGAAACAGTGCTGAATCATCGAGGTCCTGGCCCAGCCGCGGCGGACAGGGCTTCGTGCTCAAGATGCCGTGGAGTCGCCCCAAGCGCTCCCGTAACTCCTGGAAAGGCCGATGGAAGCCACAGTTCTGGCTTTTTGCCTGGTGCGTTTTCATGAACACCCTCCAAAAGAAAAGCCCGTCCGCACGGACAGGCTTCCTTTCATCTGGGGTGATGAGAAAAATTACAACCCGACGATATGGCGATGCAACTCCCGGGTTTTTTCCCAGCGGGCCCGATCCCGTTCGGCCACCAACTCCTGCAAGGTGTCTTGCAGGCGCTGGAACATGGGGCTGTTGATATCCTCACCCTGGGCATGGGCATCGATCAGCTTCCGATAGCAGTTGACCATGCGGCCGATCATGCTGACGGCATATTCCCGGCCCTGCATCTTAACGGTGGCCAGACCCAGATCAAGGTATTGCTTAAGCTCATCTCCCAGGATGGCGAAGGCCACATTGGGATTCCGGCGGATCCGGTCGTTGATGGCGTCGATTTCCTGGCGGGAGCGGCCCCGTTTGCTCAAAACCTTCTCTCGCTGTTCATCAGTGAGCAGGCAGAGCCGGAAACAACTGCCGCTGCGGTCGGGCCAGCCTTCGTACTCCACGATTTCATTGCCGTCTTCGTCGTAGTAGACCCTGCGGACATAGCAGTCGGCGATCAGCTCGTGGAAAAGACAATTGCCGACCCCGCCGATGCAGCGGTTGCCATGAATGAG
>CAZARS010000060.1:17361-17610 GCA_964487625.1 uncultured Desulfobacca sp.
ACCGAGACTGTCGGCTTCGGCCTTGAACCGCCGGAGTTTGGCCACAGTGTTGATTTCAGTGGAGGCCACGATCTGGGCGGCGCCCAGGGCCTGATAACGGGCCATCTCCTCTCTGGTCTGAATGTTGCAGCCGACACTGGCGTGAATCACCAGGTGGGGAAAATGCTCGTGGATCAGCTGCATCAAAGCCGGGGTCTTGACTATAACCCCTTCGATGCCGAAGGTGTCATATTTACTGACCTTGGCCAG
>CAZARS010000061.1:0-17608 GCA_964487625.1 uncultured Desulfobacca sp.
TGTTAATTTTAATTAAACTATGTTTAAATTATTAAACATAAAAAAACTAATAATTTATAATTTATTAATATCATTTAATTTTATTGGTTTATAATTTTGAACATCGGCCTGCCTCAATTGCGCAGAGAAAGTGCAGAATCGGAAGCAAAGAAAAACAGCCCACGGCGATGGAGATGAGGAGAACGGCGGGATGTAAAAGTTAGGCAGTAAGGGGGGAGGATCCCCCCCCTATACTGACCTGGGCAGGTATTCTGAAAAGACCCTGCCAAATATCAAACACTATGCTGGAGCCATAGTAGAGCCAAGACTGCTGGGAAAGGACGCGATAGCCAGGTTAGACCAGCCTGCTTTTATTGGCCGAATACCCGGTGGAAGAGAACATCAATGTGTTTCAGGTATTCCTGCAGGTCAAAGATGGCGTCGATGTCCGCCGGGCTTAAATGCTGGGCAATTTGCGGGTCCTGCCGGATGAGGGTGGAAAAATCCAGGCCTTCTTGCCAGACTCGCATGGCCGGACCCTGCACTAGGAGATAGGCTTCTTCCCTGGTAAGGCCTTTGCGGACCAGCTCCAGGAGCAGGCGTTGGGAGAAGATCAGACCACGGGTGAGGTTAAGGTTTTTCTCCATGGCCTCGGGATAGACCAGGAGATTTTTCAGGACGCCGGTGAGGCGGGCCAGCATGAAGTCCAGGAGGATGGTGCTGTCCGGGGCGATGATGCGTTCCACTGAGGAGTGGCTGATGTCCCGTTCGTGCCATAGGGCCATGTTTTCCATGGCGGCCAGGGCGTTGCCCCGCAGCACACGGGCCAAGCCCGAGAGGTTTTCGCTGAGGATGGGGTTGCGTTTATGGGGCATGGCCGAAGAGCCCTTCTGGCCGGCGCTGAAGAATTCCTCGGCCTCCCGCACCTCGGTGCGCTGCAGATGCCGGATTTCCACGGCGATCTTCTCCACGGTGCCACCGATGAGGGCCAGGGTCGTGAAATATTCGGCATAGCGGTCTCGCTGGATGACCTGGGTGGCCACGGGCGCAGGTTTCAGGCCCAGAAGGGCGCAGGCCAGCTCCTCTACCTGGGGCGGCAGGTGGGCCAGGGTACCCACCGCGCCGGAGAATTTACCCACGCTGACCACCTCCCGGGCCCGCTGCAGACGCTCTTTTTGGCGGTCCATCTCGGCATACCACAGGGCAAACTTGAGCCCGAAGGTAATGGGTTCAGCATGGATGCCATGGGAGCGGCCGATGCAGACCGTGTCTTTGAACTCGTAGGCCCGCTCTTGGAGGACGGCCATGAGCTGCTCCAGATCGGCCAGGAGCAGGTCGGCAGCCTCCCGCAGGCGCAAGGCCATGGCGGTGTCCAAGATATCCGAGGAGGTTAGGGCATAGTGCAGATAACGACTATCCTCGCCCACGTATTCGGCCACATTGGTGAGGAAGGCAATGACGTCATGTTTGGTCTGGGCCTCGATCTCTTCAATACGAGCCACCTCAAACCGGGCTTTGGTCCGGATATTGGCCACCGCCTCGGGGGGCACCAGACCGTGCCGGGACATGGCCTCCAGGGCGGCTAGCTCCACCTGCAGCCAGGTCTGAAATTTATTCTCTTCTGTCCAGATACGGGCCATCTGGGGACGACTATAACGGGGGATCATAACTTCACCTCAATTTCGTTACTCATTTCTGATACCCAGCCGCCAGCAAAATAGCAATGTCTCCTGGCGGGCGTGGCGTGGATAAGGGTGAGGGTCCCTGGCGGGAATAACTCATCCCTTTTTTCCGGCTTGCGGCTCACAAGTCGGCGGGTTTCTCTTCTTCTTCCAGGACCTTCAGGACCCTGGTCCGGAGAAATTGCGTGGCAGCTTCCACTCCGGCGGCCAAGGCCCGGCAGTTCAATTCTTCGGTGCCAGGGGGGACGCGCCCCCGCACCGCTTTTTCTAAACTGGCTACGGAGACGATCCCCGCAATTTTCGCCAGGGCCCCTAAGGCCACGATGTTGGCCACCATTTCTTTGCCCAGGTCCTGGCGGGCGATCTTGGTAAAGGGCAGAGCGATGGCCGGGCGGGCCGGGAGATCGTGCACCAGGGTGCTATCCACGATCAACAGGCCATTGGGTTTGAGATCATGGGCATAGGCATCGCAAGACTGCTGGTTCATGGCCAGGAGCAGGTCGGGCTGGATTGCCTTGGGATAATCGATCTCCTGGTCACTGATGACGACCTCGGCCTTGGAGGCCCCACCCCGGGCTTCGGGACCGTACGCCTGGGTCTGGCAGACCTCCTTGCCTTCATAGATGCCGGCGGCTTCCGCCAGGATAATACCGGCGACGATAATTCCCTGACCGCCGGAGCCGCTCAACCGCACTTCGTATCTTGCCACTATCGGCGCCCCTTCCTTGCTCCTCGTTAATCCCTATCCGGTCAATCCTTCAATCCCCTCCCGCTGGCGGGCAGAGATCTGGACTGAGGGGCATAAAATAGTTTTTTCAGTTGGTTGGGCATGCTGCGAAGCCCAGAGAATATACCAGGTTTCCAGTCCGCCGCACATTGCCTCCGGACAGGCATACACTTATTATCGCCAAAACCTGTCGGATAACACTATAAATTTCTTTAGGGCCGTTGGCGATGAGAAAACTTTTTAGCCGATCCGCTATCCTGCAAGGCCCAGTTCTCTGAGCACCTTGATCAGCTAACTATTGGCCTCCGCAGGCTCTTCCTCGGCCTGGGCCAGGACACCATACCGCCAGTTGCATAAGCAAGTTTTCTGCATTGGTGCCGTTATTTTGGGGCTGCGTTT
This sequence comes from uncultured Desulfobacca sp., assembly GCA_964487625.1. Taxonomy (GTDB): domain Bacteria; phylum Desulfobacterota; class Desulfobaccia; order Desulfobaccales; family Desulfobaccaceae; genus Desulfobacca. The sequence goes on from CAZARS010000061.1 coordinate 2,788, forward strand.
GTCTCTTGGCCCTGGTCGAGGCTGTCTGCTGGCAAGAGAAGCCACCGCCAGCACTTGACGAGGGCAGTAGTGGTGGGTAAAGGAGGGGACAAAGGTGGCGAAAAGTTGGCGAGAAAGTTGGCAAAAAATAATTTGATCCAGGAGTGTCCGGCAGGCTTCTTGCAGAGCTTAAAAAAGGACGTTCAAAGCCAAAAAGCCTTCCACCAATGGCTTCATATCTCTTGTCATCCCGAGGGCAGCGCAGGATCTGAGATTCTTCGGTCGCGACGCTCCCTCAGAATGACCAAATGAGACGGATATAAGAGATATCAAGGCGCCATCAACCCTTGTGCCAAAACGTTGTCGGGCAGGAGTGAATTTGACCGAAAAATAAAAAGAGGAGTCGGATTACCATCCAACCCCTTGATTTACCTTGGCGGGCGATAGGTGACTCGAACACCTGACCTTTGGTTCCGGAGACCAACGCTCTATCCAACTGAGCTAATCGCCCGCGTGCTATTACTTTTATGTTATCACAGAAAACAGCCCTGTCAAGCGGCTTGGCGGTCAAAGTCACCGCACGACAGGGCTGTGGGGTTGAGATTAATCAACTTCCTGCATCTTCTTGCCGCAACACTCCGGTTTGGGCGCACCTTTGGGCGCCTCTTTTAGGGCGTTGCATTGGGCGCAATAATATTGGACGTTCTCTTCCTCTTGAGCTGCTTTCTGATGAGCCTGACAACTCTGGCACATATATCTTTCTCCTTGGACGATGATGTAAGGGATTGTCCGATGTCCCGGTGGGCAACTAACTTGCTGCAGGTTTTTCATACTGGGAGATGACCTCCCAGCCCCGATCCACCCAGGCCTGCAAGGGCGGGGGGTAATGACCGACAAAAAAAGGTTTCGGGTCGTGGGTATCTTCCATGTCTACCTGAACCTCTACTGCCCCCTTGCGCACCACATAGCCCCAAGAAAAATTATGGGTCGTGGAGGGGGCGGTGGCTTTCCCTTCGTATACCAACCGATTGCCGTCTTTTTTCACCTTGGAATAGGTAAAACAGCAATCCCCGCCCATGCCCCCGCAGCCGCACCTGCCACGCTGGAGGACAAGGCCGTCAACTTGAAAGCCTCCGGGAGCCCTCTCTATCTGGACATCAGCCATGCCGCACTCCTTTTGAATTTTCCTCAATAGTAATCAGTATCATTTATATGTCAAGAGGGGAGTGACGCTTGGGGGTGTACAGAACCCTTTAACACGGTTCCAAGGAGAAGACGCCGGCCGCCGTCATGGTGGCTTTGAGGCCCAGGTGCCGCAAGAGTTGGGTCAATGGCCGCCCCAATACGAAGTCCATGGCTCCGGCCGGAATTTCCCATTCGGTGAGAAGCATCTGCCGCAGGTAATGATCAAAGTGGAGCATGTCGAAGAGGGTGTTGGTGGCCTGCTCTTGGTCCTCAGGGAAGTTTTTCAAGGCTTCCTCTAACTTGCGGAGATCACAGCGCTCTTCGTGGGCGGCGATCAGTTCCCAGATCTCTGGGTGTTGACCAAAAAAGGCGGCCCGGTTCAAGAAGGCCTGCTCTGCCGGAGGCGCATCCTCAGGGCGCCGGTTGCACAGTTGTTCCCGGCATTGGTGCGGGCGCTGCTCATAAATCAGGCAACGGTTGGGGTTGGTGGCATAAAAGAGGCAATTTTTCGTGGCCGAGTGTTCTTTGATTTTCAAGCGTTCCTGGGGCAAGGCGATGACTTCGCCGCTCCGAGGGTCAACCCCGCGTTCTCCTCGCCGCAGGGTGTAAACCTCCGTCCAGCCCAGGATGTCTTCCTGAAAGAGTCGCAGGTCTGCCTCCACCAAGGTGGGGCTGCTCTGCACGCAACAGTCGCCGCAACGCAGACAGACATCCTCCACTTCAGCCAGAATCCCTTTAGTGGTGCGGATGAGGGCCAGCCAGCGTTGGGCCCGCTCTGGCGGAGGCAGTTCATTCCAATCGCCGTAGAGCTTGTCAAAATCGCCTGCGTGTTCCAGGCGCCGGACCAGGAGTTGCCGGCGGCCGGACTTGCGGTCCAGTTCCAGGATTTCGTCCAGGTATTCTCGCCAGATTGTGAGCATGACGTCACGGTTGCCCCGCTCTAGGGCAACGAGGGGGTTATCCCGGATCTTGCCGATAAATTTAGAAGTTGGTGCCATGGTCTCCTCAGAAAATATTAACAGTGCTTTACGATAAAATATAACAATCCCACCGTCAATTCAACCATGGCATCGAAATCCAGGGTAGCCATGACATCGTTCGGGCCATGATAGTGGGGATTGCGCAGGAAGGCCGTGTCCGTAAGCATCACCGCCGGATAGCCCTGATCCCAGAAGTTGGCGTGATCGCTCAGACGGCTCTCTGGAAGGAGATAGCCTCCCAAGGGGATGGCAATGGAGGCGGTGGGCAGGGCGCAGCCGGTTTGTAAGGCCTGCTCCAGGGCTGTTAACAGGTGGCGGGAACGTCGATCCGCCACGAGGCCGATGAAGTTGCCGGTGGTGGGATACCCCATGAATGGCAGAGGAAAGGGGAGAGGTTGGCTGTTGGGTTCTTGGCGGTAATAGCCCACCATCTCCAGACAGAGCATGCCCTTGATCTTATGCCCCTGTTCCTTCGCTCGCTTGGCATAAATCCGACTGCCCATGTAGGGGGTGGCAAAGGCCGGGGGCTCTTCGGTGGTGAAGCCGATGAAAGTCCAAGGGAGAGGAGGGGGGAGGGTGCTGGCCAAGCTGGCCACCTCCAAGAGGACGGCCACCCCACTGGCATTGTCGTCAGCGCCGGGCGTACCGGCCACCGTATCAAAATGGGCCCCCAAGATATAATAACCGGCCGGATCCTGATGCCCGGCGACGATATTGGCCACCTCCTGTCGCTGATAAAGAAAGCTCTGGCGGTGGACCGGCAAAGGCAAGGCGCCCAACTGCTGGCTGACATAATTTTCGGCAGCCTTAAGGGCCTGGGGCCGGTAGATGCTGCGGTCCCCAATGGTCTCGCTGAGATAGCGGACATGCTCCGTCAGACGCTGGCGCAGCTCCTCCTTGTTGATCATGCCGTCTTAATCCTTTATCAGGGGTTGCCAGGAATCCTCCCTAACCGCTGCGTGAGGTTAACCTCAAGATGTATCTCAATCAATTATAAACCCACCCTCTCCTTTTGGCAAAACTGCCTATGGGGACCGCACACCTTGCCCGGCGCTCCGTTAAAAAAATCTAATCCAGATGGGCCAAGGAGCCTTATGCCTGCCCCTGGCTGACGGCATCAGACGGTCAACTTATCCAGGAAACTTTGACCTTCTAAGGACAAGTCCATCGGTATCGGTATCCGAAGAAGATCCCTTAGCCGGTTTAGCCGAATGTCAGCCAAGCGGGGTTCAGGATAAGCACGAAGCCCAGGATGAGCATGAGGAGGCCGCCCACCAGATTGGAAATGCGGCTATACTTGCCGGTAAGGCCGACAACCTGGAGGGTGGTCATGGCCAGGATGAAGATAATCAGATCATCCAACATGAAGATGAAGATGTACAAGAGGATGAAGAGGTAATACTGCCAGGTTGGCAGATTATTGAGGGCCAGGACCTGGAGGAAGACCACCGGCAGGCTGGCGGAACAGAGTAATTCCACCAGATTGACGGCAAAAGCGAGGACAACAATGCCCCCCAGGGCCAGCCAAAAGCTCTTCTGAGTGGTAATATCCCGAAGCCTCTGGAAGATGCGCTGGCGCCGCTCAGAATGGGTGACTTTGCACACCCCCGCCTCGCCCACCAAGAACTCTTTAAGGTTGTAGATGCCGGCTGCCAAGGCAATGAGACCGATCAGGAGCCTGACCCAGAAGACGAACCCCAAGAACCTAAGCAAGTTGAGCCAGGCCACCATGAAGAGGAAATAAACGCCGGCTGACACCCCTATGAACACCCCGCCCAAAATCCACATGCGCCAGCGGTCCCGGAGACCCAGGAGCAGGCCGATGAGGAAGATCAGGACCCACATGGCACAGGGGTTGAAGCCGTCCACGCCTCCCAGCATGATGGTCAAGAGCGGCAACGAGACGCTACGGGTCTGGATTTCGCCAAAGAAGGGCAGGGTGATGGTTTCAGGCAGCGGCGATTCTGTTGTCGCAGGAGGCGGCATGGCGGGCGCGGCTAACTCCTGCACCACATCACGACCGGGATGGGCTAGCTCGGCTTGGACGGCCGCCCGGATGGCAGCACCGGTGGTGGCCTCATCTAACCAGCCGTGGAAGACCCGCGAGCCCACCACCGTGACCGGCACCCCCCGGACCTGCACCTGCAGCTGGGCCGCTACTTGGGTCAAGAGAGCCTGGTTGGCAGCAGAAGTTGTGATTTCATAAAAATGCAGCCGCACCTGGGGCATCTCCTGGGCCAAGTTCGCCAAGAAGGCCTTTTCCCGCTCACAATGTGGACAATGATGGGCCCAAAAGAGGTGAATGTTAACGATGGGGGCGGCGGCACGGGCCGGAATAGTGCCCAATAAAATGGCCAGGAGCAGCGCACCTAACCAAAAAAGGCATCCCCATGCAATCCTGGGGCTTGGCTGTGCCACGTCTGTCTCCCGGGCTAAATGGTGGGAAATGAGGCGACCGGAGGCTTCCAGCATAAGCCTAAAAATCCTCTTCATTATATCTGAAATCTGTTAGCCAAGAAAGGCTGACGGTCACGCGGTGTCCAAAAGTGTCACAATCCTCGCATTATCCTTTCCCAAACATTGCCGAAATATGGTAGACTACCATTATGCCAAAGATGATGCCGACTAACCTCAGAAGGCGGTCTGGGCTTGGCCGGCGCGGCGGTTGCCAATTTTTGGGGTGGGACAAAGAGATGAGAAAATAATTTTGCTGGTTCGGTAGTAAAGGTAAACCAGATGCTAACCAGATTATACGCCCAAAATTTCCGCTGCCTCGTTAATTTTGAGATAAATTTTCTGCCCATAACGTTGCTGGTGGGACCGAGATGAAAATGCCACCTATCCTAAGTTACCACGGGAACGGGATTGCCAACCAGCCGTCAGCAATTTGGTGAAATCCTGCCAAACCGGCGGTCTTGGCCTAGAAGCGCCAGCATCCCTCAAACAACCAGTGCAAAAGCATCGTGAAAGAATACAGCCTTTGCGGCCAAGTAGGTAACATCGCCAACTGTTCATGATGAAAAAGGGTTCACGGACCAGCAGCTTCGGCACCACGGCCAGGGTCAACCATGATGCCTCGGCCTATTATCGCTCCCGGCTTTATCAGGACTTAGTTCCACCGGAGCCGGCAGGCTTCCCGGCCGACCAGCCTTTTCCGGCGGCCTTGGTGAATACCATCATCCCTGCCAGTGCCGAGCGGATGACGGAGCTGCCGGACAACTGCCTCCATCTGATGGTGACTTCGCCGCCGTACAACGTCACCAAGGAGTATGACGAGGAGCTCTCCCTCCAGGAATACCTGGACTTACTGCGTCGGGTGTTGGCAGAAACCTATCGAGTACTGGTGGCCGGGGGCAGGGCCTGCCTTAATGTTGCCAATCTGGGGCGACGGCCCTACATCCCCCTGTCGGCTTTCCTAACCACCCTCATGCTGGAGCTGGGTTTTCAGATGCGAGGGGAGATTATCTGGCACAAGGGGGCTGGCGCCGGCGTCTCCATGGCTTGGGGCAGCTGGCAGTCCGCTGTTAACCCGGTCCTGCGGGATGTGCATGAGTATATTCTGGTCTTTTCCAAAGGCCCTTGGGGCCGGGCCAAGCCCCCAGACAAGGACAACACTATTACCAGGGAACAGTTTCTGGAGTGGACCAAGTCGGTCTGGACAATGCAGCCGGAGTCGGCGAAAAAAATCGGGCATCCGGCCCCGTTCCCGGTGGAGTTGCCTTATCGGCTTATCCAACTGTATACTTTCCGGGGTGATATTGTCCTGGACCCCTTCATGGGCAGTGGCACCACGGCCTTGGCAGCCGTGCAGGCCGGCCGCCATTTTGTGGGGTATGAGATCAACCCCGACTATGTTGCCTTAGCGGCCAAACGGCTGGCCCCATACCAGGCCCAGAGGCGTTTAGATCTGTAAAGGCAAGATACCAGGTAAGGGGTAAGGGATATTTGCCGTTGGCTTATCCTGAACTAATCCCATATCCCTAGGCTTCAGTCCCTAGCCGTTGCCATATTGGGGGCGGCAAAGTTAGAGCAGGCAAGTATCACCATATTTTGCAGAAAGAGTTGAGGTCAGGTTTCTATGGCGGTCCCCCGCACCCGTTTTTCCCCCAGCCCCACGGGCTATTTCCATATCGGTGGCGCCCGCACGGCCCTGTTTAATTGGCTTTATGCCCGGCATTATCAGGGTGTTTTTATCCTGCGGATTGAAGATACCGACATCGAACGGTCCCAGAAGGTTTACGAGGATGATATCCTGGCCAGCCTGCGGTGGCTGGAGTTGGATTGGGATGAAGGCCCCTATCGGCAGAGCGAACGGTTGGATACCTATGAGTTCTATGCCCGAGAGTTGCTCAACCGGGGGGCCGCGTATTACTGCGACTGCCCGCCGGAGCTGTTGGAGCAGCAGCGGCAGGAAGCTTTGGCGAAAAAGGAGAAACCCCGCTACAACGGTCACTGCCGGGAACGAGGGTTGACGGCCGGGCCAGGCCGGGCCCTGCGTTTTCGCAGCCCTCAGCACGGCGCCACCCATTGGTACGACCTCACCAAAGGTCCCATCGCCTTTGATAATAGCGAGTTGGACGACTTGGTATTGGTGCGGGCCGATGGCGTGCCCACCTATAACTTTGCCGTGGTGGTGGATGACATCACCATGGACATCACTCATGTCATCCGGGGGGATGATCATGTGCCCAACACGCCCCGGCAGATTCTCATCTACGAAGCCTTGGGGGCCAAGCTGCCGCAGTTTGCCCATATCCCCATGATCTTGGGGCCAGACCGAGCCAAACTGTCCAAACGCCATGGCGCCCCCTCGGTCATGGATTACCAGCGGATGGGTTATTTGCCGGACGCTTTAGTGAATTTTTTAGCTCGCCTGGGTTGGTCCCACGGCGATCAAGAGATCTTCAGCCGGGCAGAGCTCATTCAATACTCTACCCTGGAACATGTGGGCAAGGCCGCCAGCATTTTTGACACGGAAAAACTTTCCTGGCTGAATGGCCATTATCTCCGGGAAACTCCGGCCTCGGAGTTGGCTCCCTGGCTGCGGGATTTCTTGGCCCGGATCGGGATCCAAACAGAGGTGGATGAGCGTCTGATCAAGATCGTCCGGACCCTGCAGCCCCGGGCCCACACCCTGGCAGACATGGCCGAACAGGCCCGGTTCTATTTCCAAGACCCCCGCCCTTATGAGGAAAAAGCTGCTGCCAAGTTCTTGACCGCTGCCATCAGACCAGTCCTCCAGACCATCAAGGAGCGTTTGGCCCGAACCCCGGTCTGGACCGAGGAGACCATCAACGGCTTGTTTCAGGAAGTTCAGCAGGAGTCCGGCCGCAATATGAAGGAGATCGCCCAAGCCGTGCGCCTGGCCCTCAGCGGTCGGGCGGCCAGCCCCGGGTTGTTCGAGATCATGGAGATCCTGGGCCCTGAGGAGGTCCAACGGCGATTGCAGGCAGCCAGCGAGGTGTGTCGGTAAAAAGGTCAATGGCTACAGATAGAAGGTAGAGGTTAGAGATCGTTCGCAGGCGCTCAGCTTAGGGAAAGTTTCCTAGAGATTGACTAAGATAAACATTCCGGAAGAATAAGGGGGAAAGTATGACTGCGTCAGACAATTACCGCACGAAACAGATGCTGCTAAACCTTGTCATCTTTGCCTTCTTGGGATTGGCCATGTTCGGCGGCAACTGGATCGTAACCGTGGGGGCGGTATTGGCTGCCACTGCCGTGGCCCTTTACGCCGCCACCACCCAGCCAGAGCCGCCAGCCGATGACCATGGTCATCATTAACGTGGACCGTAAGCCGCAGAGAATAAGCCAACCAGGCCCCGCGCCTTGACCAGGGGCCATTGACGAGGGAAAAGGGACAAGGGACAAGGGAACGATTTGTTTCCAAGGCCCCCCTTTTCCCACACCAGAGGAGGGAGCTATGCGTCTCGCACTGTTAGGCCAAGCGGCTTTTGGCGCCGATGTTTTTAAGGCATTGCATCCCCGCTATGAGATTGCGGGGGTTTTCTGCCCCCCTGACTCCCCCAAAGGCAAGGTTGACCCCCTCAAAGAGGCAGCCCAGGCGGCCGGGGTGCCGGTCTTTCAACCCCGGCGTATGAAGGATCCGGAGGCCTTTGAAGCCATGAAAAAATTGGCAGCAGATCTGGCCATTCTAGCCTTTGTCACCGACATCGTGCCAGGCCGGGTCCTGGAGCTGCCCCGGCTGGGAAGTATCTGCTATCATCCCTCCCTGCTCCCCAAACATCGGGGCGCTTCGGCCATTAATTGGGCCGTCATTGAAGGGGATACCAAGACCGGTCTGACTATCTTCTGGGTGGATGAAGGTATCGACACAGGCGATATCCTGTTGCAGAAAGAGGTGGATATCGATCCCGATGATACCACCGGCACCCTCTATTTCAATAAGCTCTATCCCCTCGGTATCGAGGCCATCGTTGAGGCCACGGATCTCATCGCGGCGGGCAAAGCGCCCCGCATTCCCCAAGATCATACCAAGGCCACCTATGAGCCACCTTGTGATGAAAAAGTGGCGGGGCTCAACTGGCACCAGCCCGGCCGGGTTGTTTATAACTTCATCCGGGGCTGCGATCCCCAACCCGGCGCCACCAGTACCTTCCGGGGGGAGAAGGTTAAATTTTTCAATGCCAAGTACGTTCCCAAGGATCACCATGCCGCACCGGGGGAAATCCTGGCGGTGGGGCCGGAAGGAATCACCATTGCTGTGCCCGAAGGGGCCGTTGTGGTCACCCGCCTGCGCACCAAAGAGCTGGGCAAGGTCAAGGCCGAAGAGTTTATCAAGGCCTTTGAGCCGCGGGTGGGCGAGAAATTCGGGGAGTAAGCCAGAGATCATGGCGTGGATTTTCGCGTTGTCCTGACAAGGCTTATTGCCGCCTTCGAGGCGCAGCACATCCGTTACGCCCTCATTGGCGGCCTGGCCCTCGGAGTCTGGGGAGTGCACCGGGCTACCGCCGACATAGATTTTCTCATTGAACAGGAAGACCTGGCAGAAGTCCATGACCTCCTGACCTGGTTGGGATATCAACGCCACTATTATAGTGTAAACGTCTCCCAATACGTTTCGGATCTACGGTTGTGGGGGCAGATTGATATCTTGCATGCCTTGCGGCCGGCTTCCCGGCGGATGCTTGCCCAGGCCATTGCCGCTGAGCTGTTTCAAGGGACAATGATGGTGCGGGTAGCGAGGGTGGAGGACTTGATCGGTCTCAAAGTCCAGGCGATAGTAAACGACCCTGAGCGGCAAGCATTAGATCTTGCTGATATTGCAGCTCTTTTGAGGATACATGGACCCAATTTGGATTGGCACCTCATAAAAGAGTATTGCGCGCTTTTCCAGCAAACCGCCCTTTTTCAAAGACTCCGGGAGCAGTATGGTCCCTTGCCGTGACCCCATAGAGCAGGATCTGGTGGCGAGGTTCACCCCCGACGCGGTGCGGGAAGACTTGCGCCGGCTGTCCCGACGACATAACCCTCCCCACGGGGTGACCCCGGATGAATTCCTGGCCTGGTTGCAGGCTTACAACGAATGTATCAATCATGCCCCCAAGCCGTTCAAGCGTATGGTGGACCGGGACATAAAAATCTAACGAGGCTGTGCCAGAAACGAAAAAACCGGGAGGCGAGCCCCCCGGCACCATAGTTTTAGGAATTGAGGTTTTATTCGGCTTTAATCTCAATGGGCTTGGCCTTAGCCTCTTCTTTTTTCGGGCAGGTAATGGTCAAGACGCCCTGTTTATAAGTAGCCTCAATTTTGTCGGCATCCACCGCCACCGGCAGACGCAGGCTGCGGCTGAAGGAGCCATAGCTCCGTTCCACCAGATGGTAATTTTCCTCTTTCTCCTCCCGTTCGGTCTTCTTCTCACCCTTGATGGTGAGGACATCGCCGGACAGGGAGATATCAATATCCTTGGCGTCCATGCCAGGGACTTCGGCTTTTACCACAATCTTATCGGCGGTCTCGGAGACATCCACCGACGGCAGCCAGGTGCCTTCTACAGGCCGTAACGCCTTGCGGCCACTGCCAAAATAGTCATCCCAGAGGCGATCCATTTCGTTGCGCAGCTTGGTAATCTCCCGGAAGGGTTTCCATTCCATAATATCCATAAGGTCCTACCTCCTGTGATGATTTTCTCTTTTGGCTGTCAAATTAATGACGGCTTAGTGAGTTGTCAAGGGAAGGGGAATAAAAAATGTAAATATTTTTTAAATTTCCTTAACCAAAGCTGCTGTTCAGCCAAGGCCCTGTTGTTGCGGCTGGTGCATTTCTTCTTCATAGGGGGAAAAGTTCTTGAAGAAAAATGCGGTTGGTGATATGTATAAGCCGTTTACTAACAAACGGTGATGAACCATGGTCTGGCGAACGGACTGGCAGATAGGCTAACGAACCTCCTTTGGCGGCAAAGGGGGTTTTTTTTGGATCGGAGGGGATGGGGTGCAAGGAGAGGAAGTCCGGGCCACACAGTTTCGCAGGAAGGACCTCCTGGGCTTGGCAGATCTCAGCCGGGAGGAGATCCAGACAATCTTGACAACCGCGGCCTCTTTTCAGGAAATATCCACCCGGAGTATCAAAAAGGTGCCCACCTTGCGGGGCAAGACGGTGATCACGCTGTTCTACGAGCCCAGCACCCGGACCCGCACCTCTTTTGAGATTGCGGCCAAACGATTGAGCGCCGACACGGTCAATCTAACAGTGGCGGCCAGCAGTGCGGTGAAGGGGGAGACGCTCATCGACACGGCCAAGAACCTGGAGGCCATGGCGCCGGATATTATCATCATCCGGCACGCCTGCAGCGGCGCGCCCCACCTGTTGGCTTCCCGCCTGCGGTGCAGTGTGGTCAATGCCGGGGACGGCCTCCATGAGCATCCCACTCAGGGGCTGTTGGATATGCTGACGGTGTGGCAGGCCAAAGGCCGGTTGGATGGCTTGAAAATTGCCATCATCGGCGATATAGCCCATTCCCGGGTGGCCCGCTCCAACATTCACGGCTTCCGGACCATGGGGTCGCATGTAGTGGTGGCGGGGCCCCAGACCATGGTGCCTCCTGATATCCGGGAATTGGGGGTGGAGGTAACCTTTGCCCTGCCCGACGCCGTGGCCGACGCCGATGTCATCATGATGCTCCGCCTGCAGTTGGAGCGCCAGGGTCAGATGTTTTTTTCCACCCTGCGGGAATATTCCCGCTTTTTTGGTCTCAGCCCGGAACACCTGCAGCTGGCCAAACCTGATGTCTTGGTCATGCATCCCGGTCCCTTGAACCGAGGGGTCGAAATTGCCCCGGCAGTAGCCGATGGCCCGCAGTCGGCCATTCTGACCCAGGTGACCAATGGGGTGGCGGTGCGCATGGCCGTGTTATATCTTCTGAGTGGAGGTGAGCCCAGTGGGACTGCTGCTTAAAGGCGGGGTGGTGGTGGATCCGGCCCAGAATCTCGAAGCACCTCTGGACCTGCTCATTGATCAGGGTCGCATCGCCCGCTTAACGGCCCCCGGAGCTATCCCCACCGCGGACCATGAGGTGCGGGATTGCACCGGCTTGGTGGTCTGCCCCGGCTTCATTGACATGCATGTTCATCTCCGGGAGCCAGGCCATGAATATAAGGAGACCATCTTTACCGGAGGGCAAGCCGCCGCAGCCGGTGGCTTCACCGCGGTGGCCTGCATGCCCAACACCCAGCCGGTGAACGACAATGCCACGGTCACCCGTTTTATCATAAATCAGGCGGCCCAGGCCCGACAGGTGCGAGTCTATCCGGTGGCTGCCATTTCCCAAGGCTCGCAGGGCCAGATTTTGGCAGAGTATGGCGAACTGCAGGCGGCCGGGGCTGTGGCTGTCTCCGATGATGGCCATCCGGTGGTCAATGCCCAGCTCATGCGCCGGGCTCTGGAGTATGCCCACACCTTCGGCTTGCTGGTCATCAGCCATGCCGAAGACCTGAACCTGGCCGGGCGGGGGGTCATGCATGAAGGCATAGTCTCCCTGCGGTTGGGGCTGCGAGGCATTCCGGCCGCCGCCGAGACCGTGGCGGTGTTTCGGGACTGCGAGCTGGCCCAACTAACCGGCGCCCGTCTGCATATCGCCCACGTCAGCACAGCCGGAGCAGTGGAAGTGATCCGCCGCGCCAAGGCCGCCGGCACCCCGGTCACGGCAGAAACCGCGCCCCATTACTTCAGTCTGACCCACGAGGCAGTACAGGGCTTTGACACCAACGCCAAGATGAATCCACCTTTGCGCACCGCCGCGGATGTGGCCGCCATCAAAGAGGGGTTGGCGGACGGCACCTTGGACTGCATCGCCACCGACCATGCGCCCCATAGCGTTTTGGAAAAAGAGGTGGAATTCGATCAAGCCGCCAACGGCATCATTGGCCTGGAAACTGCCGTAGGCCTAAGCCTGCGCCTGGTGGAGGAGGGCGTCCTCTCCTTGAGCCTATTGGTGGCCAAGCTCAGTACGAACCCAGCCCGCATTTTGGGAGTCCCCGGTGGTACGCTCCGGGAAGGCGAACCCGCAGATATCACCGTGCTGAACCTCCAGCATCCCTGGACAGTGGATGTGGCGCAATTCCGCTCTAAGAGCCGTAATTCCCCCTTTCACGGTTGGCAGCTGCCAGGACGGGCGGTGTTGACCATAGTAAACGGGGAAGTAATTTTTCACCTTTAACTTTGCAGGGAGCCTTGTATGGCCAGTCAGGTCTTCTTTTTTGATTTCAGGGTGACCACGAAGGACACCAATTTTAAAAAGTTCGGCCGTTTGTTGGAGGCGGTGGACCTCAAGGGCATTGTCCGACGCAAGAAAAAACGGCCGTTGGTGGCCATCAAGTTACACTTCGGGGAAAAGGGCAATACCAGCTTCATCCGGCCGATTTATGTGCGCCAGGTGGTGGATAAACTTTGGGAATATGGCGCCCGGCCGTTTCTCACCGATGCCAATACAGTGTATGTGGGGACCCGGGCTGAAGCGGTCAGCCACCTGAGCACGGCCATTGAGAATGGCTTTGCGTATGCGGTGGTCAAGGCTCCCCTGATCATCGCCGATGGCTTGCGGGGCACCGCCGAAGTGGAGGTGGAGATCAACCAGGAGATTTTTCCATCGGTCTTCATCGGCGAGGCCATTGTGGAGGCCGAGGCCCTGGTCAGCCTGGCACATTTTAAACTGCACGAATTGTCGGGCTTCGGCGGGGCCATCAAAAATGTCGGGATGGGCTGCGCCTCTCGTCGCGGCAAGTTGGCCCAGCACTCCAATATTGCCCCGGTAGTCAATCAGAAAAAATGCACCGGCTGCGGCGATTGTGTGGTCCATTGCGCCCAAGAGGCTATCCATCTGGAGGCCGAGAAGGCGGTCATCGACCCGGCCAAGTGTGTGGGCTGCGCCGAATGTATCCTCACCTGCCCGTATGGCAACATCGAGATCCAATGGAATGAATCCATCCCGGTTTTCTTGAAAAAGATGGTGGAGTACACCTATGGTGTCCTGAAGGACAAGCAGGACCGGGCGGTGTTCGTCAATTTCATCACCCAAGTGTCCCCGGCCTGTGACTGCTACGGCCATAACGACATGCCCATCATCGGGGATGTGGGGATCCTGGCCTCCCGAGATCTGGTGGCCTTGGATCAGGCCAGTGCTGATCTCGTCAATCAGAGCCCAGGCCACCCCGGGTCCTGCCTCAAAAATCTGGCCCCAGGCATTGATAAATTCCGGGACATCTATCCCCAGATAGATTGGGAAATCCAACTGGAGTACGCCGAACAACTGGGGCTGGGCAGCCGGCAGTACGAGTTGGTGAAGATTTAAAGGCCAGACCGGTGCAGCCTCCATGGCCTGATGAGTTTGCCGGCTCTGCTTTAACCCGGCCAAAGACGGTTGAGCCAACCACAGCAAGCGAGCTTAATCCAGCTTGGTGCGGACCGCAGGCCACCTGGCGGCAGCGGCAACGCTTTGGCGCCCTGGCGCGGCGTCTCATCCGCCTGCCGGAACCGGGGGAAAACCCTTGCCAAGTCCTCCTCTCGGAAGAGGAATGGCACAGCCTCTTGCCGCCAGACGCGGCTGGTGAGATTGTCCTGACCGCCCTCTCCCAGGAGACGGGGATTTATTTTTTCCCTACCCGAGAATGGCTGGCGCGCTGCTGCCGCCTGCTGCAGTTACTCCAGGTGCGGCGGGTGCTGGAGGCCGGGGCCGGCCGGGGCTATTTAGCAGCCGCTTTGGCAGCAAGGTTGGCTACAACTAATCTCGCCTTTCTGGCAGTGGATAACGGGCAGGGCGAATTTGAGAGCGGTCTGCCCCGTCATCCAGTGGTCCAGCGAGGCGAGGCACTGGCCGCGGCCTACACCTTCAAGCCCGATCTCGTTCTCTATGCCTGGCCGCCGCCGGGCCAATCCATTGCCCCCCTCCTGGCCAGCCCAGGGGTGCGGTTTGTCTTGGTGGTGGGGGAGGACGGCGGGGGTTGCACCGGCGATCCGGGGGATTGGCACACCCTGCCGCATCGGCAACTCCGGTCTCTCTCTCAGCTAGGCTATGGCCGCTCCGGCCGGAATCGGCAGGCCGCGACGCTGTTTTTGAGCCCAAGTTTACCAACTCACTCCTTCTCATAGCGTTTCCTAATAATAACTCAACTTTCGCACCAAGTAACGGCAGTTATTACTGATTATATTACTTGACTATTAC
>CAZARS010000062.1:0-1049 GCA_964487625.1 uncultured Desulfobacca sp.
CCTTCAGGTCGGCCAGGGAGGTGGTGACGGACAGGATGGCCATGACCTCGGAGGACACGGCGATACCGAATTTGGAGGCCATCATGAAGCCGTCCATCTTGCCGCCGATACCGATGATGATATTCCGCAGGGCCTGAGCGCAGAAGTCCATGATCCAGCCCATTTCAAAGTTCTTGGGATCTATGTTCAGACGCTTCAGGTTCCGTTTGGCCAACTGTTCGTCGGTGTAGTTGAACTCATGCTGCAACCGGGCCGTCGCCGCCACCATAGCCAGGTTGTGGGCGTTCATGATGTTGTTGATGTCGCCGGTCAGACCCAGGGAGAACTCGGTCATGGGGATCAACAGGGAGATACCGCCGCCGGCCGCGGTGCCTTTGATATTCATGGTGGGGCCGCCGGAGGGCTGCCGCAGGGCACCACCCACATTCACACCCCGTTTGCCCAAGCCTTCAATGAGGCCCAGGGAGGTGGTGGATTTGCCTTCGCCCAAGGGGGTGGGGGTGATGGCGGTGACGTCAATGTAATAGCCATCGGGCTTGTCTTTTAGACGTTCCAGGCATTTCAGGTAGTCGACGCGCCCGATCTTTTGGCCATAGGGGATGCGCTCATCTTTGGGAATACCCAACATTTCACACATTTCGTCGAAGGGGATCATCTCCGCTTCGGCGATTTCGGCAATCTGCCAGTCCTTCATTTTTACCGGATCATACTTCGCCATACATTTCCTCCTAGATTATGTTTGGTCTCTCATCACTTGGTCCATTTGAGGCCTCCCATGGGGGAGAACCGACTGGTCCCGACTTCATACCTTTTTTCACATTCCCTCCCTCTTATAAAGGGAAAAAATGTTTTTGTCAACTGTAATCTTACCGCCATTAGACTTTTTTTTCCTTTTTTGGGCCGAACGCAAACCACTCGGGCAATGAACTGATGTTCTTGTATGTGAATTCCCGAGCAAGGATTGATGCTCTTATAACCATCAGATATGTTTGACTATTTTTTTTATTTGACAGGTCCCGTGGTAAAAGCTTAAATGTATGGCAGAATGG
>CAZARS010000062.1:1070-4347 GCA_964487625.1 uncultured Desulfobacca sp.
CCAAAACAGGTTACGGAGTTGACTCCCTGGAGCCGGAGGCGCACAATAAAAGCAAGAAGTCATACAGCTAATGTGGCGACGCACGCCGAACCTGAGGCCCGGCGAACCGTGGCTCAGGCAAGTGGGAGGAACAACGTTATGGCGAACCATACCGATCCCAAAGAGCAGTGTTCCATTCAACCCGATACGTTGGCCATGGTCCAGCGAGCCCATCAAGAAGGGGTAGAAACCGTCTGGGACCGGGCCCAAGCACAAGAGCCCCAGTGTGGTTTCTGTTCCCTGGGGGTTAGTTGCCGCAACTGTGTCATGGGCCCCTGTCGCCTGGATCCCTTTGGAGAGGGGCCGCAGCGGGGCATCTGTGGAGCTGACGCCGATATCATCGTGGCCCGCAACCTGGCCCGCATGATTGCGGCTGGAGCTGCCTCCCATTCCGACCATGGCCGTGATTTAGTGGAAACCTTGCTGGCTGTAGCGGAAGGTCAGGCTCCGGGCTACCAGCTCACGGATTTGGCCAAGTTGGACCGGATTGCCGCAGAGTACGGCATCGCCGCAGAGCTGCCTCCCCAGGCCAAGGCCAAGGAACTGGCGTTGGCCATGATGGCGGAGTTCGGCATTCATAAAGGCTACCTCACCTTTAGTAAACGCCTACCCGCAGCCCGCTTGGAACTCTGGGATAAACTCAATATTGCCCCCCGGGGCATTGATCGGGAAGTGGTGGAGACCATGCACCGCACCCATATGGGGGTTGACAACGACGCCGTCAATATCCTGCTCCATGCCATGCGGACGGCCCTGAGCGATGGTTGGGGCGGCTCCATGATCGCCACCGAAGTCTCCGACATCCTTTTCGGCACCCCGCAACCGGTGGCTTCCCAGGTCAATCTCGGCGTGCTCAAGAAGGATCAAGTAAACATTGTCCTCCATGGCCACAACCCCCTGGTCTCCGAGATGGTTTATCGAGCCGCCCAAGACCCGGAACTGGTAGCCCGGGCCCAGGCTTTGGGGGCCAAGGGCATTAACCTGGTGGGGCTGTGCTGCACCGGCAATGAAGTCCTCATGCGGAAGGGCATCCCCATGGCCGGCAACCATCTCCTGCAGGAATTGGTCATCCTCACCGGTGCGGCGGAGGCCATGATTGTGGATTATCAATGTATCATGCCGTCGGTGGGGCAGGTGGCCTCCTGTTATCACACCCATCTGATCACGACCTCGCCCAAGGCCAAGTTTCCCTTTGCCCAACATCATGAGTTTACCCCGGAGAACGCTTTGGAAAAGGGGAAGGAAGTCGTCCGCTTGGCTGTGGAGAACTTTGCCCGGCGTCGGCCGGAACGGGTCTTCATCCCGGTGGAGCCGGTGAATCAGGTGAGCGGTTTTTCCATCGAGGCCATTTTGGGGGCGCTGGGCGGAACTCCTGCCCCATTGTTGGACGCCATCAAAGCGGGCCAGATCCGGGGGGCCGTGGGCGTAGTGGGTTGTAACAACCCCAAGATCTGTCAGGACCTGGGCCACACCACCATCACCCGTACCCTCATTGCCAACGATATCCTGGTCCTGGACACCGGCTGCACCGCTGTGGCCAACGCCAAGGCCGGCTTGAAAGACCTGAGCGCCGCGGCCATGGCCGGTCCCGGCCTGAAGGCCATCTGTGAAGCCCTTAAAATCCCGCCGGTCCTGCACATGGGCTCCTGCGTTGACAACACCCGCATCATCGCCCTGGCCGCGGCCCTGGCCAATGCCTTGGGCGTGGATATGGATAAACTGCCGGTGGCTGCCGCCGCGCCGGAATGGTATTCGGAAAAGGCCGCAGCCATCGCCACCTATGCGGTGGCCAGCGGCATCTACACGGTGCTGGGGGTGACGCCCCCGGTGCTGGGCAGCAAAACCGTGACCGACCTGCTCCTACAGGGCTTGGAACAGGTGGTGGGGGCAAAGTTCGCGGTGGAACCAGACCCGGCCAAGGCGGCGACTCTGCTCATCAGACACGTAGAGGCGAAACGCCAAGCCCTGGGCTTGGACAGCCGGCTTTAAAGAGTCTTCATCCGGAAGATGAAAATTGCTAATGAAGGTGCAGGGTTACCCAGCCCCTGCAATCGATCCATTCTGAATATTCGGTCTTGCCGGATAAAGACAACTTAAAATGAGCTCAAGGGCCAGGGCTGCTATGATCATGGGCTGGGGAATAATTCCTGACCCCAGATCAGAGCCCCGAGCGGCAGAGGGAAGGCAAAAAAGGGTAAGGGTTCTAACATCAAAAATTACCCTTCCCCGTCCCTTGCTTTTTACCCTTGGCCCCTGTGAACACGGCCCCTGGGCCCCGTCCAAGCAAGGGATGGGATAGGTATGCACAAAACTGGCAAAAAGCACCAGGGAACCTTATAATATGCCCAATATCCTAAGGGTAAGGGGTGGCCATGGTTAGCTGGCGGCTGCTGCTCGTCCTCGGTTGCCTGGGGCTGGGGCTCTGGGCCTGCGGCGATGATGAGCCACAGAAAAGGGTTGATCTGACCAAAGTGCAGGAACTGCCTCTGGCCAAAGCCGAGGACGCCATCACCTATGCCTATCTGCCCCAATATGCCCACACGGTCTCCTACCAACGGCATCACCTCGTGATGGATTACTTGGCCAAGACCACGGGTCTGCAGATCCGCCAGGTTTTTCCCGATACCTTTGAGGAACACATGCATATGGTGGGCCGTGGCCTCATTGACATTACCTTCAGCAATCCCTTTATTTATGTGAAGATTGCGGATCGTTATGGCGCCCAGGCCTTTGCCCGGGTAGTGGAAGAGGGCGGCCAGGAAAATTTCCGGGGGCAGATCATTGTCCGGTCCGACAATCGGGAAATCCAGACCATTGCCGATCTCAAGGGCAAACGCCTCATCGCCGTAGATCCAACCTCGGCCGGAGGCTATTTGTATCCCTGGGGGTTGATTATAGAGCATGGCCTGCGTGCCAAGGATTTTGCGGAAATTGCCTTTGCTCCCGGACCGGGCGGCAAACAGGAAAAAGTGGTCATGGCAGTCTATTCGGGCAAATACGATGTGGGGCTAATCCGGGAGGGAACCCTGGAGGTGGTTAAAGACAAAATTGATCTGAGTCAGATCAGGGTCCTGGCCTACTCCCATTATTACCCCGGCTGGGTCTACGCGGCCCGCAAGGGCTTTGATCCCGAGAAGCTGGCCAAGATTAAAGAAGCCCTCCTGGCCTTGGATTATCAGAATCCCGAGCATCGGCCGATTTTGGCCACCGCAGGATTTATTGGCATAATTCCAGCCCG
>CAZARS010000062.1:4371-17012 GCA_964487625.1 uncultured Desulfobacca sp.
GGATTTTGACCGGGTCCGCCATCTGGCTGCGCTGATCGAAGCCGCTGAAAAAGAGTGAGTTGAGCCACGATGGCCATCCCCCTAAGCTATAGTTATCGCAACCTGGTGACTCGACGACTCACCACTACCCTCACTGCGGGGGGTATGGCCCTGGTGGTATTTGTCTTCGCCGCGGTTCTGATGTTGGCGGAAGGTCTGCGCCAGACCTTGGTGGCCACCGGCTCCTTCGACAATGCTGTGGTCCTGCGGGCCTCAGCCGAATCCGAAGTGCAGAGTATCCTGGAGCGGGATAAGGCAGCCATTATTGCCTCCCAGCCCGAGATTGCCCTGAACCAGCAGGGTCAACCCATGGTCTCGGAGGAGCTAATCGTCCTTTTTAATCTGCGCAAACGGGGTAGTAATGCCCCGTCCAACGTTACCATTCGCGGGGTGCCCCCCATGGCCCTGGAGTTGCGGCCAGAGGTACGCCTGGCAGCTGGCCGCATGTTCCGGCCCGGCTCTTCGGAAATCATCACCGGCCGGGATATAGCCCGGCGTTTTGCTGGCGCGGGCTTGGGGGAAACCCTGCGTTTTGCCATGCGGGATTGGACTGTGGTGGGGATCCTGGACGCCGGCAATACTGCTTTCAGCTCCGAGATCTGGGGGGATATCGACCAGATGCAGCAGGCCTTCCGTCGGCCCCTCTTCTCCAGCGTCATTCTCCGACTACGCACCCCCGGCGATTTTAGGCCTCTCAAGACCCGCTTGGAGGCCGACCCCCGTCTGCCGGTGCAGGTAAAACGGGAAATTGATTTTTACGAAGACCAATCCCGGCGCATGGCTGATTTTATCCGCCTCTTAGGTTTAGTTTTAACCATCATCTTCAGTTTGGGGGCCGTCCTGGGAGCCATGATCACCATGTATGCCGCAGTGGCCACCCGCACGGTGGAAATCGGCACGCTCCGGGCCTTGGGGTTCGGCCGCAGCAATATCTTGTTGGCCATTCTCCTGGAGTCCCTGCTCATCGGCCTCCTGGGCGGCCTCATCGGCCTCGCGGCCGCCTCGAGCATGCAGTTTTTTACCATTTCCACGACCAACTGGGCTACCTTTTCCGAAGTCGCCTTTAATTTCTCCCTCACCCCCGACATTGCCGCCAAGAGCCTGCTTTTCGGCCTGGTGATGGGATTGGTGGGCGGGTTGCTGCCGGCTTTCCGGGCCGCCCGCATGAACATTGTGGAGGCCCTCCGGGCATTGTGATATAAAGGGAATATGGAGCGAATTGATTACCCTTGATCCTGAAGCCTGAACCTTTGATTGTGACCTCTCACCCCCATGTATCAATTACATTGGCTCACCAATAACCTTGCAGTCGGGCAGGCGCCCATGTCCTATGAGGCGCTGGACAGTCTCAGGGAACAAGGTATTAATGCTATCCTGAATCTCTGCGCCGAATTTTGTGATCTCCATTGGATCGAGGCGGACGCAGGTTTTGAGGTTTATTATTTCCCCATTCCTGATGAAGAGGCCCCAGACCTGGCCGAACTGGAAAAGGCTTTGGATTGGCTGGATGAATGCCTATTCCTGGGCAAAAAAGTCCTGGTCCACTGCCGGTATGGCATCGGCCGCACCGGCACCGTGGTCAATGCCTACCTGCTGCGCAAGGGCTTGGGCCATAAATTAGCCGGCAAAAAACTCAAGGGCTTGAAGTCCAAGCCGGCCAATTTCGATCAGTGGTGGTTCATCCGGAAATACGGCAAACGGGAAAAGCCGCTGACCATCCGGGAACCCTCCCTGGAAAGCAAACAGCTCGTCGACTTATTCCCTTATTTCGTGGAATTGGAAGAAATCTGGAGCGGTCTGGAGCGGTACCTGTCGGACAGTCAGTGTGGACGAGATCACAGCCGTTGTTGCCAGGAACCGGTCCTCTTGAGCTTTTTGGAGGCGGTCTACTTGCACCACATTCTTAATGCCCATTTGGGGCGGCGGGACCGCCAGCAGGTGGTGCAGCGAGCCCTGGCAATCTTGCCGGTGCTCAAGACCCTCCAAGAGAGCGGCAAACCCGGGGAAGAGGCGTTTCAGTCCCGCTACCGGGCTGCCAACCTCCTCTGCCCTTTGAATATCTATGACGAATGTTTAGTCTTTTCCCAGCGTCCCCTGGCCTGTCGGCGTTTTGATCTGAGCGCCGCGATTCCGTCAGATCTGATCCCGCATACTGTAGAACAGTTGGCCGCCCTGTCGCAACGCCTCTTCACGGCTTTTAGTGGCGAGGCCCAGGCCATGCCCCCGCCTCAGTTTCTATTACCCGAGGTAGCTTCGGGGAAATTTGTCCAGATTTTCTTCCATCAACTGACCCTGGGAGGGGCAGAGATGGCCCCCCCGGCCCAGGAAACCGTCGTTCCAAAGGCTGCGTCCAGCCCTTGAGATTGTTTTGGCATGGAGACAACCATGGCGATCATCGCTCCGTCCCTGTTGTCGGCCCGCTTTGACCGGCTCGGGGAAGAGATCCAAGCAGTGGTGGCGGCCGGGGCCGACTGGCTGCACCTGGATGTCATGGACGGGCATTTTGTCCCCAATATAACCATCGGGCCACCGGTTATTGCCGCCCTGCGGCCGCTCACCACCGTGCCCTTCGACGTGCATCTGATGATTAGTCAGCCGGAGCGTTATCTGGAGGCATTTATCGCAGCCGGGGCCGACTACCTGTCGGTGCATGTGGAAACCTCCCCCCACCTCCATCGGACTTTGCGGGAGATCCGGCGGTTGGGATGCCGCGCCGGGGTGGTCCTCAACCCGGCCACACCACCGGAGGCCATCCGGTATGTCTTGGACGACCTGGACTTGATACTGGTCATGACGGTCAACCCCGGCTTCGGGGGCCAGAGTTTCATTGCGACGATGCTGCCTAAAGTGCGGGACATCAGGGAAATGGTGAGGCGGGTCAACCACCCCATCCGGGTTGCGGTGGATGGCGGCGTCAATCTGGACACCATTGCTGATCTGGCCCAGGCCGGAGCCGAGGTCTTTGTGGCTGGCAGCGCCATCTTCGGCACCGCAGATTACCGGGCCACCATTGCCGCGCTCCGGGCCCGGATTGCCGCAGTACAGGCATCACACGATTGCAATTGCGGTTGAGAACAGGGGGAGGCCATGCGGAGCGGGATGATTATGCTGGCCCTGAGCCTGGGGTTAGGACTGGGGCTGGCGCTTCACGTTTCTCCGGCAATCGCCGAGGCCGAAGACCTGGCGGCCAGCCGGCAACGGATGGTGGAACGGGATCTCAAAGGACGGGATATCTCTGACCCGAGAGTATTGGCGGCCATGGCCAAGGTGCCGCGTCACCAGTTTGTCCCATCCCATTTGGTGTCCCGGGCTTATGATGATACACCCTTACCCATCGGGCACGGAGCCACGATCTCCCAACCATACATCGTGGCCCTGATGACCCAGGCGGCCATGGTTCAACCGGGGATGCGGGTCCTGGAAGTGGGCACCGGTTCAGGCTATCAAGCCGCCATCCTGGCAGAATTGACCGACCAGGTCTTTACCATCGAACTTGTCCCGGAATTGGCCCAAGCCGCGACCGACCGCCTGGCCCGGCTGGGGTATGCCCAGATAACCGTCAAGGCTGGTGACGGCTACTTGGGTTGGCCGGACCAGGCCCCTTTTGATGCCATCCTGGTCACCGCCGCGGCCCCAGAAGTACCTCCAGCCCTGAAAGAGCAACTGAAAGACGGAGGCCGCCTCATCATCCCGGTGGGCCCCGTCTTTGGCCCGCAATATCTCCTTAAGCTCACCAAACAGGGGAACACCTTTAAAGAGGAGGTCATCACCCCGGTGGCTTTTGTGCCCTTGGTCAAGCCGAAACAACGGTAAGGGCCCCTGCCCGGCTCAGCCCAATCCCAGCACGAGGCCGAGCCGCAGCACCACCCAGGCAGTCAGCCATGCCAAGACGAGCTGATAGCTGACGGCAAAAAGCATCCATTTCAGGGCGCCGCTCTCCCGCCACAGGGTCACAATGGTGGCCAGGCAAGGCGTGTAAAGAAGCACGAAGACCATGAAGGTCAAAGCTACGGCTGGCGTCAGGCCCGAGGTCTTGAGAGCTTCGCCCAAGGTCGTGGCCGCGCCTTCGGTCACCTCGCCTACTTCATAGAGCACTCCCAAAGTGCTGATGACAATCTCTTTGGCCACAAAACCGCTGAGCAGGCTGACGCTCATCCGCCAGTCGAACCCGAGGGGGCGCAATACCGGTTCCAGCACCGCCCCTAACCGGCCGATGAAGGTCTGGCGCATTTCTCTGGCCTGCTGACGGTGACGCAGTTCCACCAGCGCTGCCTCTTTCTCCTTTTCCAAGTCCCGACAGAGTTTGGCAAGGTCCGGCTGTCCCTGCAGCTCTTGGGCTTTGGCCGCAAAGGTGGCCTCCAACTGGGCCCGCTCCTGGGCAAAGATGGCCGGCAACTCCGGATTTTGCGGATAGGCGCCCAGAAACCAGATGATTATGGAGGCCACCAGGATGACGCTCCCCATGCGTTTGAGGTAGACCGTCACCTTGTCCCACATGTGGATCACCACCCCCCGGAAAGCCGGGAGGCGATAGGGCGGCAACTCCATCACAAAAGGCTCTTCCTGACCCCGCAGGAGAATCTTATTGAAGACCATGCCCAAGAAGACCGCCATGAGGATGCCGAAAAGATAAAGGCCGAAAATCACCTGGCCAGCCCGTCGGGGAAAAAAAACCCCGGCAAAGAGCACATAGACCGGTAGGCGGGCACTGCAGCTCATCAGGGGAATGAGGAGCATGGTGAGGATGCGATCCCGTTGGCTGTTCAACCCCCGGGTGGCCATGATGGCCGGCACGTTGCAGCCAAAACCCATGAGCATGGGGATGAAGGATTTGCCGTGCAGCCCCAAGGCGTGCATGATGCGGTCCATAATAAAGGCCACCCGGGCCATGTAGCCGGTGTCATCCAGAAAGGAGATCCCCAGGAAGAGCAGGGAAATCTGTGGGAGAAAGACCAGGACGCTCCCCACGCCCCCGATCACGCCTTCGCTGATCAGATCACTGAGCCACCCTTCCGGCAAGAGGGTGCGAACACCGCCCTTCAGAGCCGTGACTCCGGCCTCGATCCAGCTCATGGGAAGTTCGCCCAAGGTAAAGGTCATTTGAAACAATAGCCACATAAAAAACAGGAAGATGGGGAAGCCGAACAATTGGTGGGTCAGGACCTTATCCACCTGTTCGGACAGAACGATGCGTTTGGCCAGCTCTTCCTTTTGCACTTCCTTGACGGTGCCGCCTAGAAAACCATAGCGCCGTTCGGCCACCAGGACCGCCGCATCTTCACCCCAGGTCTTCTCCAGTTGGCGGCGTCCTTCTTCCACTTGGGCCAACACCTCATCCCGGCGGGGATGGGTATCGATCCGGCGGATGGCATCCGGGTCCAGTTCCAGGAGTTTGGTGGCCAGCCAACGGGGATAATGTTCATCACTGGCTGCCCCCTCGGGAGCCAACACCTTTTCAATCCGGGCCAAGACCGCCTCCACATCTGGCCCATAATCAATATGGATGTGGCGGGAGACGGGATCCCGGGCTTCGGCAATGCGCACCACGGCATCCAGAAGCTCCTGGGTCCCCTGATTGCGGTTGGCCACGGTGGGGACCACAGGAACGCCCCACAGCTCCGCCAGTCGCTTCTGGTCAATCTGAATCCCCCGACTGGCCGCCGTGTCCACCATATTCAGGGCAAAGACCATCTTGGCACCCAGATCAATAATCTGCGCCGACAGAAAGAGGTTCCGCTCCAGATTGCTGGCATCGATGACATTGATCACCACATCCGGTTTGTCGTCAATGATGAAGTTGCGGGAAATGATCTCTTCTAGGGAATAAGGGCTTAGACTATAGGTGCCTGGCAGGTCCACCACCGTAATGTCGTAATCCCCATGCCGGACAACACCCTCTTTCTTTTCCACAGTCACGCCGGGCCAGTTGGCCACATGTTGTCTGGCTCCCGTTAGGTTATTGAACAAAGCGGTCTTGCCCACATTGGGGTTACCGGCCAAGGCGACGGTCAATTTTTTTGGCATCAGGCCTCAACCTCCTGGATGTCGTGGAGCAAGATGAGATCTGCCTCGCCCTTGCGCAAACTGATATGATAGCCTTTAACGATATATTCGGTCGGGTCGCCCAGGGGAGCGGTCTTTTCCATGGCCACCTTGACTCCCCGGGTCAGACCCATCTCCAGGAGACGTTGACGGAACCGGCCGTCCCCCGTCACCCGCTCCACCACGCCGGCTTCTCCGGGTCGCAAGTCACTGAGTCTTTTCTGGGTCATTGCACTTCCTTTTCGCAATTGAAATTCAGTTGCAATAAGATATACGCTTTTCCCCGTCCCTTGTCAAGCGCCTGATTCAGGTATCAATCCCAATGCCAGGAGGAGGTGTCGCAGGCTGGCCACCTGCCCCTGCCAGCAGAGAAAATGGGCCGGGCAGCGGCAATCGCTGGCCCCCAACCGGGGGTGGGGAACCTTGACGGCCGGATGTTGCAAGAGTGTGCCCGCCAAAACACATTCCGGCAGCGTTGGAGTCAGCCAGATCTCCTGGATGGCCAAGGCTCCACTCCCCAAGAGGTAATCAATATGCCAGTGATACCGTTTCTGGGAACGTCGATGTCTGGCCAAACGGGCTGCCAGATACCGGCGGGCAGAACCCACGTAGAGATAGCGGCCGGGGGTTAAGATAACCTCCCCCACGGCCCCAACTGGAACCACGGCTTCATGAGGGCAGGCAAGGCAGAGCAGATACGTCTGGCAAGGTTTTACGGTGGACATGGTGCTCTCAACTGTCGGCCTGGCCACCTTAACCTCCCTGGGGAGAGGTCGAGAGGCCAGGGGCCGGGTAAGATAGGATAGCACTTCTTAAGAATAGTTTCTCATGACCCGACCGTAAAGCCTTATGCAACAGGTCAGCCCGAAAAAAACTTTCGAGAACGATTATAGATCACGCATGTCAGGCAGGGCCTTGGCCAAATAAAGGTTTTCCCTGATTGCAGTGCCTCGAGCCTCGCATAGTCACTCTGCGGGAGAGAAGCGACCCAAGAATCTCGCCCCGGCGGTGGGCTGGCAACAGAAAATATTGCCAGAGGTTTAAGAAATCCGCTCCTTTTTTCAGACCTTCCTTATTTTTAAAGAAAAAGTGCTTATCTTCCCCCCAGAGACGTCATAGCGGCAGCGGCTATAAAAATGAAAAGGCAAGAGCTATGGATTTTCTCATATCATTAGCCGAACAAGGGCACCTGCCTGATGGGTTGATTCGCCTCGGCTGCCGGTGGCTGAGTCGGACCCGGTTGTGGCGGCAGCGGGGGGACTTGGCCACCCGCTTGGAGCAGAAGAAAGAGGTGCTGCGGCGGATGCGGCAAGGACCCATTGCCGTGGCCGTGGATTACGCTAACCGCCAGCACTACGAGGTGGCCCCCGCATTCTTCCGCCTGGTTCTGGGACCGCGGCGGAAATATAGCTGTTGCCTCTGGGAAAAAGGGGGAACGACCTTAGCCGCGGCCGAAGAGGCCATGCTGGCCTTGACCTGCCAACGGGCCGAAATCCAAGATGGCCAGGCAATTTTGGACTTGGGCTGCGGTTGGGGCTCCTTGAGCCTCTGGTTGGCAGGGCAATATCCCCAAGCCCACATCACCGCGGTGTCCAATTCCCAGGCCCAGAGGCAGACCATTCTCCAGCTGGCTGCGGTCCAAGGTCTGAACAATATCACGGTTATCACTGCCGATATAAATCATTTTGCTCCGCCCCGGACCTTCGACCGGGTGGTTTCGGTGGAGATGTTTGAGCATCTCCGCAACTGGCCCCGGCTGCTCAAGCGGATCGCCACCTGGCTCCGCCCTGAGGGGAAATTTTTCCTCCATATTTTTAGTCATCGAGAGCATGCCTATTTTTTTGAGACCACAGGGGCCGCCAACTGGATGGGCCGGGAATTCTTTACCGGCGGCCTCATGCCGGCTGATGACCTGCTCCTCTACTGCCAGGATGATCTGGTAGTCCAGGACCATTGGCGCCTGGACGGCCGCCATTATGAAAAGACGGCCAACGCCTGGCTGGCCAACCTCGATGCCCACCGCCCCGCTATTTTGCCCATCTTGCGGCAAACCTATGGCCCCGGCCAAGAACAGCGGTGGCTCCAACGCTGGCGCATGTTCTTCATGGCCTGTGCTGAGTTGTGGGGTCTCAAGCGCGGCCAGGAATGGCTGGTCTCCCATTACCTTTTAGCCAGACGGTAAGGCAAAAGGTTAAGGATCGGGATGGTCGTAAAACTGATGGATGGCGGGAAAGCGCCATGCTGGCTGCCTTTGGCCTTATAATTCTCTCAGGGTTTTAGAACCAACAAGTCAGGAGGATACCATGAGTCCCGAGCCACAGTCGCCGTCTGGATCCCAGGGTGCCATCACCCCGGAGTTTATCGAAGACAAGCTCAAAAAGTTTATCCGATCTAAAGGGGAGAGCTACCTGCGCGACCCCAACATTACTTCCATCGGCATCGGCTATAAAAAGAAAGGGGGCAAAGATACCGGCGAAATAGCCATCCAGTTCACGGTGGACCGAAAGGCGGCCCCTGAGGCCCTGGCCGCCATGGACACAGAGTTAATTCCCGAGGTCATCATGGTGGAAGGCGTGGCGATACCCACGGATGTCATCCAGCGCAGGTTCGGCCCAGATTATCGCCTCTTAACCGAGGGCGAACCTGAAGCCGATCCCCGCAAAAGCCGCCATGACCCAGTTAAACCGGGGATCAGCCTCGGCCACGTAGCAGTCAGTGCCGGCACCTTGGGGTGCATTGTTTATGATCGCGTCGATGGCACTCCCTATGCCCTCAGCAACTGGCACGTTCTCCACGGCCCCGTGGGAGCCATCGGCGATACCATCGTGCAACCCGGCCGACGAGATGATAACCGGCTGCATCTGAACCGGCTGGGTAAATTGGTCCGGTCCTACTTGGGAATAGCTGGAGATGGGGCCCTGGCCAGCCTAGAGGACCGAAAATATGACCCGGTGATCATGGACTTGGGAGTCCAGGTGGAGCGCTTGGGCGAACCTGAACTGGGCGACAAAGTGATCAAGAGCGGCCGCAGTAGCGGGGTTACCCATGGTATCGTCACCCGGATCCATATCCTCGTCAAGCTCGATTACAAGTTGCCCGAAGGTGATGTAACCGTCGGTGGCTTTGAAATCGGCCCTGATCCCGACTTCCTGCCGGCCTTAGGTGAAATCAGCATGGGGGGCGATTCGGGCTCGGTCTGGCTCTTTAAAGATCAACAGGGTCAGGTCACCAACATCATGGCCGGCTTGCATTTTGCTGGAGAAGCGGACCAAAACCCCGATGAGTACGCCCTCGCCGCCTATCCCGCCTCGATCTTTGAAAAGCTGGCCATCCTGCCCCAACCGCCGGCAGTGGTGGAGGTCGGCAAGGAGGCACAGGGTTTTGATAAAAATTTCCTGCGCCATCGGGTGGACCTGCCCAGCCTTGGTCCAGCCCAGTTTGCCGATGTTTATCAGCTCGATGGAGAGGCCGTGATTCATTACACCCATTTTTCCTTGACCCTCAGTCGTCGACGCCGGCTGGCCTATTGGGTCGCCTGGAATATCGACGGTAGCAGTCTGCGCAAACTCAGCCGCAAGGGCTTGAAATTTATGCTGGACCCCCGTATTCCGGCGCAGTTTCAAGTGGGTGAGAACATCTACGCCGGTAACCGCCTGGATCGGGGGCACATTGCCCGGCGGGCTGACCTGCTCTGGGGCAGTGAGGCGGCAGCCCGTCAGGCCAATAAGGATTCCTTCTTCTTTACCAATATCACTCCTCAGATGGACAATTTTAATCAAAGTGGTCTGGGCGGCATCTGGGGCAGGTTGGAGGATGCGGTTTTTGCCGAGGTGGATGTGGAGGATGCCCGGGTCAGCGTCATCGGGGGACCCATCTTCCACGATGATGACCGGGAGTTTCGGGGCGTTAAAATTCCCCGCCAATTCTATAAAATCCTGGCCTTTGTGGAAGAGGGGCGTCTGCAGGTCCGGGCCTTCCTCTTAACCCAGAGCCTCGATCAATTGGAGTTGTTGGATCTAAAAGAATTCAAGGTTTATCAGGTTACCTTACCGGAACTAACTGAGCGTAGCGGCCTGATCTTCTCCGACGCCCTCCAGCAGGCTGATGGATATGCGGCCCACTTGGCCGTCCAGCCTGAAGCCCTGGAGGCACGCCTGCCGCTGACCTCTTTAGAAAGCATCGTCTGGTAAAAAGGTATATCAGAGGCTTAGCCGCGCCAACCCTGTCAGGCTGCGCTTTTGACAATATTCAAGCCGCACGCGTAAGCGAGTGGTTAGCACGTGGGGCAAAGGCTCTGGCCTGCCAGATTTTTCTTTAACCATCGATTTTTTTCTGTAACTTCCTCTTCCCCTGCTAGGGGGAGAGGCTAGATGGGGGATTTTGCAATGGCTTTTAGAATATTAAGGTGCACGGGTAACAAGTGGTGTCAGCCATTTTCATGTTGCGCTGTCCCGGTCAAGGAATGGTCAGGTAAGGGGGATAGCTTCACGGGAAATTTTTCTTGATAAGTGCCTTGAATCACCCTCTTCACCTTTTTCTCCTTGACGGCCATGGCCCAGAGTATGATAGAAATGGTTTGAAGTGACCGGCCTTGGCGCCACAACCCTTAACCTGCAACCGTCGTGAGCGGTCATGAAAGCGGTTCCCAAAAAGCTCGTTATCGGCTTGCTCTTTCTTAGCGCCTTGATCCTGATGCTCTTATGGATGCAGGGGGTATTTCGCCAGCGGGTAGGGCCGGGCACGGGACCCCGGGCCGAGGCAGTTCCCGCCGCTCGTCTGGCCACAGCAAGCTGGCAGCAAGTCATGGACTGGCAAGAGGCTCCGGGGGTAGTGGCCTCGGCCCAACAGCCGCAGGTGGCTGCCCAAGCCATGGGACGCATCCTGGCCATCAAAGTGGCCCCTGGTGATCAGGTGCACGCCGGGCAAGTGTTGGCCGTTCTGGATGACGCCGAATTACGCAGCCGTTTGGGGCAGGCCCAAGAGCAGGTGGCCTCCCTGCAGGCCCAACTCCAACAGGCCCATAGTGATTATCAGCGCTTCCGGGCTCTGTTGGAACGACGGGTGGTGCCTCGGCGGGAATTCGACCAGATCAAAGCCCGCTATGAGACCCTCCAAGCCCAGGTGCTGCAGGCCCAACAAGCAGTAAGCGAAGCCCAGGCCTATTTCCGGTACGCCAAGGTGGTTTCCCCGGCCAACGGTCTGGTGGCGGAAAAGATGGTGGATGTCGGCGATCTGGCCAGCCCGGGACGGCCCCTCTTCACCATCTTTGACCCTCGCCGCATGCGCTTAGAGGCCCATGTGGCGGAGCGTTTCGGGCCATCCCTGCAGCCGGGCGCCGGTGTGCGGGTGGTCATCCCCAGCCTCCAGTGGGAAGTGGACACGGTCATTGAAGAGGTAGTGGCGGAAGCGGCCAGCGCCAGCCGCACCTTTCTGGTGAAAGCTCGCTTGCCCTGGCGCCCGGAATTGAAGCCCGGCCTCTTTGGCCGCCTTTTCTTTGCTGGCCAGCCCCGGTCGGCTCTGCTGATTCCGCTGGCAACCGTCAAAACCGTGGGCCAACTGGAGACAGTCAAAGTCCAGACACCCACTGGCCCCCAAAATCGGCAGGTACGCCTGGGCAAGACCTATGGCCATCAGGTGGAAGTCCTGGCCGGCCTTCAGGCCGGGGAGCAGTTGGTCCTGCCCTAAGCTCAGCTAGTTGGCCAGGTGTTTGCCGGTCAACCTTCAGCATGGTTGACAAGTCAAGCTTTGCTGATAGTTAACCGCAGTTAACCCATTCCTCAGGGCCCATTCAAACAGTCCTTAGCTCCTTCTCCCCGCTAGGCTGAGAGAGGGTTGGGGTGAGGGCCATAAAATAATTCTTCCGCTCGTTAAGCAGGTGAGGCGTTCAGATTGAGCGGCAAGAAATCTGGCTTAAAACCCGTTTTTTGGATAGAAACTACTAAACTTGTTCGAGCCTATGAAGAAGATCAAAGCCGGCGTCATCGGCGTAGGCTATCTGGGCCGCTTCCATGCCCAAAAGTATGCTGCCCTGGAAAATGCCGAACTGGTGGGCGTCGTGGATATCGATCCGGAGAAAGCGGCCCGGGTGGCCCAAGAATGCCAGACCCAACCCTATACCGATTATCGGGACCTGTTGCCCCAGGTAGAGGCAGTCAGCGTGGCCGTCCCCACCACCCAACACTATGCCGTGGTGCAGGAATGTCTGCGCCATGGCATCGACGTCCTGGCAGAAAAGCCTTTGGCCACTACCGTAGCAGAGGCCGAAGAGCTGGTGGCCTTGGCCCGCCAAGAGGGCCGCATCCTGCAGGTAGGCCACCTGGAACGATTTAATCCGGCTACAGAAGAGCTCAGCCGTCGGGTCAAGGAGCCAGGTTTCATCGAAATCCACCGCCTGGCCTTTTTTAAGGAGCGGGGCACCGATGTGGATGTGGTCCGGGACCTGATGATCCATGATCTGGATCTGGTCTTGGCCCTCGTGCCTGGCAAAGTCAGAGAAATTCGCGCCGCGGGGGTGTCGGTCCTCACCGATTCCATTGATCTGGCCAACGCCCGTCTAGAGT
>CAZARS010000063.1:0-16374 GCA_964487625.1 uncultured Desulfobacca sp.
TTCCCGGCGGGTGTTGGGCAGTTCCGCCATCACTTCGTGGATGCGGTCCAGGGCATTGAGTTCTTTCAATTGGTTGACCAGGTTGGAGTACATGCCGCCCGGGATCTGGTGCAGCAACACGCCCGTGTCGATCTGGGCCATCTTGCTGGTGTCGAGAAGATCCCGGTATTTCACGGCCACCTTTTCCAAATCGTAGCCGATCTCGATGAGCTTGGCCAGATCCATGTCCGTTTCCCGGTCCGTCCCTTCCACAGCCACCACCAGGGGTTCAATGGCTGGTTGGGAAGTCCGGAGGGCGAAGGGAGACAGGCAGACATCGACGATGTCCACGCCGGCCTCGATGGCCTTGAGATAACTCATGGAACCGGAGCCGCTGGTATAGTGGGTATGGAACTCCACGGGGATTTTGATGGTCTCCTTCATGCCCTTAATGATCTGATAGGCATCGTAGGGAGAACACATGCCGGCCATGTCTTTGAGGACCACCGAATCGGCGCCCATCTCTTCACACTCTTTGGCAAACTTGAGGTAGTACTCCAGGTTGAAGATGGGGCCACCCATGCGCCGCTGGGTCAAGGAGTAGCAGACCGCAGCTTGGAAGTGGGCCATGAGACCTTCTTTCTTGGCATCCATGAGGGCCTTGACCGCTACTTCCCAGTTGCGCCGGTCGTTGAGGGCGTCAAAGACCCGGAAGATATCGACCCCCGCCTCGGCGGCATAGCGCACGAAGCGATAGGTCACGTCATCGGCATAGTTGCGGTAACCCACCAGGTTCTGACCCCGCAGCAGCATCATGGTGGGGGTCTTCTTGAGGATACCCTTGATGAGGCGGATGCGATCCCACGGATCGTCGCCCAGGAAGCGGTGGGCGGTGTCAAAGGTGGCACCACCCCAGACTTCCAGGGCGAAGTAGCCCATCTCATCCATCCGCTGCATAAAGGGGATGATGTCCTCGGTGCGCATCCGGGTAGCCAAGAGGGACTGGTGGCCATCCCGGAACGTGGTATCGGTAAATTTAATGGGGTTTTTCCCGGCCATACGAACTCCTTTTACATAAGAGTGGTCAGGGGTTAGTCACGGGCGGCCGTTGCCATGTTATCAAGTTGTTTTGCCGCTGCCGTCGCCCTACCCCTGAAAAAGTGACCTTAACGTAAACTGCGGCGTTGGGTGAGCAACCGCAATTGCATGGTTTGTTGACGTCCCGACAGGGCCCAGAGATTGACCGGTGGGCCCGGCAGACCGCCCAAGGCAGCCAGACTCATCAGGGCAGCGGCCTGCTGCTGTTGCTGCAAGGCAGCCTCCTCATCGGCCAGATAAGCCGCGATGGCGGCGCTGATGGCGGCCAGGACGGGTGGTTTGATATTCCTCATACCATTCTCCTCATGACTGGTGGCGAGGTCGGCCCCTAAAGCCCTGGGCTTGCCCAGGCTTGGCCAAAAGGCCAGGCGGCGCTGGACCACCGCCCGCCGACCTAACTCTGCCTTAGACCGGGATGTTGCCGTGCTTCTTGGGCGGTAAGGTTTCCCGTTTGGTGCTCAAGATTTCCAGGGCCTCGATGAGCCTTGGCCGGGTTTCCCGGGGCACAATGACTTGATCCACAAACCCCCGGGAAGCGGCGATGTAAGGGTTGTAGAGGAGATTTTCGTATTCCGCGATGATTTCCGCCCGTTTGGCCGCCGGATCAGGAGCTTCTTTGATCTCTTTGCGGAAAATGACGTTGGCGGCCCCAGAGGCCCCCATGACCGCAATCTCGGCGGTGGGCCAGGCAAAGACCATATCCGCACCCAGATCACGGGAACACATGGCCAGATACGAGCCGCCATAGTCCTTGCGGGTGACGAGGGTCAGCTTCGGTACCGTGGCCTCGGAGTAACACCACAGGAGCTTAGCCCCATGCCGGATGATGCCCCGCCATTCCTGGTCACTGCCTGGCAGGTAACCGGGCACATCCGCGATGGTCAGCAAGGGGATGTTAAAGGCATCGCAGAACCGGATAAACCGGGTGGCCTTGTCAGCCGCATCCACATCCAGACAACCGGCCAGGACCCGAGGCTGGTTGGCGATAATACCCACGCTGCGGCCGTTCAATCGGGCAAAGGCGGTGATGATGTTCTGGGCATAGTAACGGTGGGGCTCAAAAATGTCGCCATCATCCACAATGCTGCGGATGAGGTCATACATATCATAGGATTCCTGGGGGCTGTCGGGCACCAGGCTGTCCAAGGCAGCATCCTCCCGACTCGTGGGGTCACTGCAGGCCACCCGGGGCGGGTCCTCCATATTATTATTGGGGATAAAACTCAGGAGGCGTTTGATCTGATCCAAACAATCCCGGTCATCCTCACAGGCAAAATGGGCCACGCCGCTCTTGCTATTATGGGCCATGGCACCGCCCAGATCTTCAAAGGTAATCTCCTCACCGGTGACACTCTTGATGACGTCTGGACCGGTGATGAACATATAAGAGGTATTTTTAACCATGAAGATGAAATCCGTCATAGCCGGGGAATAGACCGCGCCTCCGGCGGTGGGCCCCATGATGGCGGAAATCTGGGGGATGACCCCCGAGGCGATGGCATTGCGGTAAAAGATCTGCCCGTAAGCGGAAAGGCTGTCTACCCCTTCCTGGATGCGAGCGCCCCCGGAATCGTTCAGACCCACAAAAGGCACCCCCGCCTTGAGGGCCAAATCCATGATCTTGGTGATTTTTTTGGAATGCATCTCCCCCAGGGAGCCAGCCCGGGAGGTGAAATCCTGGGCAAAGGCGAAGACCGGCCGCCCGTTCACCAGGCCAAAGCCGGTGACCACACCGTCGGCCGGTATATCAACCTTTTCCATGCCGAAATTGACACACCGGTGTTTGACAAAAATATCCGTTTCCCGGAAAGTCCCCGGGTCAAAAAAGTGATCCAGGCGTTCCCGAGCGGTCAGCTTACCGGCCTCATGCTGCTTGGCCACGGCTTTCGCCCCGCCCATGGCTTTAATTTGGGCTTCTTTCTCCTTCAGTTCCTGGATCTTTTGGGCCACTGTTTTCATAGGCGACTCCAATCCGTAAAATTACCCCCAACTGCGCTTGGTTGGACAAGAGCATGAGAAGGTTTCGCACTTGGTAACAAAGAATTTTAATTTTAGCAAACCTATCAGATGCGGAGAAGTTTAAAAATCACGGCGGCTATGATTTTCCTGTCACAAATTGTATGACAGTCAAAAGCAATCGGACCGAAGTTTTAACCAAGAGGCCAACCGTTGCCCAGGCCTCTAAGTGCAGTCCCGAAATTGCATCTTGCATAGTCTTGTCAGAATGAGGAAAATATCTTCATGCAGCCCATGTTGATCGAAGAACCCCGTTGGCGGGAGAGGCAGGGCGTCTTTGCCGATCGGACCGCGGCCGGCGAGTTATTGGCAGTCAAACTCCAGGCTTGGCAGGGGGTGGACGGCCTGGTTCTGGCCATCCCGGCGGGTGGGGTGCCGGTGGCCGCACCCATTGCCCGAAGCCTCAAACTGCCCCTCGAGCTGGTCATTGTCCGGAAGCTGCAGATTCCGTGGAATACCGAGGCCGGGTTCGGCGCCTTGGCCCCAGACGGCCAGGTGATCCTGAATGAACCCCTGGTCCGGGCGCTGGGGTTGACCCCCGAACAGATCGAGGCGCAGGTTGCGGCAACGCAGCAGAATCTGCAGCAGCGGGAAGCAGTTTTCCGAGGAGGACGGCCTTACCCCGAAATGACCAACAAGACCCTAATGGTGGTGGATGACGGCCTGGCTTCGGGCTACACCATGCTGGCGGCCCTGCAGTTTCTGGCTCGCCAGCAGCCCCAACAACTCATTGTGGCTGTCCCCACCGGTCTGTTGGACACCATTGATACCGTCATGGCCAAGACCGGTGCCACGGTAGTCTGCCTCAATGTCCGCACCCGCCGTCCTTTTGCCGTGGCGGCGGCCTATCAGCGGTGGTATGATCTCAGCGAGGCCGAGGTCTTGGCTCTCCTCCGGGATTTTGACAGGAAACCAGTAAAACCAACCGATGCTTAATCAGAGAGATATAAGAAAAATCGATCCCCGCCATCTGGCCTTTGATATTGACGGAGTGGTGGCCGATATCATGTCCACGTTTCTCCACCTGGCACGAGACCGGTATGGGGTCCACCATCTGACTTATGAGGATATTGTGGACTTTGATCTGGCCAGCTGTCTGAAGTTGGACCAATGGATTATCTGGGAAATCCTGGACCTCCTCTTAAATTACCCCGATCAATTGGAGATTGCGCCCCTCCCTGAGGCAGTCCCTACCCTCACCCGCCTGGCCCAGGAACAGCCCGTCTTATTTGTCACGGCCCGAGACAAAGCCGAACCCATTGCCACCTGGTTGGCCAGGCAGTTGCCGGAGGTGCCCCGGCAAGCTTTGCAGATCATCGCCACCGGCCATCCCGACGCCAAATTGACCTATTTGCAGGAGCACAACATCCACTATTTTGTGGAAGACCGGCTGGAGACCTGTTTTCAGTTGGCCCTTTCAGGGATTCAACCCCTGGTTTTTGACCAACCTTGGAATCGTCGGCCCCATCCCTTCCCTGTGGTGTACAGCTGGCGGGATCTGGCTGAGTTAATTTTTTAAGGAAACCCTATGCCCACGCCCAGCTCCGCTGCCCCCCAGGTCTCTGTGGTGGTTCACGGCCATTTCTATCAACCGCCCCGGGAAAACCCCTGGATTGAAGAGATTGAACTGGAAGAGAGTGCTTATCCTTTTCCCAACTGGAATGCCCGCATCACCCGGGAGTGTTATACCCCCAACACCTGCGCCCGGATCCGGGACGATCAACTCCGCATCCTGGATATCGTCAATAATTTTGAATATATCAGCTTTAACGTGGGGCCGACGCTCCTCTCCTGGCTGGCGGCCCAAGCGCCGGTGACCTATGAACGTATCCTGGCTGCGGATGCCGACAGTCTGGCCCGTTTGGGCTTCGGCAATGCCATGGCCCAGGCCTATAATCATGTCATCCTTCCCCTCGCTCAGGCACGGGACCGGCGGACAGAAATTCTCTGGGGACTGCAAGATTTCAGCAAGCGGTTCCAACGGCCGGCCGAAGCCATGTGGCTACCGGAGACCGCGGTCAACATGGAGGTGCTGCAGGAGCTGGCCGCCCTTGACCTGAAATATGTCATCCTCTCACCCTGGCAGGCCCGTCGGGTCCGCCCCCTCAAAGGCGGTCCCTGGCAGGATGTCAGCAACGGCAGCATTGATACTACCCAGGCATACCGCTGTTTTGTGGGCCCGCCCCAAGCCGCCGGCAAGCGCCCTTTCATGGATATCTTTTTCTATGATGGCCAGACCGCGGCGGAACTGAGTTTCGGCGATCTGTTGGCCGACAGCAACCGTCTGTTGGCCAGCCTCGGCCACAAAATCCGGCCGGAACAGCCCGGGCCCCAGCTGCTCTCGGTGGCCACGGACGGCGAAACCTTTGGCCACCACAAACATTTCGGGGAGATGGGTTTGGCCTATGCCCTGTCGGCCCTCTGCCCGCAGCGGGGGTGGGAGGTTACCAACTACCGGGCCTTTTTGGAAAAAAATCCCCCCCTCTATGAGGTGGAAATCTCCCTGGGACCGGACGGCTTGGGGAGCTCCTGGAGCTGTGCCCATGGCGTGGGCCGCTGGCATCGGGATTGCGGTTGCCATACCGGCGGCGGTCCCAACTGGAATCAGCGGTGGCGGCAGCCCTTGCGTCAGGCCTTTGACTTCCTCAACGACAAACTGGCCCAGATCTTTTCCCAGGTGGGGAGCCGTTATCTGGCCGATCCCTGGGCCGCCCGGGATGACTATATCCAGGTCATCTTGGACCGCGGTCAGGAGTCCCAGGAGGACTTCTTCCGCCGACACGGCGTACCGCGCTTGCGGCCTGCCGATCGCGTGACCGCCCTCCTCCTTCTGGAAATGCAACGCCATGTTCTCTTAATGTATACGAGCTGCGGTTGGTTTTTCTCTGACCTGGCCGGCCTAGAAACCCTCCAGATCATGAAATACGCGGCCCGAGCCCTGCAGTTGGGCCAACGCTTTACCAACGATAACTTGGAAGAGCCGTTCCTGGCTATCCTGGCCGAAGCCAAGAGTAATGTCCCGGAGATGGGCACGGGGCGGGATTTGTACCTCACGAAAATCAAACCGGCCATTATCACCTATCCCAAGTTAGTGAATCATTTCAGCATCACCCTCCTCAATGACCCGGAGCGCCAGCCGGCGCCGACCATTTTCCACTACCGGCCCGAACTCCTGGAGTACGAAGAGAAAAGCCATGGCGGCTTGGACCTGGCCTGTGGCCGGGTGAGGCTGACCAGCGGCATTACCCAGGAGAGTCACATTCTCGGCTATGCCACCCTCTTTTTCGGAGGCCATCTCTATCGTACCCAAGTCAAGGAAGGACAGACCGCGGAGGAGTATCAGGCCATGGCCCAGTTCCTCTTCCAGAACCTGACGACCTCCCCCGAAAACATTGTCACGGTCATGGCCGAATATTTCCGGGATGGCTACTATTCCGTCCATGATATGTTTAAGCGGGAAAAACGGGAGATTTTGCGCCGCTCCCTGCAAAAGGTCTATGAGGAAACAGAGCAGGAGGTGATTCGGGGTTTTCAGGAGGTCAGGCCATTGTTGTATACCATGGCCCGGGAAGGGTTTGTCATTCCCCGCATCTTTAGCTTGGCCGCCTTCACTGCCCTGCGTCGGATGGTGCGGGGGATCGTGGCAGACTGGCAGGGACATGAGCCTGATCGGCAGAGGCAAAGAGAATTGGCCGAAATCCAGGAGATTGCCCAAACCCTTAAGGTCCACCTACGGGATGATCCCATTGGTCTGAACCTGGCCTCCTTAATAGAACAAAGCCTCCGGGATTTGGATAAAACCTTTACCCTGGCTCAGGCCAAAGTGTCCTGGGCCGCCCTCTCCCTGTGTCGGCAATTGCCGGTAGAGGTTGATCTCATGGAGGCCCAGAACCTCTTCTTTTATCTGATGGCGGCTCATGGCAGCAACTTGGCAAGGGCCGTACGTCGACGCCAGCCCGAGGCCCAGGAGTTGGCCCACCTCCTCCTTAATCTGGCCGTCGGGCTGGGCTTTCAGCCCGATAGATATGAAAAATTGCTCTCGGGGCGGTGACACTGGCATGGCAAGTGATTACAATATTGCGGTTGATCCGGAAGCCAATATCCGGTATCAGCGTTGCCGTGACGTGGATCCGGCTCTCTGGGCCGAGCTCCAGGCTGCCCAGCCAGCCGCAGTCTGTGGCCGCACCACCGCCTGGTATCAGCAGGGGGAGTACCTGCTGCCTTTTTTTCAACACCGACTCCTGATCCGCCCAGAGGCTCTGGATCTCCGGATCGTGGAGCAACCCGAGCGGGAGGCGGAGTTTCAGCTCTGTCTGACGGCGCTTCTTTTTCTGCTGCGCGTTAACGTAGCCTTGCTGCCCTCTCGGCAGGTCAGCCCCAAGGAGTATCGTGGGGGGGTGACCTTTTTTCAGGGGCCCCATGCCCTGCCCACGGCCCGGCTGGAGGAGCGTTTTGGCGCTGATCGAGCCCTGTTCCTCGACGCGGGCCGTAGCCTGGGAGGGCAGGAGCTCCACCAGGGGGATGCTGGGCTGGCACTTACGCCCTTTCCCCATCTCACCGTGGAGGTCATCCTCTGGCTGGGGGATGAAGAGTTTCCGCCCCAGGTGGTCTTTACCCTCCCGGCCGCGCTGGAACGCTTCTGGGCCCTGGATGGCATCTGGGCCCTTCTCAACGTGGTCAGCCGGGAACTCTGGCGGGCCGGTTCAAAGGCTGACGATTAGTTGCCGGTTTCTGGTCGGTTGGCAATAATTGGCGGGTGGCCAAGCAGCGGGCCTCCTGCCGATACCCATAACTTTAGAAAGGTTTTGCTGTCGTCCCTTGTCATTATCCTCGCCAACAGCATCCTCCTATCGGTCGCTCTTGGGCCTCACGTGTGCCATAGCCTTTGCCAGCTATTTTGCCACCAGTCTGCGGCTGCCGGTCATGCCTTTGTTTGCCGTGTCCTTGGGGGCCACCACCTCAGAGGTGGGATTCATTAATTCCAGTTTTCTCCTCATGTGTGGTCTTTTGGCTCTGCCTTTGGGGCTTTTGGGGGACCGGTGGGGGCGGCGTCGCATTATCAACGTAGGACTGATCATTGCCTCAGCCGGATCGCTCTTGCTCTATTGGAGTCGCAGTCCGCTGGAGCTGATCGCTATTTATCTGATCTTTGGGGTAGGTTTGGCCATGATCGGCCCCAGTCTTATGGCCCAGGTGGCGGATATTGCCCCGGTCAGCCACTTGGGACGGGCTTACGGCTGGTATACGACTGCCATCTATACGGCCATGAGTCTGGGCCCGGCAGTAGGGGGGATTTTAGCGGAATTTTTGGGCTATCGGGCCATTTTTTTCATCGTCGCCCTGGCCATGTTCGCCTTGTTGGCGCCGGTCAGTCTGTTTCTGCCAGCGCGGCCGCCGACGGTGGGGCACGACTGGCGTCATCTGTGGGCCACCTTGGCGGCGGAAGGCGGCCACAACCGGCCTTTGCAGGGCTGTTGGGCCATCACCCTGGGCTCTTGCACCGCCCTCGGGGTCTTTTTTACCTTCTTTCCCCTCTATGCCCTGCAGTTCGGTCTCAACGCCGGGGAGATCGGCGTCATCTTTGCAGGCCAGGCCCTGATTAACGCCCTCTCTCGCATCCCCTTGGGCCGGATCAGCGATCGCACCGATAAGACTGCCTTATCGCTGTGGGGCTTCTTGGGTCTCAGCGTTGTCTTGGTCGGTTTCGCCTTTTGCCAGCAGTTTCTGCCGTTTCTCCTGCTGGCCATGCTCTCGGGCGCGGTCCAGGGAGTGGGTTTTACGCCCTTGGGGGCCCTGATCTCCGAGGTGGTGCCACCCGAAGCCCGGGGTTTGGCCATGGGTGGATATAACACCGCCATTTATCTGGGCATGATGTTGGGATCAGCGGCCATGGGGCCGTTCATCAGCACCTGGGGGTTCGAGGCTGGCTTTGGAGCTGCGGCTCTCATCAATCTTGGCGGGGTGGCTGGCCTCTACTTCCTGGGGCGGCGCCAACGCCCCGTGACCGCCCCCGAGATCACCGCCTCAGGCAAAAACTGAGTCGAGGCAGCCAGCCCGCCGGCCAAGGCGCCGCTTGCCGTCGCGAGAACCAGGAAATTTGGCCCCTCGTCCTGGGCCAAGCCATGGGGAGCAGCCGGAGATCAACCTGCCGATGGTCCCGTCACCACACCCATTACCCCTGGCTTTAAGCTGGCAATTCCCCGCCGACGATCAATTCATACTCCAGCAGGTCCCCCACCTTACAGTTAAAATAGCGGCACAGGGCCTCCAGATGCTCCCGTTTGATCTGATGCCACTGGTTCTCGGCCAAGTGCTCCAGCGTCTCTTTGGGAATGCCGGTTTCCTTGGACAGCTTGCCATAATCATAGAGATTATTTTTGATCATGAACTCTTTGAGATTGCAGCTAATCATCTGCTTCTCCTTGTGGTTGGGGACAGGGTGGCCACC
Source organism: uncultured Desulfobacca sp. (assembly GCA_964487625.1). Taxonomy (GTDB): domain Bacteria; phylum Desulfobacterota; class Desulfobaccia; order Desulfobaccales; family Desulfobaccaceae; genus Desulfobacca. Next base: position 9,542 of record CAZARS010000063.1, read on the forward strand.
AACCCCATCCCTTGTTTCAGTCAGATGTCTAACTCAGCAGGAGATTCAAGAGCACTCGAAAAATGGGCATCACCAGGGCTGACCAGATGCCACTATAAATGAGGAGCAAAATCAGGATAAAACCCACCGGTTCCAGCTGCACGTACAATTCCTGGAGAGCCCGAGGCAGAATGGGCATGAGAATCCGGGAGCCATCCAACGGCGGGATGGGCATGAGATTAAAGAGCATTAGATAGAGATTAATGATAATGCCATATTTACACAAGAGGAAAAAGCCGGGGTTATTATCGGCCAAGGGCAGCAACTGAGCAAACAAGACCGCAAGGATCAAGTTGCTCAGCGGCCCTGAGGCACTGACGCTGATCTCGCCCATGCGATAGTTGCGGAAATTCAGTGGATTAACCGGCACCGGCTTGGCCCAGCCGAACAGGATGCCGCTCTGGGAGAGCAGCAAGAGAGCCGGGACAATGAGGGTGCCCATCAGGTCTACATGGGGTAGGGGATTAAAAGTCAAACGACCGGCCAGTTTGGCAGTGGGATCACCGTTGAGCATGGCCACATAACCATGGGCCACTTCATGGACGATAACGGAGAAAAACAAGACCACTGCCATGATGAGGTATTCCATAGAACTCAAACCTTTGCCAAGAGAGTTTCAGTGGCAGCCTGGAGCGCGTCCAAGGCCGTCGGACTATTGGCCTCCAAATAAACCCGCACCACCGGTTCGGTGCCAGAGGGCCGTAGGCAGACCCAACTGCCGTCGGCCAGGATAAATTTATGGCCCTCCAGGGTCACGTGCTGCACCACGGCCTGGCCTGCCAGGCTGTCCAAGGGTTGCTCCAGACTTGCCAGGAGAGCCGTCTTGGCGGCAGGGCTGAGCCGCAGGTCCAGGCGTCGAGTATAGGACGGCCCCACCCGGGCAAACAACTCATCCCGCAGTTGGGGGAGTGTTTTGCCGGTGCGGGCAACCATCTCCACGATGAGCAAGCAGGCCAGAATGCCGTCTTTCTCAGGGAGGTGCCCCCGCATGGTAAAGCCATCGGCTTCTTCGCCAATCATATCCACCCGGTTGTCCAGGAGATAGGAGGCCAGGTGTTTGAAACCCACCTTAGTTTCATACACCGCCAAACCATGATGCGCGGCCACGCGATCGATAAGATGGGAAGTGGCCACGCTGCGGGCTACTCCCAGCTGCCAACCACGGGTTTTCACCAGATAATCCAGCAAGAGGGCCAAGGTTAGATTGGCGGGGTGATAGACCCCCTCGTGGTCCACCACTCCGAAGCGATCGGCATCGGGATCCACCGCCAGTCCCAGGTGGGCACTGTTCAGTAGGACTTCATGGCTGAGTTCCCCCAGAGCCTCGGCGTTGGGTTCGGGTTTCACGCCGCCGAAATAGGGGTCTCGCCAATCATGCAAGAGCGTGACCTGCACTCCGGCCTCTTCCAGGAAGCGGTCCAAGTAACCCACCGCAGTGCCATATAAGCAATCCACTACAACCTGGAGCTTAGCCTGGCGCAAGACGCTCAGATCAATCTTGGTGGCCAAATCCTGCAGATAGTCTTCCCTTGGATCAAAATCGTGGACCAGACCCTGTTGCCGGGCCTCCTCCAGGGACAGCCACCGGACTTGATCCGGGGTTAGCTGCCGGATCTCTTGTTCAATGAGCTTGGTCACCGCTGGCGGGGCCGGCCCCCCCCAGGCAGGGGAGAACTTCAGGCCATTATACTCCCCCGGATTATGGCTGGCCGTTACGGTGATACCGCCGGCGTGCTGCCCTGCCAAGATGGCATGGGTCACCACTGGCGTGGGGATGGTCCTGGTGCCTAAATAGCAGGGAATACCATTGCCGGCCATGACCCCTGCGGCCAAGGCGGCGAAATCCTCGGAGCGGAAACGGGTATCATAGCCGATCACCAGACCTGCCTGGACGTCGGCTGCCTTCTGCAGGTATTGGGCGATCCCCTGACAGACTAAGCGGGCATTGTCTTCCGTAAAATCCGCGGCAATGATGCCTCGCCAGCCGGAAGTACCGAATTTAATGTCGGGCATACCACTACCTTCGATGCACAGCAATCAATCAGGTTCCTTGGCCGGGATGGGCTCGGGCGGCTGAAGGCTGGAAGCGGCCCCCTGGTCTTTCTTTAGACTCTGGAAAGCTCACCGCCCCGCCCCGGGCCTTGGCATACAAAAAAGGGAAAAGCCCGGCTCTCCCTGGGTCTTTTCCCTTGGTTTAACACAGCCAGACGCTGCGGCAAACGATTAGGTGCCCATTTCGAAGGAGGCCAGGTATTTAATCTGCTCTTCGGTGAGCACATCAATGGTAACGCCCATGGACTCTAGTTTTAACCGGGCGATTTCCATATCCACATCGGCGGGCAGCATGTAGACTTTTTTATCGAATTTCTGATAATTTTTCACGATATATTCGGCCGCCAGGGATTGGTTGGCAAAACTCATATCCATGACCACGGAGGGATGGCCTTCGGCCGCAGCCAGGTTGATGAGGCGGCCTTCTCCCAGGATATTGACCCGTTTGCCATTGGTCAAGGTGTGTTCATCCACAAACTCCCGAATCTGCCGTTTGGCCACGGTTACAGCCTCGAGGCCGGGGAGGTCCAGTTCCACATTAAAGTGGCCCGAATTGCAGGCAATGGCGCCATCCTTCATGGCCAGGAAATGTTCCTGGCGGATCACGTTGATATCGCCCGTTAGGGTACAGAAGATATCCCCCAGCGGCGCAGCTTCAGCCATGGGCATGACCTGGAAACCGTCCATGAGGGCTTCCAGGGCTTTCAAGGGATCAACCTCGGTGACGATTACCCGGGCGCCCATTCCTCGCGCCCGCATGGCAAAGCCGCGGCCACACCAGCCATAACCGGCCACGACCACGACACTGCCGGCCATCAAGCGGTTGGTGGCCCGGATAATACCGTCCACCGTGCTTTGGCCGGTACCGTAGCGGTTGTCAAAGAGGTATTTGGTCTGGGAGTCATTGACCGCAATGACGGGATAGCGCAAAACCCCATTGGCGGCCATGGCTTTAAGGCGGATGACACCGGTGGTGGTCTCTTCGGTGCCGCCCCAGACCTCGTCTAATAATTCCTGGCGGGTGGAATGGAGGGTAAAGACCAGGTCCGCGCCATCGTCCATGGTGATGTTGGGTTTGACATCCAAGGCGGCCTGGATATGCTGATAATAGGTATCACCATCCTCGCCTTTGATGGCAAAAGTGGGGATCCCCTCATATTTGACCAGGTATGCGGCCACGTCATCTTGAGTGCTCAGGGGGTTGGAGGCACACAGACGTACCTCAGCCCCCCCGGCCTTCAGGGTGGACATGAGGACTGCGGTCTCGGTGGTGACATGCAGACAGGCTGCCACCCGGACTCCTTGCAGGGGTTTTTCTTGGGCAAACCGTTCTGCAATGCCCCGCAGGACCGGCATATCCTGGCGGGCCCATTCTACCCGCAACTTCCCCTGGTCCGCCAGCTCCAGGTCTTTAACGTCATATTGGGGCGGCAGGGGTACTGCCAGCGATGTTAAACAAGCTGATTTCGGCATAAGAAACCTCTTCTCCTGAGCCCGGCTGAAGGCGCCGGGGGATTAAAGTCCAGCTTTTTCCCGTAATAATTCAACGCGATCGGTCTGTTCCCAGGTAAAATCCGGATCGGGCCGACCGAAATGGCCATAGACCGCAGTCTTTTTGAAGATGGGTCGGAGCATGTTGAGATAGCTGATCATGGCTGCGGGCTTGAAGCTGAAGGTGTTTTTGATGATATCAAGAATCTGCTGATCAGGAATAACGCCGGTGCCATACGTATAAACCATAATTGACAGTGGATCAGGGACCCCGATGGAGTAGGCCACCTGCACTTCGCAGCGTTTGGCCAGCCCCGCCGCCACAATGTTCTTGGCCACGTGGCGCAGCATATAAGACGAAGTGCGATCCACCTTGGAGGGGTCCTTGCCGGAGAAGGCGCCGCCGCCATGGTAGCCTGCGCCTCCATAGGTATCAACGATGATCTTGCGGCCGGTGACGCCGCAGTCTCCCAAAGGACCACCCACTACGAAACGGCCCGTGGTGTTGACCAGGAAGCGGGTATCGGGTTCCAACAGATGGGCCGGCAAAACTTTTTTGATAACTTCTTCAACCACGGCCTCTTTGACCTGGGAGTGGGTCACGTCGGGATTGTGTTGAGCCGCCACCACCACCGTCGGGATGGATTTGGGCACCCCGTTTTCATAGCGCACCGTCACCTGGGTCTTGCCGTCAGGCCGCAAGAAGGGGATGATCCCCTCTTTCCGGACCTTGGCCAGGCGTTCTGCCAAGCGATGGGCATACCAGATGGGCATGGGCATGAGCGCCTCGGTTTCATCACAGGCAAACCCAAACATCAGCCCCTGATCGCCAGCCCCCTGTTCGGGAAATAACCCCCGGCCGTCCACGCCCATGGCAATGTCTGGGGATTGTTTGTCCAGCGACACGATCACCGCACAGGTCTCCCAATCGAAGCCCATGGAGGAGTCGCAATAACCGATTTCTTTAATGGTGTTGCGAACGATGGACGGGATATCCACTACGGCGGTCGTGGTGATCTCGCCGGCGATGAACGCTAAGCCGGTGGTCACCAGGGTCTCGCAGGCTACCCGGGCATATTTATCCTGGGCAATGATGGCATCCAAGACTGCATCGGAAATCTGGTCAGAAACCTTATCGGGATGTCCCTCCGTCACCGATTCGGAGGAAAACAGAAAATCCGTGATGGCCATGCTGCTGGCTCCTTTTGACAAAGATATAGAGACCGGTCTTTACCAGTCTGGATAAGCTGCCACACCTCTCCTGGAAATATTCAAGGATTACTGCTGATTCCTGCGGGCTGGCGGCCGGTTCTGAACCCCTCGCGGCGTCGGGCCGCGGCTATCCCCGGCTCTTAGGAAAATTGTCTTACTGTACTTGAAATTTCTCAAAGAGACAAGACTTTTTTCGGCATGGGCAGCTTGGGGCGGTTCTGATGATCCAGATAGACGATCTTGGGCTGGTGTTCGGCCAACTCCTCGGCAGTATAGGTGGCAAAGGTGGTAATAATGATCAGGTCTCCCGGCATACCTTTCCGGGCTGCGGCGCCATTTAAGCAGATGACCCCACTGCCGGCCTCCCCGGCAATGGCATAGGTCTCGAAGCGTTCGCCATTATTGATATTATAGACATAAACCATTTCATAAGGGAGGATATCGGCCATGGCCATCAGGCGGGCATCAATGGTCAATGACCCCTCATAGCTCAGGTCAGCGGCGGTCATGGTGGCGCGGTGAATCTTGGACTTTAGCATCGTGCGAACCATGGTCAGGGCACCTCGAGGAGTATATTATCAATGAGACGAGTCTTACCCACCCAGGCGGCTACTGCCAGGCGGGCTTGGCGATCGATCGTGTTTACTTCCGTTAGGGTCTGTGGATCAATCAGGGCGAGGTATTCCAAGCTCAGCAGCGGCTCATCGGCTAACAGAGGGCGGATGTTGGGGAAACTCTCCTCTCGGCTGCGGACCCCCCGCGCGGCCAGATCCCGGGCCTGAAACAGGGCGCGGGACAATTTCAAGGCAGTCTGCCGCTCCTCGGGGGTTAAATAGACATTGCGGGAACTGAGGGCCAAGCCATCGGCTTCCCGCACCAGAGGGCAGCCCACCACCTGCACCGGTAGATTCAGATCAGTCACCAGCCGTTGGATGGTGACCAGTTGCTGGTAATCTTTTTCGCCGAACAGCGCCACGTGGGGTTGGACAATATTGAACAACTTCAGGACGACTGTTGTGACCCCCCGGAAATGGCCAGGCCGGAAGGTGCCGCAGAGCCCTTTGGTCACTTCCGTCACTTCTACATAGGTCTGATAGCCGTTGGGATACATCTGGGCCGCGGTGGGGGCAAAGATCACATCCACCCCGGCCTTGGCCGCCAGCTCACAGTCACGGTCCAGGTCCCGGGGGTAGCGCTCTAGATCTTCGTGAGGGCCGAATTGGGTGGGATTAACAAAGAGACTGACCACCAAATAATCCCCCGCCCGTCGGCCATACTCCATGAGGCTGATATGGCCGTCGTGAAAATACCCCATGGTGGGGACCAAGGCGATGCGCTTGTCGTGTCGCCGCCACGTGGAGGAAAGACCTTGCATCTCCAAGGGATCGGTGATGATCTGCATATGAGGCAAAAAAAAACCCCAGACTGTTCCTCTGGAGGTTGTATGGGTTCATACCGCCGAGTCTCAGTCCACCCGAGTTGGATCTAAGCTCACTTTTTATTTAAAAAGTATAGCGGTTTTGTTGCTACGCTGTCAATACTTTCTTCGGTGCATCCAAGAGGCAGAGCGGTATTTTGCGCCCGAGCCTGCAAGCCGGTCTGCCTGGACTGGCATGACGGCTGAAAGTCATGGGCGCGACGGTGCCGCCTAGGGAATCAATTCGCTTATTTCCAGATACTTATCCTCGGTGGCCATAAAATTCCGGAAGGACGAGACCATAAGATAGCGCTGCACCGTGAGGGTGAGGAGGGCGCAATCAGGATCCTGACAGAAGCTGCGCATATATGGGTGCTTAAAGAGATACAGGCTAAGAAACTGATCCCGCGCCGCGCCAGTGGCCTCAGCGGCGGTAGCCAACACGGTCACTGCCACGGCCTGCTGGAAATCATCGGTCTGATTGCGGCGGTTGTCGATGAGCAGGGAGACCCGGGGATGTGCTTGCATGTTGCGAAACTTGCGGGTCTGCCGCTTGGTGGCCACAATTAGGTGCTTGAGATCATCGCTGACCGCAAAGGCCATGAGGCTGCAGTACGGCTGG
>CAZARS010000064.1:0-2230 GCA_964487625.1 uncultured Desulfobacca sp.
AGCAGCCTGTGCAGCATTGTCAGCGCTGGTAGCAGCGACTGCGGCACGGTCGGCGGCAGACTTGGCCTGCTCCGCCACCCTCTTACATTCATCATTGTAAGATTGGCAGCATCCAGAAACGCCGACCACCAGGGCAAAGACCGCGAGGAGCGCCAAGGCATAGCCTTTTCTAACGAACGCTTTCCTCATCGATTACCCCCTTTTCGGAGAGGAGCCAGTCTCAGTGTGGCACATCCCCCCCAGTAAACTAAATCATTTTACATGCACAGACTTACTTACGGATCCTCTTCATCAGACAAGCTTCTGCTTTTGCGGCAGCGGCTTCAGCCCGGTCAGCAGCGGCTTCAGCTCTGTCGGCGGCTGCTTTGGAGTCAGCGGCAGCGGCTTCAGCGTTCCGTGCAGCGGCTTCAGCTTTGGAAGCCGAAGCTTTTGCTTGGTCAGCATACACTTTGGTTTCCTCTAAAGCCTTTTTGCAGGGATCGCAACACCCCGCTCCCATGACGAGGACGAACGCCATGAGAATGGCAAAGGCAAAACCTTTACGTACCAAAGCTTTCCTCATCTTTATCCCCCCTTTTCAAAGTAATTGTGTTACCCGAACACATTTAATCGTATTAAACAACATGCAATCCAAAAGATCAAGCAAAAATTGCGGCCGGAGCGATTTTTTTTTAAAAAAAAATGCGTTCCCCCTTTCTCCCCAGGTTTTCGGTGCTTAGCCCTGCCAAGCCTGGAGCTCGCCCCAATTTTTACCGACGGAAATATCTACTATTAATGGCACGTTAAGGGTAACCAAGGTCTCCATGGCCCGCCGGACCACCCGCGCTGTGGCTGCTAATTCCCCCTCGGGAACCTCCAGCAATAATTCATCGTGAATCTGGAGGAGAAGCTGTCCGGCTAAGTTCTCCTCCCGCAGTCGGGTCGTTACCGCCAACATGGCCATTTTAATGATATCTGCAGCCGAGCCCTGCAGGGGGGTGTTGACGGCACTCCGCTCGGCCTCCTGCCGGAGAAGGCGATTGGAGCTCTGCAAATGGGGAATGGGGCGCCGTCGCCCCCGGAGCGTCGTCACCCAGCCTTCTTCCCTGGCCTTGGCCAAGACTGCGGCAATATATTCTTTCACCTTGGTATGACGGGCAAAGTAGCGATCAATGAAATTCTGCGCCAGGCGTTGGCTGACCCCCAATTGTTTGGCCAAGCCAAAGGCGCTCATGCCATAAATAATGCCAAAATTTATGACCTTGGCCTGGCGTCGCATCTCCTTGCTCACCAGCTCAGGGTGCAAACCGAAGACTTCAGCCGCGGTTTGCCGATGAATATCGGCTCCCTCATGAAAGGCAGTCAACAAGATGGGGTCTTGGGAAAAATGGGCCAGCAGGCGCAATTCAATCTGGGAATAATCGGCACTCAAGAAGACATGGCCCGGATCTGCCACAAAGGCTTGCCGGATCTGGGACCCCTGCTCCCCCCGCACCGGAATATTTTGCAGGTTGGGATCCCGGCTGGCCAAGCGGCCGGTGGCTGCCGCTGACTGCACAAAGGTGGTGTGGATCCTGCCGGTGTCGGGATTGACCTGTTTCAACAGCCCGTCCACATAGGTGCTCTTTAATTTCCCCGCGGTGCGATAAGCAATGACTTTGGCCGCAATGGGATGGTTCTCTGCCAAAGTTGTCAATACCTCGTTGTCCGTGGAATAGGCAGTCCGGCCTTTGGTCTTTTTCTGCGTGGGCAGCTTTAATTTTTCAAAGAGGATCTGGGCCAGCTGTTGGGGCGAGTTGATGAGAAAGGTCTCTCCGGCCAACTCATAAATTTCCTGCTCCAGGCTCGCCATGTCCCGTTCTAACTCGTCCCCTACCTGTCGCAGAAACTGCTGATCCAATCTGATGCCCCGGACTTCCATGTCGGCCAGAACCCGCAGCACCGGTAATTCCAGCTCCTCATAGAGGGCAGCCATGCCGCTGGACTGAAGCTCCTCCTGGAGTTTGGGCCAAAGTCGCCACGCCGCCTCAGCCCGGCTGGCGGCATAGACCACAGCTGCTTCCTCCGGCAGGGAGTCCACTGACGTCGGCCGACCAGTGAGCTCCCGGGGGTCGGCCAGATGGCTGCCCAGATAGTGGAGCGCCACATTCTCGAGGTTCTGCTGGAAACGCACCGGATTCAGGAGATATGATGCCAGGAGGATATCGGCCTTGGCCCCTCCCAAGGGGTAACCCAGGCGTTGCCCCCAAAT
>CAZARS010000064.1:2240-5784 GCA_964487625.1 uncultured Desulfobacca sp.
CGTTTTTCAGGTCAGGACCGATCTTGAGGATGCTCGCCTCGGACCATAGCGGTGCCAGCACCGCCCAGATATCCTCTGGTCGCCGTGCTGCTCCTAAGGGGAGGTACACCCCTTGTCCTTCCTGCCAGGATAACCCCAAGCCCATGAGGGTAGAAAGCATGGGATGTTGGGCCCCACCATGGCAAAAGATCGCCACCTGTCCGGCACGCCGCACCGCCGCAACCATCTCTTGCAGGGCTGCCACTGATGTGATGGCTCGGAACTCACCCTGACCCTGCCCCTGACCGAGCTCTTTGGTCAAGGAGCTGAACTCCAACTCTGCGAAGAGTTCGGCCAGCTTGGCCCGATCCCACGGTCCAGGCTGCAAATCAGTCAGGTTCACTGCCAACGGCACCTGATCATTGAGGGTGAGCAGGGTCCGACTCAGCCGGGCCTGTTCCTGGTATTGAGCCAGCCGCTCCCGGAGTTTTTTCTCCTTAATATCCGCTAAGTGGTTGAGGAGTGCGTCCAAGTTGGGAAACTGTTGCAGGAGCTTCTGGGCCGTTTTGGGACCGATGCCGGGCACGCCGGGAATATTGTCGCTGGGGTCACCGGTTAGAGACCGCAGGTCCACCAGGCGTGCCGGCGGCAGGCCGAATTTTTCCTGGATTGCCGCGGGGGTATAGGTAACATCCCGCATGGGGTCCCAAAGGGTGACCCCCTCCCCCGCCAAAGGCAGTAAGTCCTTGTCACCCGAAATGATTTCCACCGCCAGACCAGCCTCTTGGGCCCGCCGTGTCAGGGTTGCGATCAGATCATCCGCCTCATATCCTTCAACTTCCAGAGTCGGTAATCCCAAGGCCTCAATAATCTGGCGGATATATGGCAATTGTTTCACCAGCTCTTCGGGCATTCCCGGCCTTTGGGCTTTATATTCCGGATAGAGACGGTGGCGAAAGGTGGGCGGCCGGGCATCAAAGGTCAAGACCAAATAGCTGGGCTGCCGCTCCCGCAATACCTTGAGGAGCATGTTGGTGACGCCATAGATGGCATTGGTGGGGAAACCACGCGAAGTGCTGAGAAAAAAAAAAAAAAAAAAGGCCCGATAGATATAAGAACTAATATCAATGATGCTCAGCACCGGTCGGACCGGGGCTGCGGGCCTGCTCTCTTCTTCTCCTGGCGCCGCTTTCTGGCGCGGCGACACAACTCTTGCCATAGTTTCTGTTCCCAGCTAAAAAATTCTCCCCCCCACTCTTCTCCCCAGTGGAGCCGGTAAGACTGATGGAGTCAGGGCTGGCCTCGGCTTCGATGCAAACCCCCAAAATTTTCTGAGGCGATAGAAGTTCAGGCATCGGGGTAGGTCTCCAGGAGCCTGCGGAGATCTGCCGTAGTGCCGCAGCAGCGGATCCAGGCGCTGAGAAAAGCGGCATGCTTCTGCAAAGTTAGCGTCTGTGGCTCTACATCCCGGCGGAGATGTCTGATGGGCTTGACCGGGACCACCCCTGTCCTTCCCCTGCCCCCTGGCCCATTATAATGTCGGCGCCGCCTTTTGTATAGCAAAAAAGCTACGGTACAAGGGCGAGCGCCGCCGGAGGTCAGATCTCTAGGGCCCCTTGCCTCGGGTCAACACCGGCCGTGCCAGGGCCCGTTTGGCTGGCAAGTTATTTATTTTTTCCGGGGTTTTTGCAGGAAAAAGATGGCACCGACGCAGAGCCAGAGGGTTCCGAAGGAGTAGGTGTTGAAGCTGGGAATCGTCTCAAAATCGGCCCGGGTTAAGCCTGCTGCCAAATCAAAGGAATTAAAGGCTAACCGTATCTTTTTGTAGTCTTTTTCGGACATCCCTGTCCTATACGACTCTTTTTCCTCTACCTGCTGCGGCGGTGCTTCGCTGAGCAGTCGATCATAGTGGGAAAAGGCGATCCGGCTGCCCAGCATCCCGACCCCTGATAAAATGAAGATCAGGAGGACGAATGCCCCCACAGCCTTCCACGTTGAGTTCATAGGTCTCTCACTTTCGTTTATTAACCTGAAAACCAGGATATTTCAGCAGTGTCCGGTTAAGATGGGCCTCAAGCAGCGCGATCGGCGAATTATCTCGAGGTTGACCCTGCTATCATACTGAGGGTTTGAAAAGGCTCGGCCTCCAAGCTGTAGAGCCTATGCCAACCGACCCTTCATACTTTGAATACGCCCAAAACAGATGCATGGCTCGCTGGAGGCTATTCATAACCCCGTGCCAAAAGTCTGCCGGACCTATTTTTATAACAAACAATAAGCATCAAAGGAGGGGTAAGCAATATCTCCCCACGGCAAGGCGGACAACAAAAAAATGCCGCCCCTGAGGCTGGGGCGGCGGCTGCTCTACCTCGGCTCTGCACTTCCCTGAGGTAACCTCCTAGATTGAGCCGGCAAATCTTCTTTTCTAGACCCGCTGAGGACTTGGCCGAGATTGCCCAAAGTTGCCAGAAAGCTGACACCCTGCCGGCCTTTGGCACCAGCCCGCCTTAATATTCGGTATATTCATGCCCCGTCACGGTCTGACCATCGGGGGAGAAATAGATCACCAACACGCTGCGGGGGATCTTCCCTTCGGTTTTTTCCTCGGCTTTGCGGATTTTTTTATCCTCATCAATCAGATACGGTGTAGTGGATTGTTCCTTGGGCTGGCGTTTCTCAGGATTATAAGGCAAGGCCGGAGCGTCCTTGAAGCTGCGATAAGTATACACAATGGTGGTCGGGGTCCTCTTGATCTCCTGAGGTTCGCCAAACATCACCAGGATCTCATTTTTGGTGGTTTTGCCGTCGCGGATACGCTCCACGTAGCGGGGATTGATGGTATTGCCCGTCACATCCCGCCAACCAAGCAGGCAGCAGATAACCGCCAACCAGAGCAAGGTCAACCCTAATTTCGATCTGTAGGATGTCATCTTAGCCTCCTCACCAGATTAGTGGGTCCGGCTGGCCCCAAGATCTCAGCTGAGCAACACTGCAATGATGCCACTGAGAAAGACGCCGTCAAAGGTGCCGGCCCCGCCGATGGAGGCCACCGGTGCCCCCATTTGTTTAATATCATCCAGCCTGAGCAGATCTGCGCCGATGAGGGTTCCGAGAGTCCCGGCAATATAGGCCACTGGCGCCCGCAAGTCGGGGCTGCTGAAGAGATAGGCCGCCAAAGCCGCCACGATGGGGGGGATCAAGGCCGGGATGCCGATGCCCAACCCTTTGATGGGCCGGGATATGCGGTAGACCACCAAGACCACGATCCCCGTGGCCAGGACCACCGGCACCAACGACGCCATCTGCAACAGTAGATAGAGAGATATTAATAAGGGGATCAACGCGCCCCCGACATTGATGGCCAGAACCGTCTTGTGGGGGCGATATTGCCGGGGCAGGCGATACCGCACCCCGAAGTAAATGATCTCTTTATCCTCCACAATCTCCCCACCCTCCAATTCACCGATGGGGATATTGACGAAACTGCCCAACAAGGTCGCCAGGAGGATGCCAAACAGGGAACTGGGCGGCAAACCCAGTTTGGCAAAAGCCATCCCAATGACCC
>CAZARS010000064.1:5794-16346 GCA_964487625.1 uncultured Desulfobacca sp.
TAAAAAGGCAAAGAGGAAAATGGACAGGAGGAAAAATAGGACCAACATGAACATGACCAGCGGTGGGAAAAACATAACTACTCCCTTCTGGGAAACGTATCCCGCGTTAACCTGAAACCCTGACCGCCCCTGACAGCTGGTGCAGAAACTGCTTAGCCAGCCGATTACTTGTATTGACCGCCGACTGCCTCCCTTTTGGCAACTCTTTTGGCATTAAGCCCTTCACTCCTTTTGCCTCGGGCTATTCTTTTTCCCTGATTTCCCTTACCTGCTGTCCTCGCCCCGCCACTGGTAGGCCTTTAACTTGAAATCCAGCTCTTCCAGGGAGATGCCCAGGATCAGGGCGGCTTGCCACCGGTCGTTGCCGACTTTCTCTAGAGTCCGGAAGATCAACTCCCGCTCCAGGTCCATGAGGGATGGCTCCGGTTCGCTCCCCCAGCCCGGCGCCTGTCCCAGGGGCACGGTGCGCTGGATGATCTCGGGGAGATGTTTTAATCCCAGCGTCTCCTCAGTGCAGAAGATGACGGCCCGTTCCATGACATTTTCCAACTCCCGGATGTTGCCGGGCCAATCATAGGCTTGGAGATGGGCCAGGGCCTCTGGCTCGATCTCCCGGATTTCTCGGTGATTCTTCTTACAGTAATATGTCAGAAAATGGTTAGCCAACGCTGGTATGTCTTCGACCCGTTGGCGCAGGGGCGGCAAGGTTAGGCTGACCACATTGAGCCGATAATACAGGTCCTCCCGGAAACGGCCTTCTCTGACCTCTGCCAGAAGCGAGCGGTTGGTGGCGGCAATGAGCCGTACATCCACCTTCTGGGTCTGATGGCTGCCCAGTGGCTCAAACTCCTTAAATTGAATGACCCGCAGGATTTTGGCCTGAATGGTCAGAGGCAGCTCGCCGATCTCATCTAAGAAGATCGTTCCCCCATGGGCCGCGGTAAAACGGCCGACTTTCCGTTGGCTGGCCCCGGTAAAGGCCCCCCGCTCATGCCCGAAGAGATCACTTTCCAAGAGGGCTTCCGGGATGGCTGCGCAATTCACCACCACCAACGGCCCATTGCGGCGGGGACTGTTATAATGAATGGCTCGGGCGATCAGTTCCTTGCCGGTGCCGGTCTCCCCCAACAGCAGGATAGTGGCGTCGGTGGGGGCAGCCAGTTCCAGGAGGTGAAAGATTTCCTGCATCCGGGGGGAGTCCCCGATGATGCCGCGGCGATCAAAGGCCACCCTCAGCCTCCTTCTGGGTTAGCTTGACCAGCCCATGGCAGACGCCATGGCAACGGCAGGCAGTACAAATGATCATCTTGCCGGTTGCCTGCCACACCGCATCTCGAAGGCGATAAAGCTCCATCGGCTGATATCCCCCCACCCCTGGCGCCAACTGGCGGCTCCGCACTACCAGAATCTGAAAGCCCGCCAAGCGGGTTTGTTGGAGGTCGGCAAAAAGCTGCCGCTGCCGTGGGGCACCCGTCAGAAAACAGCGGTTGGCCGGTTCCGGACAGTCATCGGGGCAGCGTTCCGTGGCCACACTGAGGTAAACCTCCCCCTGGGTCCCCCTCTGGCAAAATGGCAGATGTTGTCCCAATTCCACAGGAACCGGCAACTGCTGCCAATCAGCCCCCGGCGGTGCCGTCAGCAAGAGCCAAGCAAAGGCCAGATGCAGAGGAACTGCTGGGATGATCCAATCGGGCCTGGGATTCTGGGCCAAAGCCTGGGCCAGACCTGCCACCGCCGGCGCCTCGATCGCCCGCACCAACGAGCTGGTTGCCAGCGTGGCTAATTTTTCGGGATCATGATCCACCACCCAGAACCGGGCTTGGGGCTGTCGCTCCTGCAGTCTTGCCAAAGCCAAGCGGCCGAACCGGCCGGCGCCGATAATCAGATAGATGGCCACGCTACTATTCTTGGCGGGGAAAGACCCCGATCACTGTGGGCAGGAGGGAGGCATCTTCCTGGATGAAATCCCGGGCATCCTGTTCCAGGGTGGAGGGCGCCAGCAAGGAAAATTCCGGGGTCCTGATGGCTAACTGGGCCTTACTGCCCCCGTCCAGGTTCAGGGCAGCGTCAATATCCAAGGCGCTGGCTTTTAAAAATCTTGCCAGTTCATAGAGGGAAAAATAATCCCCAGCGGTATGCAAGACCAGAATATCGCCCTTGCGATCCGTGCAGATCACCGTGCGCTGCGCGGTCAAAGCCGTCTTTTTGACCCGGATACGCCCCCGGGAATCCAACAGCAGGGGAAAAGACATCACCCCCTGGGTCCAGGGCAAGTTATTGAGGTCCACGGGATTAGCCACCAGGTCCAGGATAGTCGCCCGGGGCAGATCCGGCGACATACCCCGCGGTTCGGCCACAAACATGCCCCGCATGGCAACATTGCGGCGGGGGCCAAAGATTTTGCCATCGCTGATGACCAAGCCAACGGGTTGCCAATCCTTGGTAAAATAACTGCCATTAAAAATGATGGTGGCACCGGTCTGCTCTTGCCAGGCCTGCAGCCTTCGGGGCGAACCATGAAAGACCCGGAAGGCATTCAGATTCGGATCAATACGAACCACCGCCAAAGATTCAACGATTTCTTTTTTTTCTAAAATCTCCAGACGGGTAAAGCTGAGGCCTTTACCGATCGTCTGCCAAGTAAAATCAAGATAACTTAGCTCATCTGCCGCCTGGACGGTGGTCACCCAACAGAGCAGCAGGATGGCGAAAACAGGGCGAAACACGGCCTATCCTTGCGGAGTTTATGAATTTCCAGTATCTTATCATAGGAAATATTTTTCGTCTATAGGATGCCTCTCATGTCGCAACTCCGACTCGCCGACGCCCACGCCCATCTCAATATGCCCGAATATGCCAGCGATCAGTCCGCAGTCATCGCGCGCGCCCGCCAAGCCGGGGTGGCACTGCTGATCAATATCGGTATTAGTGTCAAGAATTCTCAGGAAGTTCTGGCCACGGCGCGGAGCTATCCCTGGATTTATGCCACCGCCGGGGTCCATCCCCACGGTGCTGGCAGCGTCACTGATGCCTCACTGACTGCCGTGGCCCAGCTTTTAGCGGATCCCAAAGTTGTGGCCGTGGGGGAGATCGGCCTTGATTTTTATCGTCGGCGGGCCCCGGAAGATATCCAGGAAAAAGTCTTCCGGCAATTCCTGGACCTGGCAACCAGTCAGAAAAAACCAGTGATCATCCATACCCGGGAGGCTACCGCTCGCACCTTGGCCATCCTGCGGGATTATCGCCAAAAACTCGTAGGCGGGGTCATGCATTGTTTCAGTGGCGACTACGACGAAGCCTTGGCCTTCTTGGACCTGGGTCTTGATATTTCTTTCTCCGGCGTTCTCACCTACCCCAATGCCAAGCCCCTCCAGGAGGCGGCCCGACGCCTCCCCCTGGACCGGCTCCTCATCGAAACCGACGCCCCTTACCTCAGCCCCCAACCCCGGCGGGGCAAACGCAATGAGCCAGGCTATGTACGCTTTACCGCCCAGACCCTGGCCGACCTGCGAAACCAACCCCTCGCTGTCATTGCCGCCCAGACCTGGCAGAATACCCTGCGGGTCTTCGGCCTTCAGGAAGTTGAGGATCAGAAAGTACTCAGCACTGACCTATAATACCAACTTGCGCGCCACTGGCTGTCTATTCCTTGGACCTCTCGCCCCACGCTGGCGTGGGGCGAAGAAACGGTGAAGGCGGAGCAGGATATCTTTTTGCTGGCACCTAGATGTAACCACTGCCCCCTACATAAATAAAAAAGGGGAGTTTCCCCCCCTTTCCTGTGTAAACTTTTGGACCAGACTTACGGTCTGTTGGCCAGGGCCAGTCTCTGACCTTCCAAGAAAGCCCGCATACCGATCAGGCCGCTTTCTACCCCTTTAGTAACCATCGTGCTGGGGGCGCTGGTGTCTTTATCCAGACCTTTGGCCCGCAGGGCAGCATTGTTATCCTTCATACCTTTGTCAATGGCCTGCAGGCCTTCCTGCACCATCCGGCCACCTTCTACAAAGGTATCCAGGCAGCGGTATTGACCTTCCAGGTTCCGGTTCGCCACACAGACTTTCCATTCCTGCTGACCCTGATCCAAGAGTGCCATACCTTGTTTGGCCTTTTCCAAGCCATCGGTGATGATCTTGTTGCCGGCAGTCACATCGGGCAGGCAGCCCTTGTCGGTGCAGATCTGCACATACTGTTTCATCCCTTGTTCCACGGTGTTGACACCTTCCCGCATGGTATCACGGGCTTTGATCATCATTTCTACACCTTTGGCAAACAGGGCTGGATCTTTGGCAGCCGAGGCCGGCAGAGCCGAAAAAGCCAACGCTACAATGGCTACAATGATGGCACATTTTCCGAACAACTTCATTCCTCTTCCTCCTTTTGATTTTCCCCACCACACGGTGGTATAAGATTACAGGGCCATGATACTTCCTCTGACGAGGATAATCAACTTTTTTTTGGCAATCTTGTTAAATTATTTTTATGTTGGCGCTGAAAAGCGACGCGGTTTTAGAGGAAAGAAGTAACTTGGTCATTTCTGCCCTTATCGGCTAGTCCAGCAGTTAGTTTAGTCGGGAAGTGCCACAATTTGCTAAAATGACGCTTTGTTAGCCATAATATGCTGCTGACGCCCAACGACCGCTACATTGCCAAGGGGGGAGTAGAGAGCAAAAAGGTGTTAACTTTTTTCCAAGTAGGCAAACTTTATCATCTTTCCAGTATCATTTCAACAATTTTTTTACGTGAGAGCTTCAAAAAGCAGGGATAGTGGCTGCTAAGGGCCGCATCGCTGTCGAGTTACCAGACTCTAAGAACCCACGATCTGTTGTAAGGCCTGGATGACCTCTTCATATTGAGGCTCGTTGGTAACCTCTGGAACGATCTGTTTATAGCGAATGATCCCTTGCCGGTCGAGGATAAAGATGGCACGCGCCAGGAGGCGTAGTTCCTTGATCAGGATGCCATAGGCTAGGCCAAAAGCGGCTGCACGATGGTCGGATAGGGTCTTGACTCTCTCGACGTCGGCCGCGCCGCACCACCGCTTCTGGGCAAAGGGCAGGTCCATGCTGACTGTGACGATTTCTACTTCTGGACCGAAATTGGCCGCTTCATCATTGAAACGCCGGGTTTCAATATCGCAGACCGGTGTATCCAGCGAAGGCACTGCAGTCAATACCAGGACTTTGCCCCGCCAGGCCGATAGCTTGACGGGCTGCAGATCAGTGTCCAACAGCTCACAATCCGGAGCCGGTTGTCCTACTGCTACTTCATCTCCCACTAAGGTCAAAGGGTTGCCGTGAATGGTCACGCTGCCAGGCCGTTCACCCATGTCTGTCATCCTCCGGACTCTCTTTGGTGGGCTGCCTCCGCTCTTGATTACTACTGAAAATAGGCATGCCACCGGAGTTTGGCAAGAGGGGCCACACTATTTGCCATGTTTTTCTCGCCTGAAATTGTTTTTTTCCTCGAGGTGACAATCCAACAAGGGTGTCGAGGGGAGGGCCAGGTCTGATTTGGCCCTCCTGCTCAGGTACCTTACCAAGATTGGTAGGCCAGCCGCGGCTGCAGCCAGGGGTGGGCCGCAGGTCTGTGCCCGGGACCAAAAGCTGAGGGGCGGGGCCAAGGGCGACTCTCCAGCCGCACGGCATGTTGCCGGTGCCGCGGCCAGGGTAGCACCACTTGGCGATCATGTAGTTCCCGATAGATCTGGCGGTCAGTCTGCCGTAGTTTATGCTCTAGCCGATGCCGTTCCTGGTGGGTCAGGCTGCCATCGGCCTCAAAGCGAGCCGCTTCCCGCACCAACCGTGCGTGTTTCTTGGTGAGGCGGCGCGCCTCATGGGGCGTCAAGGCCCCGGTCCTGATTCCTTGATCGATCCACGCCGCTTGCCGATCCAGCCTCTGGTCCAATGAACCATCGTATCTTTGGGCCCATACCGGAGTGGCGATAATCATAGCAATCCCCAGGATCAGGCCGTTCACGAATTTCCAATACCGCATGGTCGTCTCCTTTCATCGCTTCCTGCCGGACTAGCCGAGCCCAGGCTTTACCCGAGATCATGCAAGGTTCCGGCCAAATGCCGATGTAGGATTTTTTACGATAATATTCAACAGGTTGGTTTATTCGACCAAAAAGCGCGGTGCAGTTTAGACCAAGGGCTGCCAGACTGCCGGAGGGGCTGATGAGAAAAAAGGGCGGAGAACCGGGCAGTGGCTTGTCAGATTGATAAATTTACTCCCTGGGGAGCTTAACCCTGGGCTCGCCGGGCCAGGTCTTCATAGGCTGGCAGGACTCCCAGGCCATGGGCTTTTTTGATGGCCCGATCCACGGCCAGGCGCAAGGCCTCTTCCGCTAAAAGCCCCACCACATGAATATCGGCTTGGACCTGGGGATGCGCCAAAACAAAAACAATATCGCCGTCAAACAGGGTATGGATGGGGGTAATGGCTCTGGCCAGACCATTGTGGCCCATCTGGGCCACCTTTTGAGCCTGCTCGCGGGTGAGACAGGCGGTGGTGGCCACAACCCCCAAGGTTGTATTGGGCTCCCCGAACTGGCGGCGCATAATCCCCCGCCGGATCTGGGCGGCACTGTCCACCAAAGTAAAGGACTCAGGGGCAGTGCGGGTCCCGGCGATGATCTCGCCGCTGATATAATCCCGCACATCACCCAAGGCATTGACTACCACCAGGGCCGCCACCAACAGGCCATCGGGTCCCCGCAGACAGACGCTGCCAAGGCCGCCTTTCATCCCCTGTTGGACGCCATACAGTTTCCCCACCGAGGCCCCGGTACCGACCCCTACACTGCCTTCGGCCACGGGTTGGTCCGAGGCTTGGACACAGGCCGCATAGCCCATGGCCTTGTCCGGTCGCACTCGGCAGTTGCCCAACGAAAGATCGAAAATAACTGCGGCTGGCACCGTGGGCACCCGGGTGATGGTCACATCAAAGCCGAGCTGGCGCTCTTCCAGGAATTCCATGACCCCACCGGCGGCATCCAGGCCGAAGGCACTGCCGCCGGCCAGGAGGACGGCCTGGATTTCATTAACGATATGGTAACTCTGCAGGGCATCGATCTGCCGGGTCCCGGCGGCTGAACCCCGGATATCAATACTGCCCAAAGTGCCCGGAGGACAGAGAATCACCGTACAGCCGGTCAGGTTTTTAAAATCACTGATATGCCCCACTAAAAAACCGGGGATAGTTGTCAGGGTGCCGCAACTTTCCGGCAGCATGCACGACCTCCTTGTCAAGGCGCCAGGACCAACTGACCCTGCCGCAGGGAAATAATCTTAGTGACTACTTCGGCCTCGCGCTCCTGATTAAAGCCGCGAAACAGGCTGAAGCCCGCAGGGGGCCCTTGTTGTTGCAACTGCCAAGCCAGGTCCGCCCCGGTGGCCTCTGGGTGCTGCCGCAGAGTTGCCGCCACCAGGCGCAGGCTGCTATAGCCCTGGGCCGCCAGGTAATTGGGAGACTTTTGGTAACGCTGCCGAAAATCCGCCACAAAGGCTTTGACCGCAGGGTCGGCGTCTTGGGCGAAAAACCCGTCCACGAAAAGCACTCTTTCCAAAACATCCGAGAATTTCAAAGTCTCAGGCGCATTGAGGAGATTAGTCCCCAACAGCCGGACGTCGCGCAGCGCAGTCTGGTGGAGCTGGGCCGCCACGGCCGCCACGATGGGCGCCGTATCAGGGATAAAAAGGGCTTCAACCGCAGGTTGGCCAGACCCAGGCGTGGGCAGCTGGAGAAGAGTCTGCACTGCCTGGCTCACCTCGCCGCCCTTTTCCGGATAAGCCGCCTGGGCCACTAACTTCCCGGCCTGCCGGTCAATCTCCTCCTGGGCCTGGCGGGCCAAGGTCTGGCCATAGCGGGAATCGGGATAGAGGATGGCATAACGCTGCAGACCCAAAGTGTTCCTTGTATAATGCCACAGGGCTTGCACCATCTGCCGGTGGGTCAGGAAATCACGGAAAACCAAAGGACGTCCCAACGTCACATCCTTTTTTTGGGTTAAAGCCACCAGGGGTATCCCCAATCTTTGGGCTGTGGCCGCCGCTCCCTCCGCAGCGGCCGATGGAAAAAACCCCAGGAGGATGACGACTCCCGGGTTGTCAGCCAAAGCCTCCACGGCCGCCGCCACCTCTGCGGGATCAGGGCCGTAGTCTTGGATAATCAAAGGGATGCCAGTCTGCGCGGCGGCCAGCTCTACGCCCTGTTGCACCTGTTGGGCCACCTCGGCATCTTCGCCGGTCAACGGCAGGAGGCAGCCCACCACTCTGGCCGCCTCGGGCTTGGGTTGGCCCACCCCCAACTGTCTGGCCTGACTCGCTTCCGGACTATCGGGAAAACGCTCCTGCAGCTTCTGGACCCAAGCAGCCGCCTGATCCGGTCGGCCCGCCTGGAGTTCTAATCTGGCCAACTGCAGGAAGACCCCAGCCGTTAAGGGCGTATCCCGATAGAGGTCGGCCAGATAGGTCAGTTCGGGGAGGCTGGCCCGCTCCAGGAGCCGGGCCTTCAAGTCCAGGAACCACTCCGCCTCGTCGGCCCCCACATCTTTAGCCACCAACAAAAGGCGACTAAAGGCCTGCTTGACATTGCCGGTTTGCAGGGATATTTCGGTGAGCAGGGCATTGGTTTTAAAGCGCAGGGCGGCCGGGAGGGTGGAAGCACTGAGGTTTTCCAGGACCCGTTCGGCCTCCGGTAGATTGCCCAATTTATAATGCGCCTGGCCGATCCCATAACGGGCCTGCAAGGCCAAGCCGCTGTCCGTAGGCATGGTCAGGAGGGCTTCATACCGACGCCGGGCCTCCAGCCAGTTACCTTGGATGCCATAAAGTTCGGCGGTGCGCAGCCACGCCTGCTGACCCAGCGCCGCCGGGGGGGACGTCTGCAAAAATTGCTCATAGCGCGCTAGGGCCTCGGCAAAGCGATTGGCCCGGTAGAGTTGCTCTGCTTCCTGATAAAGCTGGGTCGGGGTCGGCCCCCGCCCTTGGGCCAGCGCGACGCCCGGCCCGAGCACTAAAAGATTGGCCAACCATCCTGTCAATGCAAGAATTACACAACGTTTAAGGAATAACGAGATGAGTTTCATGAGCAATCTCCCTGGAGGCATGATAACCAGTCCCCAAGGAAAAAACCAGTCCTCTAGGAGTGCCGGTCCTGGAAAGGCGCCAGGGTCCGGCGGCTGGCAGAGTTGTTCGTTAATGGCCCAGATAAGCCTTCTGCACGAGAGGATTTTCCCGCAGGTCGCTGGCGGCCCCACTGAGGATAATCTCGCCGGTCTCCAGGACATAACCGCGGTGGGCAATCTGCAGGGCTTGATTGGCATTCTGCTCCACCAGCAAGATGGTGGTGCCCTGCTGATTAATTTCCTGGAGGATGCGGAAGATTTCCTTGACCAAAAAAGGAGCCAACCCCATGGAGGGTTCGTCCAGGAGGAGGAGTCGGCCCCGGCGCATGAGGGCCCGCCCCACGGCCAGCATCTGCTGCTCACCTCCTGACAACGTGTTGCCCCACTGCTGGCGCCGTTCCGCCAAGCGGGGGAAGAGCTCGAAAACTCTAGCTATATCCCGCTGAATCTGGTCGTCCCGGCGGCCATAGGCTGCCAGCCGCAGGTTTTCCCAGACGGTGAGGTTGCCGAAGATCCCGCGGCCTTCGGGCACATGGGCAATGCCCTGTTGGGCCCGGACCTGGGGCGGCCAGGCTGCCAGATCCTGCCCGGCAAAACGCAACCTCCCCTGGCTGGGGCTTTGGAGCCCTGAAATGGCCCGGAGAATACTGGACTTCCCTGCGCCATTGGCACCGATGAGGGCCACCACCTCCCCGGCTGCCACGGTCAGACTCACCCCCCGCACCGCCTGAATATGGTCATAGGTAACCCACAGATTGTCAATCTCCAGGAGCATGGCAAGCCTCAGGGCACCGGCGAGTTGGCCAACTTTGGCACCTCAGTCTCTTTACCCAGATAAGCCTCTAAAACCAGCGGATTTTCGGTAGCTGCGGCCGGAGGCCCGGCAAAGATGGTGGAACCGAAGTCCAGGACCAACACCCGTTCACAGAGCTGCAAAACGACCCCCATGTGGTGCTCAATGAGCATGATGGTGAGGGCAAACTCCCGATGGACAGCCCGCAGCAGGCTGACCAACTCCTGGGTTTCCGCCTGATTCATGCCAGCCGCAGGTTCGTCCAACATCAGGATCTTGGGACGGCTAATGAGGGCCCGGGCGATCTCCAGGCGGCGTTGTTCCCCGTAGGGAAGGTGCCGGGCCGGGGTTTGGGCATACTGTTCCAAACCGAAACGGGCCAACATCTCCATGGCCAGCTGCGTCTGCTGCCGCTCCTGCCGGTGAAAGGCCGCAGTCCGGCCGATGATCTGCCAGAAAGAGTAAGTGTAGCGGGCAAAGCCCCCCAGCCGGACATTATCCAACACGCTCATGTCCTTGAACAGGCGGATATTCTGGAAGGTACGGCTCAATCCAGCTGCCATGCGCCGATGGCTGGGCCAGGTCGTTATATCCTCCCCAGCAAACAGCACCCGCCCCTGGGTCGGCCG
>CAZARS010000065.1:0-3631 GCA_964487625.1 uncultured Desulfobacca sp.
CGCCGCCGGCAGACATTGAAAAATTTTCCCTAGCCTATTTGCTTGCCTCAGATAAGCTGGCCACCCTGACCAATCTCTTTGTCATCCCGGGTTCTATGGCCGATGACCGCATACCCTCTTGAGTTTGAAAAGGTATAAAGTCATGACTAATTTTCTGTCTGGCCAAGGTGAGATCCAGGCAAAAAAGCAACTTATTTTTTGTGGGGACTGCATTCTTGAAAATTCATTAAGCTTGCCGGCTCCCCTTAGAGTATAATATCTCTGCAATCAAGCTGAGCTTACTGGGCGATTATGACCGGCTGATCACCCCAGTCGCGGCGTTAGGAGGAAAACCATGCTCATCAGAAATTTCATGACCAAAAACGTCATCACCGTTAGCCCTGAGGATTCCATGCAGAAGGCCATCCAAATGCTGGAGCAGCACAAAATTAATATGATGCCGGTAGTCCAGGATGGGAAGGTAGTGGGCGTCATCTCCGATCGAGACCTGAAAAAGGCCTCCCCCTCGGACGCCACCGATTTGGAAAAACATGAATTGAAATATCTTTTGAACAAAATTAAAGTAAAAGACATCATGACCAAGAAGGTTATTACGGTGCCGCCTGACTTCACCATTGAAGAGGCCGCGGAAGTGCTATTGACCAATGATATTTCAGGAGCCCCGGTCCTCGATGAGCGAGGCGTGTTGGTGGGTATCATCACCAACCGCGATCTCTACAAGGCCCTCATCTCCCTCAGCGGTCTCGGTCGCCGCGGGGTGCAATTCGCCTTTCAGGTGGAGGACCGGCCTGGCACCATCAAGGAATTGACGGATATTATCCGGGCCAGCGGGGCGCGTCTCGCCAGCATCATGAGCTCGTACGACCGGGTGCGAGAGGGGTGGCGCAACGTCTTTATCCGGGTCTACGATGTGGATCGGAGCACCCTGCCGCAATTAATTGCCAAATTACAGGCCCAGGCCCAGATGCTCTATATGGTGGATCATAAAGAGAACCGCCGGGAAATCTTCTCCTCGGGCCAACCGGTGGCCTTCACAGTGGAAGGCCAATAAGGGCTCCTGCCCTGCGGCTCGCTGACTCCGGGCCATTTCCTGCTTGCCTTTCACCCGTCGTTTCCGCATAATGCTGGAGAGAGGAGAAAATCTATGGAACCCATTAAAATTATGCCATGTTTGGATATGAAAGATGGCCGCGTCGTCAAAGGCGTCAATTTCGTCAACCTGCGGGACGCCGGCGATCCGGTGGAAAACGCCCGGTTTTATGAACAGGAAGGGGCCGACGAGTTGGCCATGCTGGATATCGCCGCGACCGTGGAGAACCGTAAGACCCGGTTAGAGTGGGTCAAAAAGGTGGCTGGCGCCATCACCATACCCTTGACCGTGGGCGGCGGCATCGGTTCCCTGGAAGATATTGATCTGGTCTTGGCGGCTGGGGCTCAGAATGTCTCCATGAATAGCGCGGCAGTGAAAAACCCTGATTTGGTGAGTCAGGCAGCTAAGGCTTATGGTTCGGACAAGATCACCATAGCCATTGACGGCAAACGCAATCCCGCCATGCCCTCCGGCTTTGAGCTGGTGGTGGCCGGCGGCACCAAACCGGTGGGCCTGGATGCAGTTGTCTGGGCCAAGGAATGCCAGGAGCGTGGGGCCGGCACCCTGCTTCCCACCAGCATGGATGGCGATGGCACTAAAGCCGGGTACGACCTGCCTTTTACCAAGGCCATAGCCGACGCCGTCTCCATACCAGTGATTGCCTCTGGCGGGGCCGGGACCCTTGAGCATTTCTATGAGGGAGTAGTACACGGCGGCGCCCAGATCCTCTTGGCCGCTTCCGTCTTTCACTTCCGCCTTTTGAGTATCCGGCAGGTCAAAGAATACCTCCACAGCAAGGGGTTACCGGTGATCCTCTAAGTTTTTCTCGCTTATTTGCTTCAGCCCAATACCTGCGGCACGAGCTTCGGGGAGGGATATCACGTGAAATCCGCCAAGGAATTAGCCCAGGAATTGCTGCGCCAAGCCGACATTGAGATCAATGGTTCCCGTCCCTGGGATATCCAAGTTTTTGATGATCGCCTCTATTGCCGGGCTTTGCAGGAGGGCTCCCTGGGTTTAGGGGAAGCCTATATGGACGGCTGGTGGGATGCCCCCGCTCTGGAAGAATTTTTCACCCGCCTGCTGGCTGCGGACATCTACGAGCAGGTCACCGGCAATTGGAAAACCAAACTCTGGCAACTGGGCCAGATCGTCTGCAATTGGCAGAAGCCCAGTCGGGCTGCTCAGGTGGGAGAACATCACTATGATCTGGGCAATGACCTCTTCGAGGCCATGTTGGACCGACGCCTTACTTATACCTGCGCCTACTGGCCCCATGCCCGCAATCTGGACGAAGCCCAGGAAGCCAAACTCGATCTGGTCTGTCGGAAGTTGAACCTACAGCCCGGGCAGGTCGTCTTGGACATCGGCTGCGGGTGGGGCAGCTTCGCCAAGTTTGCGGCGGAGAAGTATCAGGTCAAGGTGGTGGGCATCACGGTCTCGAAAGAACAGGTGGAGTTGGGGCAAAAACTCTGTGCGGGCCTCCCGGTGGAGATTATCTTTCAAGATTATCGACAGGTTACCGGCACCTATGATCACATCGTCTCGTTAGGGATGTTTGAACACGTGGGTTATAAGAATTACCGGACCTACTTCCAGGTGGCTGCCAAGCATCTCAAACCCGAGGGTTTGTTCCTGTTGCAGACCATTGGCGTCAACACTTCCGAACGGGCCAACGACCCCTGGTTCGGCAAATATATTTTTCCCAACTATACCCTCCCCTCCCCGGCCCAGATCGCCCGAGCCATTGAACGCCTCTTTGTTATGGAAGATTGGCATAACTTCGGCAATGACTATTATAAGACCCTCATGGCCTGGTATGCCAATTTTGAGGCCAACTGGCCGGCCCTGCAGCCCCGCTATGGCGACCGGTTCTACCGGATGTGGAAATATTATCTGTTGGCCTGTGCTGGTGCCTTCCGGGCTCGCCGCAACCAGCTCTGGCAGATTGTCCTGTCCAAACGAGGGGTGCCGGGGGGCTATGTCTCCTGTCGCTGAGCTATGCGCGACTTCTCCGGCATCCGGCCAACAGATTGAAGCGACCAAAAAATCTGGTATAGTTTGCTAGAGGATTACCGCATCTCAGTTCGTGGTTTTTCCCTGAAAGGTGCCTTTGATCCCCGGCAGTGCCGCGGTAACCGGCTTGTGGCACCAGTACTAAGCCGGGCAGAATCTAGTCTCAAGGTTCTGATCTGACTTTGCAACCTGATCGCACTACATCAGGGCTATCCAGTCAAAAGGGCAGGCCGTCCCTGCTTACCGTGAGAGGAACCGCATGTTGCTGCCACCAGCACGTCATCACTATCTATTCATGCTCCACCTCCTCCTTTTGTTGGTGGCATTAGGAATTTTGGGGGGCTGCCAACCCAAGCCGCCACCTTCTCCCGAAGCTGAATCCTTTCGCCAGGAAATTCAAAATTTGTTGCGCCAGCTCCAGCTATCCCTAGCTGCGTCCACGGCCCAACGGGATATCGCCGCCATCGACAAGATGTTGGCTGCCAAGAGCGGCTCCACCCCAAACATCTGCCTGGATTGCCCTTA
>CAZARS010000065.1:3641-8625 GCA_964487625.1 uncultured Desulfobacca sp.
GGCGTCTTTGACCAGGAGGGGGTCCTGTTGACTACCTTTCCCAAGATCAAAACTAAAGGCCTGAATTTTTCCTCCTATAAAAAGTTTCAGGAGACCATCCAGAAACAACGGATCACTCAGAGCCTTTTTTACTTGCCGGATCGGTCCAAGATGTATTTCATCAATGCGCCCCTGGTCCAGGGGCGGCGGGTTGTGGGCGTGGTGGTGCTGGGAATGACCCCAGCCGATTTAGAACGGAAATGGCACCTGAGCGAAGCCGAGTTTCTGGCCCTGGATCTTAACTCCCCTTGATTGAGCTCATCTTATGACCAGGCATGCCGACTCCCGCCGCAGTATTACTTTGGAGATCCATCAGACGCCGGATGGCGGGCGGCGGGTGAACTTCCGCGGTTCTTTGGTGTTGCTGGAGCTGGAAAATATTATGGACCAATTGCAGGTTCTGGCCCAACAGCCTTTCCCTGGCCACACCACCCTAGACCTGCAGGAGCTGCACTATGTCGACAGTGCTGGGGCCCTGGCTATACTGGAGCTTGCCGAGCACATCAAAACCCGGGGCGGCAGTTGTGCCGTGGAGAACGTCTCGCCCAAGCTGCAGGGTCTGCTCAATCTCATCGATATTAAGGCCTTGAGCCAACCGCCTCTGCGCGGTTCTGGCCCTCAGAAAGATTTCATCTCCCGGGTGGGCGACGGCTTCCTGGATTTTATCCATGACTCTTCTAAGGTCATCATCTTTCTTGGCGAAATCATCATCGACCTCCTGACCCTCTGTATCCGACCCAGCATTGTGCGGTGGCGGGATGTAGTTCTATACATGAAAAGAGCAGGGGTCGAAGGCTTGCCCATCATCAGCCTCATCGCCCTGCTGTTGGGACTGATTATCGCCTTTATGTCATCCCTGCAGCTGCAGCAATTCGGAGCCAACATCTTCGTGGCCTCACTTTTGGCCATCGCCATGGTGCGGGAATTGGGGCCCATCATGACGGCCATCCTGGTGGCCGGGCGCTCCGGCTCCGCCTTTGCTGCAGAAATCGGCACCATGAAGGTCAATGAAGAGGTGGATGCCCTGACGGTCATGGGCCTTAATCCCATGCACTTTCTTACCCTCCCCAAAGTGCTTGCTTCCCTCATCGTGGTGCCTCTGTTGACCATGTATGCTAATCTCTTGGGCATCATCGGCGGCCTCATCGTGGGCGTGACGCTGTTGGACCTGACCGTCTACTCTTACATCCAGGAAACCCGAAATATTTTGACGGTCTTTGATTTTGTCTCCAGCTTCATTAAAACCCTGGTCTTCGCCTTTCTCATCGCGGCGATCGGCTGTCAGCGGGGTTTTCAAGTGCGGGGCGGCGCCTTGGCCGTGGGCCAGGCCACTACCTCAGCGGTGGTGGCGGCTATCTTCATGATCATTGTGGTGGACTCCATTTTTGCCATCGTCTTGACCTATATCCCCCGGTGAAAAAAAAGAGGGGTGAGGGAAGGGAAAAAAGGGTGAAGCGGCCGGAGGCTGAACCAATCATTATCGTGGAGCATCTGCGGGCTGAGTTCGGGGACAACCTCATCTTCCAGGATGTAAGTTTTCAAGTGCGGCGCGGGGAAATTTTTGTCATCCTGGGAGGGAGCGGTTGTGGTAAAACCACCTTGCTGAAACACCTCATCGGCCTCTATCGCCCCAGCGCCGGGAAAGTGCTGGTGAATGGGGTGGACATTGTGGCCCAGGACCCGGCGCAGATGGAGCAGGTGCGCCAGAGCACCGGTATGCTCTTTCAGGCCGGGGCCCTCTTCGGCTCCATGACCCTGGCTGAAAACGTGGCCTTGCCCCTGCAGCAATACACCCGACTGCCTCAGGAGGAGATCGACCGGATCGTCAAAATGAAACTCAGCCTGGTGAATCTCAGCGGCTACGACAATCACTTGCCGGAGGAGCTCTCTGGCGGTATGAAGAAACGGGCCGGCTTGGCCCGGGCCATGGCCTTGGACCCCCCCATCCTCTTTTTTGACGAACCTTCGGCCGGCCTTGACCCCATCTCCGCCGTGGAGTTGGACCTCCTCATCAAAGGCCTGAACGCAGCCTTGGGGACCACCATGGTCATTGTCACCCATGAACTCCAGTCCATTTACTTTATTGCTGATCGCATCATCATGTTGGATAAAGAAACCAAGGGGATCATCGCCGA
The DNA here is from genome assembly GCA_964487625.1 of uncultured Desulfobacca sp. Classification (GTDB taxonomy): domain Bacteria; phylum Desulfobacterota; class Desulfobaccia; order Desulfobaccales; family Desulfobaccaceae; genus Desulfobacca. The sequence goes on from CAZARS010000065.1 coordinate 5,816, forward strand.
GGGCGATCCCCGGGAACTGCGGGACACCGCCACCGATCCTAAAGTGGCCAATTTCTTTAACCGCAAACCGGCCGGCGAAGAATACCTGCGCCTGGCCCAGAAGCTTCAGTTAGAGATTGCCCCCGCCGCCTCGGGACGGGGAGTCTGAAGCAGGGAATAGGGAACAGGCCAGAGGGGAAGAGAAAAACCTTTTCCCATTGCCTACTTCTCCTTTTTCCCTGGCAAAGAAGGCAGCCAGGTATGGCCAGAAAAACCTCGAGCTTTCTCGTAGGCTTGTTTGTCATCATCGGCGTTCTCTTGTTAGCCGGTTCCATCGTCTGGATCGGGGTGACAGGGTTTTTCATGGCCGGGAAGACGTATGTCACCTATCTGGACGAATCGGTCCAGGGTCTGCAGCGGGATTCCACAGTGCGTTTCCGGGGCGTGGAGGTGGGCCGGGTGGAGGCCATCCGCATTGCCCCGGACAACCGCCTTGTGGCGGTGATCATGCGCATCAATATGCCTGGAGATCTGACCCAGACAACGGTAGCCCAACTGGTGAGCGCCGGGATCACTGGCCTGATGTTCATCGACCTGAACTACCGGCACGCCGACGCCCCCGACCTTTCCCCCAAGCTGACCTTTCCCTCGGAGTATCCGGTGATCCCTTCCCGACCCTCGGAATTCAGCCGTATCCTGACGGGCATTAATGAGGTGATCAATAAACTCAACGCCATTGATGTGCAGGGGATCGCCAACCAACTTCAGGCCACCATGGCCGACATCGGCAGTCTCTTCAAAGATCAGAAGGTCTACAACATCCTCTCCCGGTTGGAACAGGCCTCGACCAATATCCAATCCCTTACCGGCAAGGCGGATCGGGCCTTGGACAAGGTGAAGGTGGACGGCCTGATAAAAGAGGTCACGGCCACAGTCCAGGAGACCAAAGCAACCGTGAAGCAAGCCAACGAATTTGTGACCAATCTCGCCAAACAACTGGAGGCCCTGAAACTTCCGGAAACCATGACCCGGACCCGGGGGATACTTTTAGAGGCCCAGGTTATCAGCGACAATCTGCGACGGGCCACGGAATCATTGGAACAATTTACCCAACGCATTGCGGAGCGCCCCCCAGACCTATTGTTTGGCAAACCTCCCCTTCCCCGGTGGAATGAGACCAGAGGAACCCAGAGACCATGATAAGACCTCAGAGCCTGGCCCGATCGAGTCGTAAGCCCCGAGGCCACCAAAGATGGTCCCAGTGCTGCCTGGGGCTGTTGCTCATCCTTCTCGCCAGCAGCTTCGGATGGTTGGGGGGTTGCGGCAAGCCGCCGTTGGTGACCCATCATTTTCTCTTGGAATATCCTGCGCCAACGTTCGGGCAAAAAGTCCCCCTGCCGGAAAGTATCCGGGTGGAGTTGTTTGCTGCGGCCCAAACCATCAATAGCACCAATATGATCTATTTCCCGCAGCCTTTCCAGGCTGCCACCTACGTATATAGCCGTTGGCAGGCGAGCCCGGCCCATCTGGTCACTGATTTTCTCCTGCGGGATTTGCGCCAATCCCAGCTCTTTGCCGGCGTCTTCGGCTATCAACAAGCCGGTATCGGTCGCTTCCGCTTGGAAGGGGCGGTGCAGGAGTTTGCGGAGGTTGACGATCCCAGCGGTTGGCAGGCTATCTTGGCCGTCAGTATCATCCTGTCGGACCTGAGCGAAGCCGAGGTGACCCAACGTGTTATCCTGCAGCGCACTTACCGACAAACTTCCCTCATGCTGGAGAAAACCCCCAGCGGCTTAGCCCAGGCCATGAGCCAGGCCATGGCCACGGTTTCCGCCCAGATTATTCAAGACGTCTATCAAGCCGCCGCCCAGCGCCGGCGGCAATAAGCTACCCGCGGCGGCCGTTGGTTATGGCCTTGAGCATAACGATGGTGGCCACGGCGGAACTCCTTTAAATCTCCAGACTGTTTGATTTTCCCTGGCCACTCCCTTTTTGCCCTCTCCGGTTTTCCCCAAGCACCAGCCCACCCCGCTGCTCTACGCCCAGAGCGACATGGACGGTACTCCAAGATAGGCGGCCTTTCTTTCCTCGCGCCTCAGCATAAAGCAACCTGTTATTAATTTTATTATTAGATTTTTTATATTTATTTATCATTTAATTAATTTAATTTTCATGGGTGTTTTATCTACTGCCAATTTTTAACGGGTAATGGTGAAGATGCCGACGTTGGCAAGACTCGGGAAGGAGGTGATAGGGCGAGGGCCATTGGCATGATTTTCCCTCTTGAGGAGACCAACGGGGCACCAGTCTATCGTGGCTTGATTGATTTTGTTGATTTGACATTCCTGTTGTGGGAGGAAGGCATAGTGAACGCCAAAAAAGTATTTCTTGTCTTCATGAGTTGCATCTTGCTGGCGTCCCTGGGAACGTCGGTCCAGGCCAAGAAAATCATTATTGCCCATCGGGGAGCTAGCGGTTACCTGCCGGAACATACCTTGCCGGCCTATGCCATGGCGTATGCCCTGGGCGCGGATTATCTTGAGCCGGATTTGGTCATGACCAAGGACAAGCACCTGATTTGTCTCCACGATATTACCTTAGAAGGCACAACCAATGTGGAGCAGGTATTTCCTGGACGCCAGCGGGCCGATGGCCGGTGGTATGCTGCCGACTTTACCTTAGCGGAAATCAAGCAGCTGGCAGCCCAGGAGCGCACTACCTACCGTTTCCGGCCGGACAGCCAGGGTTTTCAAATTCCCACCTTCGAGGAAATGGTCCAGATGGTCCAGGAGCTCAACCGCCTCACCGGGCGGCAGGTGGGGATTTATCCG
>CAZARS010000065.1:8635-8901 GCA_964487625.1 uncultured Desulfobacca sp.
CAAGGCTCCCTCCTTCCACCAGCGGGAGGGTCTGAGCATGGAAGAGCCCTTGTTGGCTCTGCTGGACAAATACGGCTATCGAGGGCCCCAGGCCAAGGTCTTTATCCAATCTTTTGAACCCGACAACCTCAAGAAGATGCGGTTTGAGCTGAAGACGGACCTGCCTTTGGTGCAGCTCATGAGCGGCGGCCGGGAATATGATGTCATGGTGACCGCCGCTGGCCTGGCAGAGGTTGCCACCTATGCCAATGGCATCGGCCCCACCA
>CAZARS010000065.1:8911-14289 GCA_964487625.1 uncultured Desulfobacca sp.
GCGTATCGAGGCTAGTAACGGCAAGGTAATTAATGATAATTTTCTCGTGCAAGAAGCCCATCGCCTTGGCTTGCTAGTCCATCCCTACACCTTCCGGGCCGAAGAAATGTTCTTGCCGAGCTGTGACACGAGCATGGTGCAGGAAGTTGAACGCTTCCTTTATGTCTATAATGTTGATGGGCTGTTTACTGATCACACGGATCTGGCCCGTCAGGCCCTCAGGAGCGGGCAGGCCTTGGCACCGGTACCCGTTCCCGGCAGTGTGACGCTGTTGGCCTGGAGCGGTCTCCGCCTTTGGACCTGGCGCCGCCGGCAGCAAGGTTAATTTTATAATTTAGAGTCCATTAATAAATACCCGTCGGCAACAGGGTTCTCAGCCGGCTGAGGCGAGGGATCATCAAGATCCCAGCCTCGGACCGGCCTTTTTTATTTATGAGGAGAGCCTGGGAGATGCCGTGAGGGCCTGGAGGAGTAGGCCTTGAACCTGCGTCTCTGGCTGGTATTTTCCTGTCCATCGGGCAATAGCCGTTATTTTTTACTAAGCCTTTGCTGAGTGGGAGTGTTCCCAGAGGCCAGCACGCTTCCTGGCGGGTTATTCCAGGGGCCAACATTTTTTTCTTGACAAAACTTTTGCCATCCTTATAATGCACATTAAGCACATTTTGAATATTATTTTTATTATGCATACTATGCACAATATTCATCAGCAAGAGGCAGCCGCACCAACCGCCAGGGCTCAATTGCAGCCCACCATCTTGGTTTATGGCTGCGGCAACACCCTCATGGGGGATGACGGTTTCGGTCCCGCAGTAATTGAGCAGCTCCTGGCCCAACACCAGTTCCCGGGCTCAGTGCGGGTGGAGGATGTGGGCACCAGTATCCGGGACCTGCTCTTTGATATTCTGCTCTCCCCTTCTAAGCCCGAGAAAATCCTCATTATCGATGCGGCGCAGCAACCCGGTCGGCAGCCCGGTGAGCTCTTTGAGTTGGCGGTGGACCAGATCGGGTTGGAAAAGGTCAACGACTTTTCCGTGCATCATTTTCCTTCTTTGAACCTCCTTAAGGAATTGACCGAGGGCGGCGGGGTGGAGGTGCGCATCCTGACGGTGCAGGTGGCGCGGATTCCGGAAATGATTGAGCCTGGCTTATCACCGGCCGTGGCTGCGGCAATTCCCCGGGCCTGTGCCTGGGTCCTAGAGCAGATCGGAGGGGTGGCATGATCCTGATCCAAGTGATGACGTTGGCGGAGCGGTTGGGAGTACATCGCAACACTATCCGGAATTGGGTAAAGACTGGCAAGATACCGGCCCGGCCGGCGCCGGGGCGAGGGTTGCTCCTGGCCCGGGAGGATTTTCGGCGCCTCTGTGAGGTATTTGCCTTGGAGCCCGGCAGTCTCAATCCCAGGGAACTGGCGGTGGCCGAGACCCGGGAGATCGTTACGCTTGCGGTGCCGTCATCCCAGCAAGCAACTGAACAACCTGAACGAAGCAGGTTGCCACTATCTTTTCAGGAGGCAGTTATGTCAGATAAAGTTGTCGGCTCCGTCCTGGTGGTCGGCGGCGGTATCGCCGGGATTCAGGCGGCCCTGGACCTGGCCGATTCCGGCTATTACGTCTATTTGGTGGAGAAAGGCCCCGGCATCGGCGGCAAGATGGCCCAGTTGGACAAGACCTACCCCACCAACGACTGTGCCATGTGAATTCTCTCGCCCAAGTTGGTTGAGTGCGGTCGGCACTTAAACATCGAGCTTCTTACCCTCAGCGACATCGACAACATCACCGGGCAGCCCGGCAACTTCCAGGTTACCATCCGCCAACACCCCCGCTATGTGGACATGGACAAGTGCATTGCTTGTGGTCTATGTTCCCAGAAATGTCCCCGCAAGGTGCCGGATGAGTATCAGATGGGCGTGGGCACCCGCAAAGCCATCTACATCGCCTACAGTCAGACCGTCCCCCTGAAATACGTCATTGACAAGGACCATTGCATTTACTTCCAGAAAGGCAAATGCAAGGCCTGTGAAAAATTCTGCCCCACTGGCGCCATCAACTTCGAGGAAACGGAACAGGTGCGGACCCTCAATGTGGGCTCGGTCATCCTGGCGCCGGGTTATAAGCCCTTCGATCCCACCGGTTTTGATATTTATAACTATGAGCAGTTGCCCGATGTGGTCACTGGCCTGGAGTATGAGCGCCTCCTGTCGGCCAGCGGGCCCTATCAGGGCCATCTGGTGCAGCCCTCCACCGGGCGGGAGCCCAAGAAGATCGCCTGGATTCAGTGCGTCGGCTCCCGCAACAAGGCCTGCGGCAACGGTTATTGCTCCACCGTCTGCTGCATGTATGCGGTGAAGCAGTCTTTGGTCACTGCCGAACATTTGCATGGCGACGACATCCAACAGACCATCTTCTTCATGGACCTGCGGGCCCATAACAAAGAATTTGAGCGCTACTATAACGATGCCATCGCCAAAGGTGTCCGTTTTATCCGCAGCCGGCCTCACAGCGTGGATCCCGGCGATAAAAACATCGGGGCTCGGATTTACTATGTGACGGAAGATGGCCGACAGGTCCGGGAGGACTTTGACCTGGTGGTCCTCTCCGTGGGCTTGGAGGCCCCAGCCGATGCCCTGGAGTTGGCCGCCAAATTCGGCCTGAAGTTAGACCAGTACCGCTTCGCGGACACCTCCAGCTTTGCGCCGGTCCTGACTCAGCGGGATGGGGTCTATGTCTGCGGCGCTTTCTCCGGCCCCAAATCCATCCCCCGTTCGGTCACCGATGCCTCTGCGGCGGCCACCGCTGCGGCCAAAAACCTGGTGACGGCCCGGGGTACCCTCACCAAAGAAAAGACCTATCCACCGGAACGGGATGTCTCCGGCGAAGAACCCCGGGTAGGCGTCTTTGTCTGCTCCTGCGGCATTAACATTGCCAACACGGTGAATGTCCCTGAGGTGGTGGAGTATGCCAAAACCCTGCCATACGTCCAGTTCGTGGAAAATAACCTTTTCTCCTGCTCCACCGATACTCAGGTCTTGATGGCCGAGAAGATTAAGGAGCATAACCTGAACCGCATCGTGGTGGCGGCCTGCACCCCCCGGACCCATGAAGCCCTATTCCAGGATACCCTGCGGGAAGCCGGTCTCAATGGCTATCTCCTGGAGATGGCCAACATCCGCAATCAGAACTCCTGGGTGCATCAGCAAAGTCCGGAAGCCGCCACGGCCAAGGCCAAGGATCAGGTGCGCATGGCGGTGGCCAAGGCCCTGCGGGATTTCCCCTTGCAGCGCCTGTCGGTGCCGGTGTCCCAGCGGGCTCTGGTCATTGGCGGCGGCCTTGCCGGAATGACCGCAGCCCTGGACCTGGCCGATCGTCACTATGAGACGGTCCTGGTGGAGAAGAGCGATAAGCTGGGGGGCAATGCTTGGTTCCTGAACAAGACCTGGAAAGGTGAAGACATCCGCACCAATCTGCAGGTCCTCATCGCCAAGGTGGAAAATCACCCCAAAATTAAGGTCCTGAAGCAGGCCGAGGTCAAGTCGGTCTCCGGTTCGGTGGGCAATTTCCAGAGCGACATCGAGGTAGCCGGCCGCACCGAGACCGTCTCCTATGGCGTCGCCGTCTTGGCCATCGGCGCCGAGGAGTACAAACCCAGCGAATACCTCTATGGGCAGGACGAGCGGATCAAGACCCACTTGGAGTTCGACGCAGAGCTGCGGGAGCGGTCCGACAAGGTGGCCAAGGCTAACACGGCGGTCTTTATCCAATGCGTGGGCTCCCGGGAGCCAGAACGTCTGTATTGCAGCCGGGTCTGCTGCACCCATTCGGTGCACAGCGCCATCAAGCTCAAGGAGCTCAACCCCGACATGCAGGTATATGTCCTGTATCGGGATATCCGGACCTATGGCAAACGGGAGGATCTCTACACCAAGGCTCGGGAATTAGGCGTCCTGTTCATCCGCTTCGATCTGGAGAACAAACCCCAGGTCAGGCAGGAGGGGGAGCAGCTCCTGGTGGAGGTGTTCGATCCCATCGTGCAGTTGCCGGTGACCATCCCCACGGATTACCTGGTATTGGCCTCGGCCATTGTGCCCCGCCGCCATGATCACCTCATGGAGCTCTATAAATACAGTGTCAACGCCGACGGCTTCATCAACGAAGCCCATCCCAAGCTGCGGCCGGTAGATTCGTTGGTGGATGGCCTCTTTATCGCCGGACTCTGCCACCATCCCAAGCCCATCAATGAATCGGTCTCCCAGGCCATGGCGGCAGTCTCCCGGGCCAGCGTCATCTTGGCCAAGGAACGCATGTCCCTGGATGCCATCAAGTCCTACCCCACGGAAAAATGCGATGGCTGCGCTTTGTGTGTGGATGTCTGTCCTTATATGGCCATCAAAATCGAGGAGTATCGGGATAATGGCCAGGTGCACCGCCGCATTACCACCGACAAAGCTCTGTGTAAAGGCTGTGGCCTCTGCGCCGCCACCTGTCCCAAAGATGGGGTGGAAGTTCATGGCTTCACCATGGAGCAGCTGCAGGCCCAGGTGGATGCCGTGGTAGAGGCCCTGGCATAATCGGCATGAACTTTGTAGGGGCGGTTCGCGAACCGCCCCTACAACAGCGGGAATCATCAGCGGGGAGCGGGGGCCAAGGCCTCGGGGGGTAAGTGGTCAAGGCCCCCCGCTCATATAGATAAAGATTTTCAAGGAGGCTTGTCATGTCAGCACAATTTGAACCGGTGATCCTCGGTTTCCTGTGCAATTGGTGCGCCTATGCCGGTGGTGATCTGGCCGGGGTCTCCCGTCTCCAATATCCTCCCAACATGCGGGTTATCCGCACCATGTGTTCCGGCATGGTGCACCCCCGCCTGGTGGTGGATGCCCTGGAACGGGGTCTGGACGGCGTCATCGTCATGGGGTGACACCTGGGCGACTGTCATTACCTGGATGGTAATCACAAAGCCCTGGCCCGCAGCGAAGCCATAAAACTGGTCTTGGAAGATCTGGGCATCGAGCCGGAGAGGTTCGCCATTGAGTGGGTGTCCTCAGCGGAGGCACCCCGGTTTGCCCAGTTAGTTACTGAATTTACCGAAAAAATCCGGCAGTTGGGGCCCAATCCAGTGCGGTTGCCCCAGGCCCAGGCCGCCTGAGGCAGGAGGACAGTATGAAGACCTTTTTTAATCTCATTCAAGAGGTCCAAAAGCCTGGCCTCTGCCACCATTGCGGCGGCTGTGTAACCTTCTGCACGGCCATCAATTACGGCGCTCTGGAATTGGACGAAAACGGTCGGCCCCGCTACAAGGACATCGAAAAATGTATTGAATGCGGCATCTGCCACTCCATCTGCCCGGAAGTTAACGAGCTGGACGAAGAGCTGAAAAGGCAG
>CAZARS010000065.1:14311-16125 GCA_964487625.1 uncultured Desulfobacca sp.
GGTCATCGAAACCACGGTGGCCCGGGCCAAGGATCAGGACGTGCTGGCCCATGCCACCGACGGCGGGGTAGTCACCGCTCTCCTGCTCCATCTCCTGGATATGGGCCGCATTGACGGGGCCATCGTCAGCCGGCGGGTGGGCCCCTTCCGGCGGCTGCCCTGGCTGGCTTTGACGCGGGACGAAATCATTGAAGCGGCCGGGTTCCATTTTGACGCCATGCACGGCATGACCCACTTCTCTAAGGTTTACTCCAGTCTTTACGAGACCTTCTCACCGTCCATCATCGAATTGGGGGAAGTGGCCAAGAAGCGGCTGAACCGGGTGGCCTTTGTGGGCACGCCGTGTCAGATCAATACGTTGCGGCGTATGGAGGTTATGGGCATCGTGCCTTCGGGCACCATTAAATACCATTTCGGCCTGTTCTGCACCGGTAACTTCCATTTCGGCCCGGAACAGCGGCAGAAGCTGGAACAGCTCGGCGGTTTTCAATGGGCTGACGTGGCCAAGGTGAACGTCAAGGAAAACCTGATGATTCACCTGAAAAATAAAGAAGTCATCCACCTTTCCCTGGACAAACTGGACTTCATTAAGCGCTACGCCTGCCACTATTGCGATGATTATGCGGCGGAATATGCCGACATCTCCTTCGGTGGTATCGGCTCGCCCGAAGGCTGGACTACGGTCATCACTCGGACGCCCTTGGGGCGGGCGGTGTTGGCCGACTCCAAAGGCACGGATATTGAAATCTTTGATTACAAGCTAAATCCCAACTTCGCCGGCGACGCCTTGGCCAAGGTCATTGAGTGGTCCGAGAAAAAGAAACGCCACGCCGAGACCAAGCATGCCGAGCTGGAGAAAAAATCCCTCCGGGTGTTGGGTTAGGAGGAAGTTTTCATGCCAGTCAAAGTAGCAGAAGAATGGCTCAATTCCTGTTCCGGGTGTGAGATCGCCATCCTCAATCTGGGCGAGACTCTCCTGGATGTCCTGCCCCACCTGGAATTTGTCCATATCCCGGTCCTCATGGACCATAAATACTTCGGCCAGACCGGCGAAGGTGATACCCACCATATTGATATCCCCAAAGCCACGGTGGGCATTATCACCGGCGGCATCCGCAACCAGGAACACCTGGAGATTGCCGAAGCCATGCGGCAGGCCTGCGATGTCATCATCGCCCTGGGCACTTGTGCCACCCATGGCGGGATTCCGGCTCTCATCAACCAGTGGCGCAATGAGGAGCTCTTTGACCGTTACTATCGGGGTTCTGAGACCACCGACGCCCAGGCCACGCCCGACGATCCGGTGCTGCCGGCCTGTCTGGATCGCTCCTATGCCTTGGATGAAAAGATTAAAGTGGACATCTATCTCCCCGGCTGTCCCCCCCACCCCGATTGGATCGGCGAGGCCATCTTGGCCCTCCTGGAAGGCCGGGCGCCGCAGCTACCTATGAAGAGCGTCTGCGATACCTGCCCCACCATCAAGACCGGCAAAGGCAACCTGCGGCACCTGAACCGCTTCCTGCGCAACGCCCACTATGATCCCAGCAAACCGGTGAGCGAGATGCACTGTCTGCTGGAGCAGGGTCTGCCCTGTATGGGGCCGGTCACCCGGGGCGGCTGCGCCGGCAAGAACGGCGAGGCGCCCCGCTGTATCCTGGCCCGGGTCCCCTGCCAGGGCTGTTTCGGGCCGGTGCAACAGGACGGCAACCAGTTGCTGGATTATCTCAATGCCTTGGCCAGCAACCAGGTGGATATCAAATCCATCCCGGAAAAATCAACGCTCTTGGAGTTTTCCGGCGCCCATGGACTCCTGC
>CAZARS010000066.1:0-16038 GCA_964487625.1 uncultured Desulfobacca sp.
TGGTGGCAGGCGGGCTGGCTGACTTCGGGCCTACTCTACCGCCTCAACGACCTTATCGCTCTGGCGGGGGTAGAACGGCGCCTGCTCAAGATGGGCAGCGGCATCCACTTGGCCGACCTGGCCTGCTGCAAATGGCGGAGTTATTTAGCCTATACCGTAGGCCGCAACGTGGCCGCTGCGTTACAAGGAGACGCCCGCCAGCGGGCGGTACAGGAAGTCCATGTTAGTTTAGCCACTTGGCTGGAAACCTATGGCAGCGCCCTTAAGCTGCCTTTGTGGGAACTGCTCTATGCGAAACGTCTCAGGAGGTAAGATATGGCCATTCAATTCTATCAGGACCCGGCCAAGAAGACCGTGAACCCGGAAATTTTTTCGGTTGAGGCGGCCAAACTCTCCACGACCTTGGCAGGTGTGAGGAACCGCAACAAGCGGACCCAGATCCGCCGGTTTTATGACGAGGTCCTCCGCTTTGATCAGGATGCCAAAATCTTGGGGCCGGAGAAATGGCCGGACATCCTGGCCCGCCTGCATCTCCTCATCCCCAAAGCCGCCTATGCTTTGGGCCGGGAGTTGGTTTCCCAAGAATTCGTGGATTTCATTAAAGGCTCGGTGGCGCAGGTAAAGACCAAAGAAGATCTGGCGGTCTTTGCCAACCTTTTTGAGGCCTTCATGGGGTTTTACCGGTCGGATCGCCCCAGGGATTAATCACCACAGGAGGAATATTATGCAGCTCCTTGATATTCTCAATATTACCGGCAGGATCATCGTCAAGACCGGCCTGCGCATCGGGGCCGGTGACAGCGAAATGCGCATCGGCGGCTTGGACAACCCCATCATCAAGCATCCCCACACCCTGGAGCCTTATATCCCCGGTTCGTCCCTGAAAGGCAAGGTCCGCAGCCTCCTGGAATTGCAGAGCGGCTTGGTGCCTTATACCAAAGGGACCCCTCTGGCCCTCAAACACTTGAAAAATAGCGCCATCAGCGCTGACCAAAGAGCCCATGGCCTGAAGATCATCAAACTCTTCGGCACGGGCGGTGCTGAGGAAGAGGAGCTGCTGGAACAGGAGATCGGCCCTACCCGGGTGGCCTTTGCCGATTGTGCTTTGAATCAAACTTGGAAGCAAAAGGCTCTGGATGAGGGTTTGGCCTTTACCGAGGTCAAAAGCGAGAATACTATCAACCGCATTACCAGTGTGGCGCAGCATCCTCGCCAGATGGAACGGGTGCCCTCGGGCGCCGAATTTGATTTCCGGGTGACCTTAAAGAAATTTGACCAAGACGAGCAGGATAACCTGGACAGGTTGCTTCTGGCTGGACTGAAGCTCCTAACCCTGGATGCTCTGGGGGGCTGCGGCAGCCGGGGCTATGGCCGCATAGAATTTGCCTTTGACGATGCTGAGCTACAGGCGCAATTTCAGAAGCTCACGGCCTTCGCCTAACAGGAGGTGAGGGATGCGCCTCTATGAGATTGTTCTCCGCCCCCTAACGGCCTTTGGCACGCCCTTGGTGGGGGATACGCTGTTTGGCCACTTCTGTTGGCAGGTGGCTTATCAGCCGCAGCTGGTGAACCGGCCCTTTGAGCAAATCATCGCCTCGTATCTGGAGAAACCTTTTGTGGTATTCTCCTCGGCCTGGCCCCGCTGGCTAGAAAAGGGGCAGGTCTGGTATGCCTTTCCCCGCCCCGCCTTGCCCCGTTCCTTCTGGCAGGAGCCTGCCGAGGCGTCCCCCCCCTTGGGCTGCCGGGAAAAATTGCTGCACCGCCCAGACAAAGCACTGAAGAAAAAGCGCTGGCTGGCGGTGGCCGAGGATTTGCAAATTGACCCTGGCCGGCTTCTGGATGACCGGGAACTGTGGCATAAGGTGCTCAGCAGTCTAGCGCCCACCTCACCGTTGTACCGGCAGTTGTATCGCAGTGAGAACCAGCGTCTCATGGTGATGCAGGGCCAGCCTCACAATACCATCAGCCGCTGGCATAACCGTACCGGCTCAGACCCCTTTCGGCCCTACACATTGGACGTGCTCTTTTACTGCCCTGGTCTGACCCTGGCCCTCTTTGTGCTGGTGGATGAACAAGTAATGAGCCTCGAACAGGTCGTTCAGGGTTTGCGACAGATGGGCCAGACTGGCTTTGGCCGGGATGCCTCCACCGGCCTAGGCCGCTTTGCGGTTTTGGAGGGACGGGAAATCCCCAAGACGCAGCTAGTTCCCGGGCAGGCTTTGTTCACTTTGGGACCTGTCGTGCCAGCAGCGGGTTCATATCGTCGGGCCTATTACCAGCCCGTAGTCCGCTTCGGTCGGCATGGGGACCGGTTGGCCACCTCCCGCAACCCCTTTAAAACTCCGGTAGTGATGGCCGCCGCCGGAGCGGTGTTTGTGCCCGAGGCAGCGGCCGGTGCCCAGCCTTGGTGGGGGCGGGGGCTAACGGGGCTGTCAAAAACCGAACCAAAAACGGTGGGGCAGGGATATGCTCCTTACCTGCCCATACACTTGGAGGGTATCCATGGGTGATGCCTATACCTTTCTCATCGAGACCGTAACCCCCCTGCACTTGGGCTGTGATGAGGTCTACGAGCCCTTGAATGCGGTTTTTGATACAAACAAGAACTGCCTGATCGCCTTTGAGGCCTACGATTTCCTGCATCGTTTGCCGATCCAGGAACGGGAAAAATTTCTCGCCATCTGTAAAAAAGGCACGGTGGGTTCAATCTTGGAGATCTATAAATTCATGGCCCGCCATGCTGCTCTGGCACAGGGCCGGGCAGTGCCGGTAACCAGTTCCCTTTTATCCCATTACAAAAGGGTCTTGGAATTGACCGAGCGGGATTTCTCCCGACAATTGAATAAATTTACCATCCACCGGACTGCTTTTCTGCCCGCGGACCAACGTCCCTACATCCCAGGTTCCGCCATTAAGGGGGCTCTACGCACCGCATACCTGAGTCGGCTGGCCGCTCAACAGAAAACCCTGAGAATACCGAGCAGGGAATACAGGAGATTAGAACAACAGTTGCTTCAGGGCAGTTTCCAGACCGATCCTTTCCGACTGGTGAAGGTTTCGGATTTCCAGCCAGTGGGAGAAGTCAAGACCCGCATCCTGTATGCCGTGAATCTGAAAAAAGAAGGGGGAGCGGGACATGGTCCCGACCAGATCCTGGAAGTAGTGGAGCCGGGGGCCTGGTTTCGGGGGACCATCCAGGTGGAAGCGTGGCCGGCGGAGATCAGGCGGGCAGCGCGAGGGCTGCAAGGTAGTCCTGATATTATTAACCCAATACAACCTCAACACTTGTGGCAGAGCCTCAGAGATTTCTATCAGCAAGAAAAGTCCCGGGAGGATGAAGAACTCTTTGCCCTGGGTCTGTCCAAAGTAACGCTAACCTGGCAAAACGGCAACCTGCCCCTTCGTCTGGGCCGCCACTCCGGGGCCGAGTGCCTGACGTTGCCAGGCTACCGGCGCATAAAAATAAAGACCGCTGGCGGTCAAACAGAAACCAAAGATCATGCCACCACCCTCTGGCTGGCAGCCCTGGCACCGGAGAGATGGTCCGAGCCACCCCGTCCCTTCGGATGGGCGGTCTTGCGCCCTATGACTGAGGCACTGCAAAGCGACTGTGAGGAGCGGGAAGCGGCTTGGCAAGCCGCCAAACCTGCCATACCAAAGGCTCGGGCCAAGGGGCAGGAGCAAGCAACCGCGGCGCCCCCTGCCACCACCCCAAAATCCCCAGCGCCGCCTCCGCCAGCCCAAGAGGTTTGGGAGAAGGCCTTCCTGACCTGGAATCCTGGCAAGCAGGAACTGACGGCGGCTGGATCCGGGAATAAAAAGGCCGTCTGCAAAGGCATGGAGCTCGTACCGCCAGAGCACCAAGCCAGATTAAAAAAGAAGGGCCTACAGGCCTCGGTGACGGTGGAGCCGTTGGGGAATGCTTGGAAAATTATTAAGATAGAAGGTGTTGTTTCCTAAGTGATCTTTTCCGGAGTAGGTGACCCTGGGCAGAGCGCTTTGGACCTGTTGTCAAGAGTTTTGCCTAATCTTGCCCTCTGAGCTATAAATAAAGCCATGCCCCCAACCCTCTTTCTTATTTTTAATCACACCATTACTCCTGAGCAGGAGCGGGCGGCGCGGGCCCAATTGGGAGTTGAGGAACTTATTTCGCTCCCCCCAGAGCTTCAGGGCCTCTGGAGTCAGATCCCTCCTGATCTGCCGGAGCTCATGCCGTACCTTGAGCCGCTGCGCCAATGGCTGGCCCGGGTGAGGAGGCCCGGTGATTATGTCCTCATTCAAGGGGATTTCGGGGCCACCTATCTTATGGTAAATTTTGCTCTGGAGCAGGGGCTCATCCCGTTGTATGCTACCACCCGGCGCCAGGCCGTAGAGGAGCACCTGCCCGATGGCACGGTGAAACTGGTGCATCATTTTCAACATCAGATGTTGCGGAGGTATGGAGTCTGAATCATGGCCAGGGTCTATTTGTCGTTTCTGGGCACCAATGATTATGTGGAGTGTCATTATGTGCTGCATGGGCAGAAAAGTCCGTTGGTCCGCTTTGTCCAGGAGGCTATTATCGGTCTGTGCTGTGCTGGCTGGAGCAAAGAGGACCGCTTGGTCTTTTTCCTGACGACCGATGCCGCCCGCCATAACTGGGAAGATGGCCACTTTATGGATCTGCAGGGCAGACCCAAACCAGGGTTACGCAGTTGTCTGCAAGCCATGAAACTGGCGCCGACAATTCAGCCGGTGATGATTGTGGAGGGCAAAAACGAGGCGGATATCTGGCAGTTCTTTCAGACAGTCCTGCAGCAGATAAAACCCCAGGACCAGGTAATTTTTGACATCACTCACGCCTTTCGGTCCATCCCCCTGTTGGCCATGGTCATCCTGGGATACGCCCAGGTCATAAAAAACATTAAGATCGAAGGGATTTATTACGGCGCCTTCGAGGTTCTGGGGTCGGTCCAGGCGGTGCGGCAGTTGCCCCCGGAGCAGCGTCTGGCCCCTATTTTCGATCTGACGCCCTTCAGTGCCTTGCTGGACTGGACCATGGCCATTGACTGTTTCCTGAGCACCGGCGATGCCCGCCGGGTCTGTGAGCTGGCCCAAACCCAGGTGCGGCCGATCCTCAAGGAGACCAAAGGCCAGGATCAGGAGGCCCAGGCCATCCGCCGTTTAGCCGGGTTGTTGGAGAATTTCACCAAAAACGTGGGTACCTGCCGGGGCCAGGAGATCAGCCAAAATGCGGTGGCGTTGCAGCAGGCCCTGAATGTTACGGCTTATCCAGACCTCCTGCCGCCTCTTAAACCGCTCCTCTACCAGCTCCATAAGAAAATGCAGGGTTTTTCCGGTGAAGTTGTCAAGGATGGCCTGCAAGCGGCCCGCTGGTGTTTAGAACATAACCTTATTCAACAGGGGTTGACTATTTTACAGGAATTCTTGATAACCCTGTTCGTCACCCAAGGAGGGTTTGATCCTACGAGCAAAACACAGCGAGATCTGGCCAGCCAGGCGGCGCATATTTTCTGTGGCAACATTCCGCCTGAGGATTGGCGTCCCCCCGCCGCCAACCAGCGGGAGATCGTCCAGCAGTATCTAACTTATTTCCAAGAACATGCTGAGCTTGCCAAACTCTTCCGTAATCTCACCCAACCACGCAATGACATCAACCATGCCGGCTTTGTGGGACCTCACTCAGCCGATGCCCTGGCCGGGCAATTGGCACAATTTATCCAGCAACTGGAAGCATTGACTTCCCCTGTCAAAAGCAGCTATTCATCATAATGGCCTAAGCAGAACAGGCCGAGTCCGAAACAGCTCCAGCCATAGACCAGGATAATACCGAGGGAGGGGAGGGCGGCCATGGACCAATCAGGTTGCCGCAACAATTGGTTAACATGGGTCAGGGGCAGGATCAGGATCATTTTCTGCAGGAGATAGGGCATCTCCTCCAAAGGAAAGAAGGTGCCGCCGAAAAAGGCCATGGGCATGATGAAGAAATTGGTCACCGTGGCCGCGTCATCGTGCGAGCGGGAGAGGAGGCCAACGATGACCCCGAAGGAGGCGGCCACAAAGCAGTTGAGGAAAATAGTGAGGATGAATAATGACGTCAGAGGAAGGTGACTGCCCACCAAGAAGCCGCAAAGGATGAGAATGGCCGAGGCAAAAAGGCCCCGGGCCATGCCTGCCAAAACCTGCCCCCACATGATGGCTGCCGGGCTCACGGGAGCCTGCAGATAAACCTGAAAATTGCGGAAAAAGAGCCGGGACACGGTAATACCGTTGGCAATCCAGGTATAGGAATTGATCATGGAGGTTACCGCAATGAGGCCGGGCATAAGAAAGTCTAAATAATTGCCGCTGGTCAGACTGACCCGTTTACCCAGACCGAGGCCGAAGACCAACAGGTACAGCAACGGCGTCAGCATGGTGGACAAAACAAACCCGAGGCGCAGCAGGCGCCGTTTAAAGATCAGGATTTCTCTTAAGAAAATCGGATACCAATTCATGCGGCGTGGCGCAATAACGGAAATTTCTAAACGATCCCCACATTGCTGAGGGAAGAAACCATAAACCGTGGAACGGTGGGAGGAGGGGCCTCACAGGGCGGCATCGCCGGTCTCGCCGGTGCGGATGCGGATCGCACCCTCAACGGGCAGCACAAAGATCTTGCCATCACCGATGCGGCCGGTGCGCGCCTGGGTCTGGATCATGGCCACGATTTTGTCCACTTGATCATCGGGGACCACGATCTCAATCTTGGTTTTGGGGATAAAATCAACTTGATATTCCATGCCCCGATAAATTTCCCGAATACCTTTTTGGCGGCCAAAACCCTTGACTTCGGTGATGGTCATACCTCGGACATCCAATTGCTGGAGGGCTTCTTTGACTGCAGTCAATTTAAAGGGCTGGATAATGGCTTCGATTTTTTTCATGGATCGTCTCTTTTGAGAAAAATTTTGGAGGACCACTAACAACTATATCCTAAAATGGAGCCGAAGTGTAATAGGAAAAAAACAAAAAATTCAGGGTCAGAGGCAACGGCCATTTGACAATCTTTCAGGAGATGTTTATAATACCTGGTAATAAGAGCCCGTAAACTTTTCCAAGAGGGACAGTCTGCTGGCTGCCCCTCTTTTTTTCGGAAAAGAGAGGTACTCAGACTCTAGGAGAATAGAATGTCAGTGATTCAAGATGGCAAATTTGTGCAGGTGCATTATGTCGGCTCCCTTGATGATGGGACAGTGTTTGATGATAGCCGGGGCCGGCAACCCTTGGAATTTCAGATCGGCAACCAGAGTGTCATTCCAGGTTTTGAAGAGGCCGTGAAATCCATGGCCGTGAATGAGGAAAAAACGGTAAAACTCACCCCCGAGGCTGCCTACGGCCACCGGCAGGAGAGCCTAATCCGGGATTTTCCCACCACCATGTTGGGCCAGGACCGGGTAGAGGTCGGGCAGAATGTGTGGTTTGACAGCCCTCAGGGGCCGGTTCCCGGCAAGGTAGTGGCCATGAACCCGGAGACCTTCACCGTCGATTTTAACCATCCTTTAGCTGGCCAGAATCTCAATTTCCAAGTAACCTTGGTAGGCATTACTGACCAACCCACCCAGCTTGCCTGTGGTTGCGGGTGTGGCTCCGACCCCTCCGACTGCGGCTCTGGCGGTTGCGGCTGCTAAAATTTACCATGGCCGGATCTCCGATCCGGCCATGGTCATTAGGGAACCTTTTGCCGCGACCAATCACCTTGCCTTGCCAATCACCCTAGCCCCTAATCACCGCGGTGCCGCGGAATTGTTCTTGCCCCCTTCCCCCCCTGAGCCCCCCAGAGACGCATGGTCCTTTTGCTGTTATTCCGTGAGAAAAGTATCCGACGCTCCCTTTTTTTGATATATTGGGATAATCTATCTTGCTTGATATCCTGATAGAATAAGAATGACGGTATTAACAGGATGGCAGCCGGTATCCCTGGGCCAGTCCGGCCGGGGCGGCGCGCCGCAAACGAGTTTTTGCCAAGATGATCTTTAATCATGGTGACTAAAGAGGCATTGCTGGCCAGCTTGGCCGAGTTATACGGCATTGAGCCCCATTATTATGACGTCAGTGGTCGGTTACACACAACGAGTCCCCTTACGCAGGAAAGACTGCTCACGGCCATGGGGTGTCACTGTCAATCTCTGGAGGACCTCCAAGAGGAGCTGAGACAAAGGCGCCAATGGCCCTGGTCGAGGCTGGTGGAGCCGGTCCTGGCCTTGACCCAGAGCCACATCCCGGCCACTTGGAGCTGTTACGTGCCGCTGACCAATGGCTCCCTCCCCCCTGATCTGACAATTTGTTGGCAACTCTGGGATGAACAGGGGACTTGCCGAGATGAGGGCAAGATGGGGGGGGGCCTTGTCTTGGCAGCAATCCAGCCCTGTGGCGACATAACCTATGGCCGCCTTGATGTCCCTCTGCCAGCGGCTCTGGAAATCGGCTATTATCACCTCAAAGCGGTGGTCCAAGCCAAAGGCTTAGACCGGCAAGGCCAGATGTTGATCATTATTGCCCCTACACAGGTGTATAACTCTGAGTTCTTGGCCCGACAACGGCTCTGGGGGTTGCAGCTCCAACTCTACGCCTTGGCCAGTCAACGCAATTGGGGTATCGGAGATTGTGCCGACCTACAGCAGCTCATTAAACGGGGCGGGGAGCTCCAGCTTGATATTATCGGCCTCAACCCCTTGCACCATCTGGGCCCCTCCTTAGAAGACAGCATCAGCCCTTATTATCCCACCAGCCGCCGTTTCCCCGAACCTCTTTATCTGGCCATGGAGCAGGTTCCGGAATTGGCGGATAGCCCTGAAGCCCAAGCTTATCTGGGAAATGCCACCGTCCAGGCCCAGCTGGCTGCCTGGCGTCACAGCCCGCAGGTGAACTATCCGGCCGTGGCGCAAGTTAAGCAGGCCATTCTGGGGGCTTGCTGGAACACCTTTCTTGCCAAGCATGGTGAGCCCGGGGCTCCCCAGACGGCCCGGGGCCAAGAATTTGCCCACTTTGTCTCCCAACAGGGCGAGAATTTGCTGAGTTTCGCCACCTTTTTGGCATTGGCCGAACATTGGCAGCAACAAGGGCTAAGATACGTCAATTGGCAGGATTGGCCCGTGGCCTATCATAATCCCGAGGGTCCTGCGATCCTGGCGTGGCAGCAAGAACATCAGCGGGATATCCTGAAACATGCCTATGCCCAATGGCTCCTGGCCGGCCAGTTGGCCCTCACCCAGCAACTGGCGCAGCAGCAGGGTTTAGCCATTGGCCTCTACTTTGATCTGGCCGTGGGGGTTAATCCCGGTGGTTTTGACACCTGGCGGCAGCAAGAGATCTTTGCCACAGGCGCCACCATCGGCGCGCCCCCGGATGACTTTAGCCCCCTGGGGCAGAACTGGCATCTGGTTCCCTTGGCCCCACTGGCGTTACGCGGCCAGGGATATCGTTATTTCCGTGAGGTCCTGCGCCATAATTGTGTGCGGGGTGGTGCCTTGCGCCTTGACCATGTCATGGGGCTCTTTCGGCTCTATTGGATCCCCCAGGGTTCCACGGCCGCTCAGGGCGCCTATGTGCGCTATCCAGCCTCCGAACTCCTCAAGATCCTGGCCGTGGAAAGCGTCCGTCAGCAAACGACCATTATCGGCGAAGACTTGGGCACCGTGGAACCTTCCGTTAGGGAGACCTTGGCAACGTTAGGGGTTTTTTCTACGCGGTTATTTTATTTTGAACGTCAGGAGGACGGCTCCTGCCGGCCAGCCGCGGCCTATCCCGACAGAGCCCTAGCGGCCATCACCACCCATGATCTTCCCACCCTGGCCGGATTCTGGCAAGGGCGGGACATTCAGCTCCGGCAAGATTTACGCCTCTTTCCGGATACAGCTTCGGTGGACCAGGCCTGGGCGGAACGTCTGGCAAGCCGGCAGGCGATCCTCGCTCTGTTATGTGAACATGGTTGGCTGTCCGCCGAAACTGCGGCCGCCCTGGCGGCAGCAGAGCACCTGCCCCCTGAAGTCAAATGGGGGGTTATCGCTCATCTGGCCGCCACCCCCTGCCGTTTTGTTTTACTAAATCTAGAGGATATCTTCGGCTGGCTGGAGCAACAGAACCTGCCCGGCACGAAAAATGAGTATCCGAATTGGCGCCTGAAATTGCCGGTGTTCCTGGAGGATATCCTGCAGGCTCCCGAACTCCAGCAGGCCGCTACTCTTATGCGGCAGGCCCGGCGTGGCAATCTTTAAAAATTTCTGCCGCACTCAGATAAAGGAGGGTTATGTCTTGTCCCAGTCCCATTATCTATAATCTTTTCCCATTGTTGGCCGGCCCTTTGCCGGAGTGGCCCAAATATCTGCCGCACATCGCCGGGATGCATTTTGATTGGATTTATCTCAACCCCATTCACTATCCCGGTTTTTCCGGCAGTCTTTATGCCGTCAAAGATTACTACAGGTTGCACCCCCTCCTGATTCAAGGCGTGGAAGATGACCCGTTCGGCGCGCTGACTGCCTTTTGCCAGCAAGCCCGGGACCGGGGTTTGGCGGTCATGCTGGATCTGGTGTTGAATCATACAGCCAGCGATGCCCTCTTGGTGGAAGAACATCCGGAATGGTATGCGAGAAATCCTGATGGCAGCTTAAAGCACCCTTCGTGCATCGATCCCGCCGATGCCAGCCGGGTAACGGTGTGGGGTGATCTGGCAGAGCTGGAATTCTGGCCCCCCCCTGACCCCGAGGGCCTGTTACAATATTTTATTGGAGTAATAAAATTTTATCTGGAAAAGGGGATTCGCGGCTTCCGTTGCGATGCCGCTTACAAGGTGCCGGGGACCTTTTGGGCCAAGCTCATTCAGGCAACCCGACGGTTGGAACCAGCTGTCTGTTTTGTGGCTGAAACTCTGGGCTGTCGCCTCCCAGAGATCAAGCAGCTGCGCCGGGCCGGTTTCGATCTCCTGTACAACAGCTCAAAGTGGTGGGATTTTCAGGCTTCCTGGTGTTTAGAACAATATAGGAGCAATCGCCAGATCGCCCCATCCATCAGCTTCCCGGAAACCCATGACACTAACCGCCTAATTACCGAAGCCGGGGGCAATCAAGCCATCGTGCGACAGGCGTATATTTTTGCGGCCTTTTTCTCGGCGGGGTTGATGATGCCCATGGGGTTTGAGTACGGACTGCCCAAAAAACTCCACGTCATTTCTACCCGGCCGGCGGAATGGTATGACCGGCAATATGATCTGACGGATTTTATTGCCCAGGTGAATCTCATGAAGCGGAACTGCCCGGTCCTGCAAGAAGAGGGGCCCATCCGCCGACACAGCCGGGAGGGTCGCCCAGTGGTGCTGCTGCGCAAATACTCCGAGCGCTCTCCTGGTCAGGTCCTGGCGGTCATCAATGCGACTTTGCTTCCCCAAGAAAAGGTGACCATCAAGTTTGACCAGATTTTCAAATCAAACGTCGGCACGATCTGCGAGATAACCCCTGGTGCCCCAACAGATCCAGTCCCGCCTACCCTGAAGATAGATCTGGAGCCGGCTGCGATCCGCTTGTTCTATGCGCCAGGGGAGCATTGACCACTGCAACCTCGTGGCCAAGAGTAAAACGGCGAGACCTCTTGGGAGGCCCAGCTACCACCAAGCCCGCATATTTTCCCAGAGTTGGCGGAAATAAGTCACGGCCTCCGCATCCTGGCGCTCCGGACTCCACAAGGACCGGGCCCATCCCATCTGGGCCAGGCCGATATCCGCCACGACAAACTGCCCGATGGCGATAAAGCCGGTGGCGAATTGGCCGACGCCAAACCATAAGGCCCCGGCAAATTGGGCCACGGCCGTCAATCCCACCATGAATTGACCAAAGCCAAAGAGCAAGCCCACGCCGAACTGGGCTATGGTGATTACCCCTAAGGCAAATTGGCCGATGGCGATGATCCCTTTGGCCACCCGCACTTTACCCCGGGCATCCTTGCCGAAGGCAATGTGCATTAAGGGATAGCCGAACAAGGTCTGGGGAGAACGCCACTCAAAGCCCGGCCCTTGCCAATCCGGGTTGGCGGGCTGCGGCGCCCCACAGTGGGGACAAAAGGCCGCCTCGGCACTCACTTCCCGTTGGCAGAGGCGACACTGTGTCGTTGCCATTGTTTGCCTCCTGCTGCGTTGAAGCCTCGAGAAGGTTGGGAAGCCATGTTTATCGTCGTTCTCAACAGTTTTTTCGGCAGGGGCCTTTTGCGCCAGGTCCCTCCAGTCAGGTTATAAAAAGTTATCTTTGAGAGTTGCTCTATACCTCATCCTTGTCCAGGAATCCGCAGGGAAAGGCTGGCTGCTCCAGGGCAGGCGTCCCCCCTGTCTTACCAGCTCGTCGGGCCGGGCAAACGCTGAGCTTTTTGAATCAGAGCTGCTTAGTATGGTGATTCCTTTCTTTGATTATCGGCTGGGAGCGCCGCGAGCTTGAAGGACAGCCTCAGGGGCTTGGCTGCTTAGGCCTTGGCGGGTTGCTTAAGTGTATCAGGAGTGAGCAACAATGGGGCCAAACATTGGCGGAGTTCAGGGGGGAGGGGCACTGGTCTGCCAGCAAAAGAAATGCAGACCGTGTGCAGGTGGACTTCGGTGGCCAACTCTCCTGTCAGACTAAGGAAGAGCCGCTGGTGGAAGGAGACGCTGCGGCTTTTGAGGGCGCTGACGGTGGTGTATATCTCAATGGCGTCGTTATATCGCACCGGGCGGCGATAGCGGCAATGCGCCTCCACCACGGCCAGATGCATTTCCCGGGCCACCAACTCGGGATAGCCAAACCCCTGTTCCCGCAGCAATGCCTCCCGGGCCATTTCGAAAAAATGGTAATAGTTGCCGTGATACACGGCCTGGCCCATATCAATTTCATAAAGGGGCACCTGCCAGCAAAAGCGGTGCCCGGACGCCAGGGAGGGGGAGGATGTTGCCATGGGTTGGGGGCCTTCCTTCACCTTGAACCTGATGTGAGAGCAACTCAGGGCAAGAGCAGAAAACAAAACGAGGAGTCTCATGCCCCTCGTTTGGTTATCAGCAGGTGTGGCACACTTAAGCAGCAGCCTTGGATTTTTTGGCCTTGGGCAGTTTCTCGGGCCGTCCCAATAACTCGATGACGGAGATGGGGGCCGCGTCGCCCAGACGCCAACCCTTGGGGATAATGCGGCAGTAGCCGCCAGGCCGATCTTGAAAGCGTTCCCGCAGGTCAGAGAAAAGCTTGGCCACTACTTCCTTGGAGCGGATCACCGCCAGGGCCTGCCGCCGGGCGTGGAGGTCATTGCGTTTGGCCAGGGTGATGATCTTTTCGGCCAACTGCCGCAGCTCCTTGGCTTTGGCTTGCGTCGTCTCGACACGCTCATGCTCCAAGAGTGAGGTCACAAGATTGCGCATCATGGCCTGCCGATGTTCTTTGGTCCGGGATAAGGCGCGCCCGGCTTTGCGATGTCTCATGACAGAGATTCCTTCCCTTCTAGGATGGCTTCCCGGGGCGGGAAGTTTTCCAATTTCATGCCCAGGCTGAGTCCCATTTCAGCCAGGATCTCTTTAATCTCGTTTAGGGACTTGCGGCCGAAATTCTTTGTCTTGAGCATCTCGGCTTCAGTCTTTTGGACCAATTCCCCAATCAACCGGATATTGGCGTTTTTCAGACAATTGGCGGAGCGGACGGACAGCTCCAACTCATTGACCGGCCGGAAGAGATTTTCGTTGAGACGGCTGGTTTCCGCGGCCGGCTTCTCTTCGGTTTCTTCTTTAGGTTCTTCGAAGTTGATGAAGATGGTCAGTTGATCCTTGAGAATCTTGGCTGCCAGGGCCACGGCATCCTCAGGGGTGACACTGCCATCGGTCCAAACTTCCAGGGTCAGTTTATCATAATCCGTCTGCTGGCCAACCCGGGCCTGGGTGACCACGTGATTTACCTTCTTGATGGGCGAAAAAATGGCATCAATGGGGATGACGCCGATGGGTTGGCCGGGTTCTTTGTTATTTTCAGCCGGCGAATACCCTTTGCCTGACTTCACCGTGGCTTCGATCACTAATTCACCATCCCGGGCCAGGGTGGCGATGTGCGCCTCGGGATTGAGGATTTCAATGGTGCCGTCGGTCTGAAAATCTCCCGCCTTAACTTCCCCCTCCCCCTTGGCGTTGAGGACAATGAGCTTCTCGTCGCGGGAATGGAGTTTAAAGCGCACTCCCTTGAGATTCAGGATAATCTCTGTGACATCCTCGATGACCCCGGGAATAGGTGAAAATTCGTGATAGACTCCTTTAATTTTCACCGAGGTGATGGCCGCCCCCCGCAAGGAGGATAATAAAACCCGGCGCAAGGCATTGCCCAAGGTGGTGCCAAAGCCTCGTTCCAGGGGTTCGCAGGTGAATTTTCCGTAGTAGCGGCTGTGAGTCTCAGGGTCGATGTCTAATTTTTTGGGTTTGATTAATTCATTCCAGTTCTTGTGCATTGGCTCTCCTTCGCACAAAAACCATGTTCTGGTTTTTCGCGTCCCTTGCCCAAAATGGTTTGGCTAATTGAAGAGGAGGTCTTCCTGACGACGGCGAGGTTCGGAACCAAAACCCATTATTTGGAATACAATTCGACAATGAGATGTTCCTGGATCGGCATGGTGATATCTTCCCGGGTTGGCAATAACCGCACGGTCCCCCGGAAATTTTCCTTATCCACCTCCAGCCATTGAGGTATGCCGCGCCGCTCCACGGCTTTCAAGGATTCCACGATCTGCGGGATTCCCCGGCTCTTTTCCTTGACTTCAATGACATCGCCCACATTTACTAATAAAGATGGGATATTGACCTTCTTGCCGTTGAGGAGAAAATGGTTGTGGCTGACCAACTGCCTGGCCTGGGCCCTGGAGATGGCAAACCCTAAACGGTAGATAACGTTATCGAAGCGTCTCTCCAGGAGGGACAGCAGGTTCGTCCCGGTGATGCCTTTCTGCCGATCGGCCATAAAAAAATAACTCCGGAACTGCTTTTCCAGGAGCCCGTACATCCGTTTAACTTTTTGTTTTTCCCGCAACTGGACGCCGAAATCCGAAAATTTGGCCCGTCCCTGGCCGTGTTGGCCCGGGGGATAGCTGTGCCGCTCAAAGGCACACTTGTCGGTATAGCAGCGGTCTCCTTTGAGGAATAGTTTCAGGCGCTCCCGGCGGCAGAGCCGGCAGACTGAGTCACGATATCTAGCCAATGATCACCTCATGGAATATAAGTTGGTTAATCCCCCTGGCTCGCCAAAACTAGGGGATATTCTTGACAAACTCGCCCTTAACTCCACCCGGCAGGGGCCTACACCCGCCGCCGTTTGGGGGGCCGGCAACCGTTATGGGGAATGGGCGTCACATCCCGGATGAGGTTAATGGTGAAGCCAGCCACCTGTAAGGCTCGGATAGCCGCCTCGCGTCCTGCCCCGGGCCCTTTGACATACACATCGATGGTGCGCATCCCGTGTTCCATGGCCTTCTTGGCAGCGTCCTCGGCTGCCAATTGGGCGGCAAAGGGCGTGCTTTTCCGGGACCCTTTAAACCCCTGCGTCCCGGCCGAGGACCAAGAAACGACATTGCCACTCGGGTCAGTGATGGTGACGATGGTGTTGTTAAAGGTGGATTGGATATGGGCGACACCGGTGGGGATGTTCTTTTTCTCTTTTTTCTTTTTAACACCCCGACGGGATACTTTTGCCATGGTCTCTCCTTATGATTTTTTCTTCTTGCCCACCACGGAACGCCGCGGCCCCTTGCGAGTCCGGGCATTGGTGTGAGTCCGCTGGCCCCGCACCGGCAAAGACTTCCGATGGCGCAACCCCCGATAACAGCCGATGTCCATGAGCCTTTTGATGTTCATGGAAATCTCCCGGCGCAAATCACCCTCCACCTTATAGTGGGTGTCGATGATATGACGGATCCGGGTCAATTCGGCGTCCGTGAGGTTATCGGATTTGGTGTCCTCGCTGACCTCGGCCTCCCGCAGGATCTTTTTTTTCTTTTTTCGGCCGATGCCGTAGATATAGGTTA
>CAZARS010000067.1:0-14559 GCA_964487625.1 uncultured Desulfobacca sp.
CCGGAAACGTTTTTGCATAAGGTTAATGGCGCCTTCGTATCTCTTATAATCGTCTCATTTTGTCATTCTGAGGGAGCGTAGCGACCGAAGAATCTCAGATCTTTCGCGTCGCTCAGGCTGACCAGGGAAACGAGGCCAATAGTGGATTTTTTTGACTTTCCGCGTCCTTTTGCAAGCCTCGCAGAAGCCTGCCGGACACTCATGATAAAGCATATTGAAGGCCTAATCGTGGGGACCTGGGTGCTCTGCCGAGACATCTGGCCCAGGTCTCGAGCCTTGCCTCATGGTTACCCATAGGGCCTGCGATACGGGAGCCTTTATGACCCAAAGGGAAGCTGCCGTGGCCGGGACCATTACCCCGGCGATGATCAGTGCTGCACAAAAAGAAAATGTCTCCCCCGAATTTCTCCGGGATGGGTTGGCCCGCGGCACCATTGTCTTGCCTGCCAATATCGGCCATCAACATCTGGCCCCCATCGCCATCGGGACGGGGGTCAGGGTCAAAATCAACGCCAACATCGGCACCTCCCCCCATGACATTAACCTGGACAAGGAAAAGGCCAAACTGGCTGCGGCCTTGCGCTACGGGGCCCACACGGTCATGGACCTGTCGACCGGTGGCGATCTCAATGCCATCCGCCAAGAATTACTGGCCCAGTGTCCGGTCCCCTTTGGCACCGTGCCGATTTATCAGGTCATGGCTGAAGCCAAAAAGTTGGAAGATATCAGGGGAGAGGATATGATAGAGGCGGTGCGGCTCCATGCCCAACAGGGGGTGGATTTTGTTACGGTGCACTGCGGCGTGACCCGGCAGGCCTTGAAGCTTCTAAAAAAACGAGTTACCGGCGTCGTCTCCCGGGGCGGCTCCCTGCTGGTAGCTTGGATGCGGCGGTTCCAGCAGGAAAACCCGCTGTATGCCCATTTTGATGAGCTGCTGCACATTGCCCGAACCTATGACGTAACCCTGAGCCTGGGGGATGGCCTCCGCCCTGGTTGCCTGGCAGATGCCGGTGACAAGGCCCAATTCCATGAATTGAAAATCTTAGGAGAATTGACCAAACGGGCCTGGGCGGCCGGTGTCCAGGTCATCATCGAGGGCCCAGGCCATGTCCCCTTCCACCAGATCAAAAAAAATATCCGTCTACAGCAGAAATACTGCCACGGCGCCCCATTTTATGTCCTGGGTCCCCTGGTCACGGATGTGGCAGCGGGGTACGATCACATTGCCGGAGCCATCGGCGGTACCCTGGCCGCCAGTCTGGGGGCAGCTTTCCTCTGCTATGTCACTCCGGCAGAACACTTGAAATTGCCGGAGGTCCAGGATGTTATCGATGGCGTGATCGCCTCCCGCATCGCGGCCCATGCGGCGGATATTGCCAGGGGGCTACCCGGCGCAGCGGAATGGGACCTCAAGATGTCTCAAGCCCGCCGCGCCTTGGATTGGGATACTCAGATCAGTCTGGCCATGAATCCCGATAAGGCCAGAATTTATCGAGAATTAAGTCAGGCCAGGGATGATCAATGCACCATGTGCGGCCGCTTCTGTGCTATGAAAGTCTTTGATGACAAGTTTGAACCGGAAAATAGCTAAGGAGCTCTTTGAGGGAGGCCAAGGGGCTTGAAAAATGTCAGGCGGGGCTTGCCCCGCCTTGGTGTTTCTGGTCGGTTATGGTCGTGGGGTCGGTTTGCTGCGCCCCCCACAGAAGTAATTGCGCTTTGGCGAATTGTCAGGCAGGCCGCAGCCTGACCACCGCCGGGTTTAGCCCAGGGACTCAAGCCTGGGGATAAGGACTCTGCCGTTCGCTGCTGTCTACCGCCGGGCGATTGAAAATTTTCACCGTAGCCTGCCGGTCATGGGGGTTCTGCTGGAGATGGCGCCGCCAAGCCTCCTCATTGGTCTCGCCCGGCCGCGTCTCAATGACTGCGACATGCACAGCAAAAAAGGTGGTTGACTTCTGCTGCACCCTTCCTTTGGTTATATTCATAGTGTCTTTACTCCCTGACATGCTTGAAACATCGGTTGTGTGGTGCCAAGTTGAGCGCCATCGGCGACTATGGGGAATCGCCGGACCTTAGGGCGATGTATTCCTGCTTTCCAGGAAATCCCATGGGAGCGCGTGCCTCTTTACCACCCTGCCGCTACTGTCTTTGCGGGCGAGAATTGTCTCAGCCTCTCCATCTGAGGCTATTTCTGATTGCCGTGGAAGAGAAAACATCGGTGGAGAATATATGGAATTATTTTTAAACTTATCAGAAAAATATCTGTTGTAAAGATTTTTTTTGCACCTGATCATGTATTTCGGGCACTGACTTGACAGGAGTTCAGCCACCTGCCAACGAGCTTTTCATAAGCCTTTGATTCACAGGTGGCACCGGTTTCCAACCTGAACTCACCGTCCTGTTGGGTAGGGAAATTTTATCGAGTCAGTCAAAACGTTGCCCCAGATCTGGGCTTCCTCGGTCTTTTCGCTCCCCTCGAAATGATAGTCGGGGCCATCTTAAGTTAAATTCGGCAGGTGCCCTGCTGGTGCAAAAACCTTTCCGGAACCTCCTGAAATCTCTAGATAAATACCAGCCCGCCGAGGCCTCTCTAAGGTGTTGCCTAATGGATATTTAGCTTTATGCCCTGCCATTTTTTTACTACAATGTAATTCCGATCTCCTCAAAGGATAGGTAAAAAGATGAGCGGGGCCACGCCTGCCATAACGATTTGTCATGCCATACCTGGGCGGTTACGGGTCCGGGTGGCGGCCATCCATCGCCGGGAGCCCGAAGCAGCCAGTCTGGCCCATTTCCTATCTCTGCAAGATAGGATCACCACGGCTGCGGCCAATCCGGTCACGGGCAGTGTGGTTATATTTTATCGCGGCACCGTGGCGCCGACGGAGCTGCTGGCCATGGTAGCGGAGGGAGTCCGGCAGCTCCCGGAGCTGGTAGCGGCGACGCCTCCCTGGGCAGCCAGACTGGAAGAAGTCCGCCTGGAAAAAAATGACAAGCTGGCGTGGGGTATTAAAAAACTGGCAGCCCTCACCGGCTTTCTGGGCTTGAACCTCCTCAAATCGCTGGTGTGGGGGGCACCTTTCAGCCCGGCAGTATTGACGGCCGGGGCCGTGGTGGCCTCCCTCCCCCTGTGGTCACGCACGCTGGTTGATATGAGTAATTATCGGTTGCTGGGCCTGAATCCTTTACTCTCCACTGCCTCGATTTTGGCCATTGCCACCGGTGAGGCCATGACAGCCCTGGAGGTCATTTGGATCCTGAACATCGGCGAAGTGCTGGAGGAGTATGTGGCGGACCGCTCCCGGCGGGCAGTGCGGGACATCCTCCAGATTGCTGCCAAAGATGCCTATGTCCTGGTAGATGGGGTGGAAGTGGCCAGGCCAGTGCAACAGCTAGCGGTGGGTGATATCGTCGTGGCCCGGGCCATGGACAAGATCCCCGTGGACGGCGTCATCATAGCCGGCGAGGCCCTGGTGGATCAGGCCCATTTCACTGGCCGGAGTGAGCCGGAACTGCGCCGGGTGGGAGATTCCGTCTATGCCGGCACCATTCTTCAGGATGGCAAGATCCATATCCGGGCCGAAAAGGTGGGTGAGGCCACGTACTTAAACCAGATTATCTATCTTGTCGAACGCTCCCTCCTTTTCCGGCCCCAGGCCGAAAAACAGGCCGAACTCCTGGCTGTCCGGCTGTCGCACCTGGGATTGGCCGCCACCATCACGGCCTTTGCCCTGACGTTAGACCTTACCAAGGTCTTTGCCGTGCTCCTGGTCATGGCCTGCCCCTGTGCCACCATTTTGGCCGCCTCCACGGCCGTCTCGGCCTCATTGGCCAACGCCGCCGACCACCTGATCCTCATTAAAGGCGGCCTGTATCTGGAGCGGTTCGGCGCCACCGATTGCCTCTGTTTCGACAAGACGGGCACGGTGACCATGGGTCTGCCCGAGGTCCAGCAGGTGGCCTGCCGCGAAGGCTTGGTGGAAGTCCATGACGTCCTTACCCTCGCAGCAGTAGCGGAATATCGTCATCCCCATCCCCTGGCTCAGGCCATTGTCCGGAAGGCCAAGGCCGAGGGTCTGGCCTTGGCCAACGATGCTGTAACGGAAACCGTTCTCGGCCGGGGCGTCCGCACCGTCTGGGGGCTCGACACCATCGTCGTGGGCAGTCAGGTCTTTTTAGCAGAAGAAGGCATCTCGACGGCTGCATTTCAGGAGGTGGCGGCGGCAATGGCGGCCGCCGGCCTGACCGTCGTATATGTAGCAAAAAACCAACAGCTCCTGGGACTCATCGGCTTGGCCACGACCGTCCGGCCAGAATTACCCCAAGTCCTGGCCTGGCTGCGCCGCCACGGCGTCCGGCAATGCCACCTGGTCAGCGGTGACCTCCCGGCCTTTGTCGAGAGGCTCGCCCATGAATATGGCTTCGATGGCTATGGGGCTGCCCTCTTGCCGGAAGAAAAGGCGGCTTATGTTATCAATCTGAAGGAAAAGGGCTTTACCATTGCTTTTGTGGGCGATGGCGTCAACGATGCGCCGGCCCTCACGAAAGCGGATGTGGGGGTGGCCATGGGGGCCGGCGGCTCCGAAACCGCCATTGCCACCGCCGATGTCGCCTTGGTGGACGATGATTTGCGCCGCCTCATCTATCTGCGCCAGTTAAGTGATCAGACTTTGGGCGTTATACAGCAGAATTTCTGGCTAGCCCTGGCCACTGATCTGGTGGGCGCCGGCTTGGCAGTGATGGGCCGCCTGACGCCAGTGGTCGGAGGCATTCTGCATGTAGGGCATGCTGCCCTGATCTCCGCCAATTCTTGGCGACTCCTCAAATGGCAGCCCGCCGCACCCCAATAGTGGCGCTTTGGTGTCCATCCGGAAAGGTCTTAACATCGAGGGCAATCTCTTTGGGGGCGGTTCTCAGCCCCACCCCAACCAACGTATTTTCATCTTTTGCTTTAATTTGATCTGACAACATCAAGACTTCCAGATAAAAACTTTAGTGACGCCGACTAGCAGGCCAGGGTTTATTTACCCTGACCGCCTTCTTTGGCCTGACAAGAAAAACTCATTGGCTACCTCTCCGCAAACGTTCTTTAGTATAAATATATGAGAGAGTCCTTGGCTGGACTGAAGTTCGCCCCACAGCGGCGGTAACGGAGAAAGGAAGGTCTGGATGGAAGACACCGTGGTTATTGCCCGCGGCCAAAGCGATATCGGCGTCTGGTTGAAGATGGCCAATCGTCATGGCCTCATTGCCGGCGCAACCGGGACCGGGAAAACAGTGACTCTCAGGGTTCTAGCCGAGGCTTTTAGTCGCCAGGGTGTCCCGGTTTTCCTGGCTGATATCAAGGGTGATTTATCTGGCCTCTGCCAGCCCGGGGGGGACAACCCCAAGGTGGTGGAACGGGTTAATACGCTGGGACTGGCCCCCTTTCCCTTTCAGGCCTACCCGGTCACTTTCTGGGACGTCTATGGCCGGGCCGGGCATCCGGTGCGCACCACCATTTCCGCCATGGGGCCCTTGCTGTTGGCCCGCCTCCTCAACCTAAACGACACCCAAAGCGGCGTCCTGACCCTGGTCTTTAAGATCGCCGACGATAATGGCCTGCTGCTCCTGGACTTGAAGGACCTGCGGGCCATGTTGCAGTTCGTTGGGGAAAACACTGAGCAATTTCGCACCCGATACGGCAATGTCTCGGCAGCCAGTATCGGGGCGATCCAACGCAATCTCCTGGCCCTAGAGCACCAAGGGGCCGAAGCCTTTTTTGGCGAACCGGCCCTGAATCTGGCCGACTTTCTCCAAACCGACAGCGACGGTCGGGGGATGATCAATATCCTGACAGCCGACCGCCTCATTCAGGCCCCCAAGGTTTATGCCACCCTCCTGCTATGGCTCCTGTCGGAACTCTTTGAAGCCTTACCAGAGGTCGGGGACCCGCCAAAACCTACCGGGATTTTCTTTTTTGATGAGGCTCATCTCCTCTTTAGCGATGCTCCCAAGGCTTTGTTGGAAAAGATCGAGCAGGTTGTCAGGCTCATCCGCTCCAAGGGGATTGGGGTCTATTTTGTGACCCAGAATCCCTTGGATCTCCCCGAAACCGTCTTGGGACAGTTGGGCCACCGGATCCAGCATGCCCTCCGGGCCTTTACGCCCAAAGAGCAGAAAGCAGTCCGGGCGGCGGCCGAGACCTTTCGCCCCAACCCCGGTCTCGATGTGGTGCAGGCCATTACCGAGCTGGCCGTGGGCGAAGCGTTGGTTTCTGTCCTGGACGCCAAAGGCATCCCAACCCCGGTCCAGCGGGCCTGGATTCTGCCCCCCCAGAGCCGTCTGACTCCCTTAACCGACCAAGAAAGGCAAGAGATCATACGGCATTCGGTCCTTTACGGCCATTATGACCGGGTCATTGATCGCCAGAGTGCCTATGAACTGCTCCAAAGCCGGGCTGCCCAAGCTCCCGAGCCGGCCGCCACCACAATGTCCCGCGGCCCTGGTCGCCGGCCTGCTGGCGAGAATATCTTTACTGCTTTGGCCAAAAGCGCGGCCCGGTCCATTGGTACTCAGATCGGACGGGAGATAAGTCGAGGGGTGCTGGGGACTCTCTTCGGCTGGGGCAAACGGCGGTAATTTATGGATAGGTCAAGGGTTAAGGGTTAAGGGTTAAGTATAAAGGAAGTTATAGATTGCCCATGGAGTTGCGTCTCATTGTCTCCCGTGGCCTCGGGCTGTTGGCCGGGGTAGTTTTTGTGGTGGCGGTGCTGGGGCTGGCGGCTGGTTTGGAGCCTTTCGCCACCTGGTTCTACTCCTTTGCCTGGTGGTCGTATATTGTCATGGCAGATGCGGTGATTTTCCACCGCCGGCGGGAGTCCCTCCTGATGAGCCGCCCTCAAGAGTTGCCGGGCTTGGCGGCGACCTCGGTAACCTTTTGGCTCATTTTCGAATTCGCAAATTTTTTCCTGGGCAACTGGCATTATCAAGGCCTCCCTGAGGCACGACTTTGGCGTTGGCTGGGCTTCTGGCTGGGTTTTGCCACGGTCTTGCCGGGCCTTTTTCAGACTCGGGACCTCCTGGACGCTTTGGGCCTCTTGCCCCAGAAACAGGGTCCGGTCTATTCCGTCGGCAGAAACTGGCCGGTTCCCTTTATCCTGGCAGGCTGGCTCATGTGGCTGCTCCCTCTGATCTGGCCCCGCGTCTTTTTCCCTTTGGTATGGTTGGCCCCGATTTTTTTCTTGGAGCCTTTCTGTGCCCTGGGGGGAGGCCGCTCCCTGTGGTTGGCCTGGTGCCAGGGGGAGCGCCGGGAGGTTTACTTGTTGCTCCTGGCCGGTCTGCTCTGCGGGATCTTTTGGGAGAGCTGGAATTTCTGGGCCAAAGCCAAGTGGGTCTACACCCTGCCTTATTTACAGTTCGGCAAAGTTTTTGAAATGCCGATTCTGGGTTATCTGGGCTTTCCCCCCTTTGCCGTGGCCTGTGCGGTAATGTATAATTGCTTTCTCATGCTGCAGCAGCGGTGGCTTACCACCTCTCGAGCCCGCCAACGCTGGCTGCTGAGCCAGGTGGTATTTTGGCTGGGCATGTTCTTGACCTTGGATTATCGCACCGTGTGGTGGTGCCCGTAAGGAGCGAAACGAGCCCAAAAAACCTACCGCCCCTCTGCGGTCAGGCAGTGCGCCGCACCGGTTCTTAACTTTTCAAACTGATGCTTCCGAAGCAGATACTTTTTCCTTGACTCCGAGGCTATACTTTATTAGGGTTAAATAAAGCGGGAAGAGAATCCCGCCATCTCCGTTTGTTCAATTATTGAGAATTCTCCAAAGCCATGAAGGCTGGCGTCACCGACGCCCCTCATGGCTTTTTTTGTTTATGCCCAAGGATAAGAGCCAGAGTGTAGCTTTTTGGGATGCCCACGCCCCTTGGCAAGAGATGTGGTTAGCCCATTGCCAGTATCACCGAGATATCATCCCAATGGTGACGGCAGAGATCCGTCCAGGTTGGCGAGTCTTGGATATCGGGGCTGGAAGCGGCGTTCTAGCCGTGGCGCTGCAACAGCAGCGTTGCCAAGTTACGGCCCTGGAGCCTTCCCGCGGCATGCGGGCCTTGTTGCAGCAGACGCTCTGCCGGTATCCGCAGGTTCATCTTACCATCGACTCCCGGTGTTGGGAAGAGATCCCCTTGTCCCAACTCCGGGGTTATCACCTCATGGTGGCCTGCAACAGTCTGCAGGTGACTTCCTGGGGATTTGCCAAGGCTCTCAACAAAATATTCCGAGCTGGCCCCCTCAATGTCTGTGTCATCTCCGAGACTCATTTTATCCCCGCGAACCTCTCGCCGTCTGCCAAACAATACCGCTTACAGTGGTGCCAACAGTTAGTTGCCGACAGTTCCATGGCCTATCATAGCCTCAGCGACGTCTGGAAGCATTTTCACCATAATTGGGGAAGGCCCCCCACCCCAGCAGAGCAGGTTGCCATTAAGCAAGAATTAATCTATCACCAGAACCATTGGTGGCTGCCGCAGCAGACCAACCTGACCATCTGGTGGTGGCGCCGGCAGACTGTTGCTGAACGGCTGGATTTAGTCCAGCAGGATTGTTCTCCGGCTGTTTGACGAGGGACAGAGGCTGGTTGTTAGGGGTTGACAACTCAGCAAAGACAAAATCCCGCCTCAGCAGGCCAACCCTTAACCTCTGGCCAACTGGGCGGGATCTGTTCTCTATTGCGATGAGGGATTGAGGGGGATAACTAGTGAATTCCCCCCTGCACATGACTGTTGCTTATGATTTTCCCGGGATAAATTCCGGCAAGACAGGGATTAACTGTTGCAAGAAGTTTTCCAAGCGGGTTCGCGCTTGAGCCTCGTCTCCCTGGACCGCTGTCGTCAACCGCACTAGAGCCCCATCAGCGCGGTTGCTGATCAGGCGATCGTAGCCTACGATGAGTTTGTGGCCATAGTCACTGGCCAGCCACCGCCCCCGCTCAAAGTACCAGAAAAACATAGCCATGCGGGTGCCGCGATGTTCCAAGATCGCAAAATTGACAGGCTTACCAGGGATCAATTCCAACACCTCGGCATGAACAGTCTTCCAACCACTTCCGGTCAGACAGGTATTCGGGGAGTGGACCGATTTCCCAGACTCTTGGTTCTCATAATAGGCAATCCATAAATCCACTGGAACCTTCTTATCTGGATTAATGTAAGAGGCGTTGAGGAAATGATCGGCCCCAGTGCCAGCCACTAGTTCAGGATCGATATAAACATGTTTCCCCTGCCAGTTTCCCAGTTCCATGGGAAAATACCGAAACTCTTGCCTTAAAGGTACCGGCACTGCCTCTACCCCCCGGATGGCAAAGGGGCTCAGGATTACAATCAAGAGAAAACCAGCTACCAACGGTCCATAAGCCGCGGACCAAGATGGTGGGACAGAAGTTGTGTTCGGCATAGCTGAGGCCGCCGTCGCCTCGGCAGTATCTGTCTCCGAGGTCGGCGGCGGACTGAGACGATTTAATAGCCAATTGAGGCCCCGCAGGTAATCCAACCCCACCATGAATACACTCAGACCAATGCTGGCGTGCCAGAGGCCCTTTTCAAAAATGGGCCAGATTCCAATGATAACGAGGCGGATAGCATTGGCCACAATGGCAAAAGGCACCATGGCTAACAGCAGCACAGCAACTTTCCAAAGCTGCCGTTGGAAGAAGTAACAGAAAATGATGGCCAAAGCGGTAGCCGTAATAAGATAGCCCAGTCCACTGCAGGCGGCCACTACCTGAAGTTGCCGCTCTCCCAGATCAATGACATTGCCGAGGACCGCGACGGGATACCCCACAACTCGCAAGATCTCGGCCGCTAATTTCGTGGAGATAATCTGGAGCCGGATAGTTAATTTGCCAACAAAGAAGTGGGGTAAGGGGATACTCAAAGCAATGAGAAAAAAAGGGAAGGCCAAGAGCCGTACGATACGCCAGCCGCCGAGCAGCCAAAAAATGCCGACAAGGAGTATGACCATAGCAAGTTGCGCAATATAGGCTATGGTCAGCACCATACCCAAGAGAAAAAGGGAAAAGCCCAACATTAAGATCGCTAGCCCCCACCAAGAGGACTCCCAGGGCCGGCGGATCTCAGGCCACTTGCGATACACAATATAAGCGATGATCAAGGGAACGAGAAGGCCGGCGGAGAAATTATCATCGGTGGCAATACGCACAAGGGCCGGATAGATGATCGGCCAAGCAAAATATCCCAAGATACCTATGGCAGCTACCCCAAAAAACACCCGGCTTATAATTAGCCACCATTTAGCCTGAAGCGAGCCTTGGCTCCCTGTCTCCGTAGCAGCTCCTGGCTGCTCGGGTTGTGGCACAATGTTGGTCGATGGATTTTCTTTCATGTCTTTCTCATATCTTTATTATTAGAAAAAACTTATTATTATTTCCCATGGCCAATCAGGACAATTCTAATAGTTTTTAATAGAATAGCTAAGTCCAAAATAATTCCTAAATTTTTAATATAGTATAAATCATAAGCCAATTTCTCTTTTAATTCTTCTGGGGAGGAGCCTGCCATGGGAAACATGACCTGGGCCCACCCTGTTATTCCCGGTTTTACTACCGAGCGGAAGCTATAATAAGGAATCCGTTCGACCCGTCCCACTGGGATCAGCAAACCTGGCGGATCGGTGGCACGCCGACCGGGCCGGTATTTGATTTCCTCCTCCTGCGATTGCAGGGCAAAGATATCCCATTCCGCCCGAGGCCCGATAATACTCATATCACCCTTTAAGACATTAATGAGCTGGGGAACTTCATCAAAGCGAAATTTGCGTAAAATTCGACCAACTGGCGTAATGCGACTATCCTTGGAGCTGGAGGTCCAACGAGGTTGGTCATTATCAGCATTGACATGCATGGTTCTGAACTTGATGATTTCAAAGGTTTTCCCGGCCTGCCCCAAGCGTTTCTGGCGGAAAAAGATGGGCCCTGGGCTGGTAGTCTTGATGGCCACGGCAATTATGGGAAACAAGGGCAAAAAGAGCAGGAGGCCAAAGGAGGCCAAGGCCAGGTCCATGAGGCGTTTTATGTGGCGATAATAGATCTTACTCTGATAAATGCTATTGAGGTAGAGCCAGCCATCAGAAATGTAATCAAGGGGAATTTTCCTGGCCACCATTTCATACATGCGGGGCATATCGACCAAATGGCAATGATTAAAGGCCAGGAAGCCGAGGGTTTTTAGAAGGTTAGATGCTTGCTCCTTTTGGAGTGCAACTACAACAATGTCGACTTTTTCACGTTGTATCAGTTCGGTAATCTGAGTAGTAGTCCCGATTACGGGAATGCCATGTATAATTCGACCTATCTGTTGTGGATCCTCATCGACAAAGCCGACAACTTCGAGACCGCTGTTTTTCTTATTCTCTAATAGCTTAATGAGCTGTTCACCTGCTTGGCCACTACCGATGATTAATAGCCGTCGTTTCAACCGCTCCGGTAAGGCCAAGGCTGTAAAGAGGTAGCGCCAGCCCAGCAACAGGAGCGTAAAAACCAAGGCATGCCACTCGATGAAATTGCGGCTTAAATAGAGATCATAGGTAAAGCGAATGGTCAACCACCCCAACACCATGCTGATCCAAACAGCAAAAATGATGCGGGAGATATTTTCTAATTCACGGAAATCTTTGTAGCGATCATAAAGATCAGAAATATAAATCACCATCAAATTAATGGCCAAAAGGACCAAGATAGAAAGATGGCGGGCCCCATCAAACGCCTCGGGTATTGTCTCAAGGCTCAGTTGCCAGAGCATGAGCAGCGGGATAGCTGCTATGAAGACTGCAGCATCTCCTAATGCAAGGCAGATTTCCCACTTGGAATTTTGCATGGCGGCGGCAGAAGACATATTAATAATAATTGGCGCAAGTTATGGAGGAAATCATTAATCTTATTATAACCCATTTCAAAACTGCCTTAAGGCAATGATAAGGCAAGCCAGATAGAAGAAGCCTTGATAAACCGTCAGCAAACTTTCATAGCGGACGACCAGGCGACGGAAATTACCCAGCCAAGCAAAAGTTCGTTCGACCTTCCATCGGCGTTTGTAGCTTTCCCACAGTTGTTCCGATTGTTTCCTTTTATTTTTCCGATTTCTTCTGAACGGGACAAGGAGTCTTATGCCTCTGCTGGCCAGGGTTTGTCGCAACTTGTCCGAATCGTAAGCCTTATCTCCAATCAGATTTTTGGGTCTGGTCTTGGGACGACCTCGACCTTGGCGAGGGACTTTAATCGTCTCCATGGCTTCTTCTGCCAGAGTTACTTCCGCTGGCGAAGCCGAGGTAACGGTGCCTCCCAGAGGAATACCCTGGCCGTCGACCACCACCAACCACTTCGAGCCTTTCCCCCTCTTAGTTTTCCCGACTGCGGAGCCCCTTTTTTTGCCGGGGCGAAGCTGGCGTCAATGAAGGCCTCCTGCCAATCCAGCACGCCATCCCTATCCAACTGGGAGAGAAAAGTTCGCCATACCTTTAACCACACATCCTGTTCGGTCCAGCGCTTGAGTCGCCGCCAGCAAGTAGATGAACTGGGATATCTTTTGGGTAAGTCTTTCCACGGTGCCCCGGTTCGCAAAATCCGGAGGATTCCCTCCAGCCCTGCCCGGTTGGAAGCAAGGGGGCGCCCTCCCTTGGGGCCAGGTTTTTCGGAAGGGAGCAAAGGTGCAATTTTCGCCCACTGTTCATCAGTCAGGTATTGGGCAGCAGCCAGCGGCTCACCTCCAATAAGCTTACTACCTGAAATTATTATAAATGTCTATACATTTTGTATTTCCTTGATAATACTATTAATACTCAACAGCCTGTTTTGGCTCTCCTTATTGGGAGGTTTTGCAATAGCTTCTAACCTTAACTCCTGGCAAATAACCGCTTGAACCACGATTCTTGGGAGTTCACTGCATAACGCTCGGAGTAGCGATAACTGCCGGAATCCAGCGATTCGTCGGCCTTATTGAAGACATATCCCAAGATAGAGTAGTTTTTGAGCATTTCTTGGCAGCGGCGGAGGTTCTCTTTAGAAGTTTGCCGAGCGGCAGAAACTAGGATAATACCATCTACTTGGGGGGCAAAAGTTAAAGCATCGGCATAGGAAAGCATTGGCGGCAGGTCAAAAATAATGTAGCGGTCTTGATAAAAATGTTTGAGCTCCACCACTAAGTCGTGCATATGCGGTGAGCGCAAGAGTTCGGTCGCTTTATCGGTTGGCTGCCCTGCTGGCAAGATAACTAGGCCATCAATACCTTCTGGATGAATCAGTAATTCTGGAAGGGTCGCCTGCCCATGTAAATAATCTGTCAAGCCCCGTTCAGATTGGATACCGAAATAACGCATAATGCTGGGGAAACGCAGGTCCAAATCCACCAATAATACTGTTTGGGTCAATTCCTGAGCAATACTAATGGCCAAATTAATGGCGGTCAGGGTTTTCCCTTCATTGGGCAGTGGACTGGTAACCATTAACACATTGTGGTTATGAGGCATCGTTTTCTGAAGGACATTCGTTCTCAACAACTTATAGCCTTGCACAATCTCAGGATCTAAATCCCCGCCGAGGAGACGGTTGCGAGTCAGGGTTTCGTATCGTACAGGTATTGTTTTGGTAATTGTATAATGAATTTCCTTGATCTCCCGTCGGGAGGAAGTCGGTATTACTGGCACCGTTTCCTGTTGGTCCAAAAGCCGGTCTAAACTTTTTCTAGGACCTTCTTCTTCTTGCCGCCGGGCAGTCTTGGCCAAATCAATTGCTTTTTCGATGAAACTCACGACTGTCTCCTCTGCTGTGAGGTTTGAGTTCTTGTTTTCACTCAGGCTGTTCTCTTTGGGTTATACATGTTTTTTAAAGGCGACCTTATAAACGATCCGCCATGCGGAGAAGCTTGCTCCAAAAGATATAGAGATCCATGTAAAAAAAGTGAAATATGATAATTCCCACGACGATTGACAAGCCGGTTGTGGCTAACACGAGCAATCTCCGTCGCCTTTGTTGCGCCCGGTCGTAGACCGTGGTTATCGATTGGATAACCCCCAAAGGTAAGGTCTTGATAACTTCGGTAAGCTCGTCAATATCCTTTATGGATTTGTCCACACTTTCTCGCCCAAGAACCACTGCTGTGCCTACCCCAAGACCGCCGAGGAAGCCGATTAACATGATAAGCCAACGGTTCGGTTGGACAGGTTCCTCGGGGAAAGAAGCCGGATCAATAATGGAAAATTTCTGCCCTTTTTGGTGTTGTTCCATGCCCTCGGAGATGCGTGCTTCCAAAAGCTTGTTCATAACTTCCCGGTACTTGGCCTGGGCATTCTGATAATCCCGCAGTAAAGCAAAATATTCCTGCTCGATTTTCGGCGTTGTTTCGAGACGGTGTCGGAATTCGGCCAATGTAGCCTGTTGCTTGGCTTTAAGTTGAGTTAAATTATCTATACGCTGATTGAGCTGCTGGATTTGCATGACAATGTTCATTTGGGTTGGATTGGCCAGATCCATGTCCTGGGCCAAGGTATTACCTTTTTGGGCTTCAGCCTGG
>CAZARS010000067.1:14569-15887 GCA_964487625.1 uncultured Desulfobacca sp.
ATCTCATTTTTTAATTTTTTCACATCCGGATGGTTTTCGGCATATCGGCCTTGCAACGCCGCCAGTTCCGTCTGGAGTTGGGATAGCCGCATTTGACTCCGGAAATCGCCACTCTTACTGGATTTGAGGGTTATCTCGAGCTGAGCCTTTTCCTTGAGCAGCCGCTGAATATCAGGATGATCTCCAGAATATTTGGCCCGCAGCTTTTCCAATTCTTCGATGACGGCCTGATAGCGCTGCCGGGGACTTTTCGGATCGGCAGCCCTAACAGCTCCCTCTGCTTGAGTGCCCAGTAGTGACTGCAGATAAATCTTTTGATCCGCCGCTGCCTGAATATCACTGTCCAAACGCCGTAACTCATTTTCTAAAGTCACGGCCTGAGATTGATTGAAGGCTTGCATCTCTGGAAGCGTAGTAGGATGTTTGGCTTTGAATTCGGTGATCTTGTTGCCAAGAATTTCTATTTGTTCGCGCAGCTGGTTCAATTCGGCCTCAATAAACTTCGTAGTGGTTTGAGCCTTCTCCTCCCGATACTTCAAATTTTCCTCTAAATAGAGAGAGCTCAATGTGGCCGTAACTTTTTGCACCAAAGCTGGATCATATCCTCGGTAAGCGATGGCAAAGGCAATGGTGAAACTCTTTTCACCAGCCCCCCCGCGGCGACTGCGGCTATCCCGGGTATCGGCACTGATGGTTTGAAAGACAATGTCTTGGCGCATTTTATCCAGGATAGCTTCCTTGGTATATTTTTCCCGCTCTTGGGCATAAAGATTAAATTTCTGTATGATCTCCCAGAGCTTTGTTCGGGAGAG
This sequence comes from uncultured Desulfobacca sp., assembly GCA_964487625.1. Taxonomy (GTDB): domain Bacteria; phylum Desulfobacterota; class Desulfobaccia; order Desulfobaccales; family Desulfobaccaceae; genus Desulfobacca. The sequence goes on from CAZARS010000067.1 coordinate 15,382, forward strand.
GATCTGCTGGGTCAGGATCTGCACATGCTGATCAGCATAACCGGTGACGGTGGACCGGACAAATTCCGGGGGGATCTGTTGGTCCTCGATGAGAATGGTAGCCCGGGATTCATACACTGGAGGTAGATTAACTGCCACTACCACAGCCACCACAAAGACCACCAGGGCCGGTAGGAGAAAATACCATTTGCGATATTTCCAGATACGTTTTAGGGCCTTGGGACTGAATTCTTGCATATTAAGTAACCTCGTGCAGGGAGCACCAGCTGTCAGCTGCTGCCTTTTAATATGTTACGTATGACTCTGCTTTTGCCTTTTCCGATTAGGAGACGTCAGCCCTCATGGTCTGCTACCTCTATTACTTTACCTTATGAAACACTATAACGACTTCTTCTCTCTGGTGCAATCGGTAAAAAGGAACATTTCCATGAAAATTTCCTCAACCGCGAATTTTACCGTTTCTGCCAACCCGCCCCTTAGGGTCTCTCGGCCTAACCTTCTGATAC
>CAZARS010000068.1:0-15549 GCA_964487625.1 uncultured Desulfobacca sp.
AAGGACGCCAAAAGCCAAAAAAGCCTTCCACCATTGGCCTCTTTTCTCTTGTCATCCTGAGCGCAGCGAAGGATCTGAGATTCTTCGATCGCTTCGCTCCCTCAGAATGACCAGATGAGACCACGATAAGAGATGCGCAGGCGCCTTTCACCCTATGCAAAAACGTGGCCGGATTGGTAATAATTTATAGAATTGCTTTCAAAACCTCCTGAGACCGCAAGATCATTCTTTACCTCTCGACCATTCTTTGAAATTCCTCTCCCCCGGAAAGGTGTTTGGACCGGAGTCTTGGGTTACAGGCGTTCAGGGACGTAGGTAACTTTTTTGAACATAAGTTAGGTTTTTCTTTTTTCCCTTTTCTTATACCACGTTACCCCCTCTAGCCACCTTGCCCGAACCTCTCATCAGACTGCGCCGTTGTCTCGCCGCTTCCCAGGGTCACATCGGCCGGCACTCCCCAACGTTCCTCCACCAACTTCATGACCTTGATCAGGTCCACCTGATTGATGAGTTGGGCGTTCTCCAGGCGTTTTAAAGTATAGGTCAACATATCCGGGATCTTGAAATAATAATCCTGGCTTACCGCCAGGTAAATGCGGCCGTTTTTGAAGCCGATCATGACCGGTTCATAGATGTATTCCACCGTAGTGCCCACCGGCACCAAGGGGAAGAGGGCCTTGATGTGTTCCGGATACATGCGGGTGCAGCCATGGCTCACCAGGCGGCCTACCCCCCAAGGCATGTGGGTGCCATGGATGCCATAATCGCCCCAGGAGAGGGTTAACTTATATTCCCCCAAGGGGTTGTCCGGCCCCGGCGGCATGACGCTCATGCCGTATTTGGCCTGCAGGGAGGCAGGGATATGCCACGCGGGATTGGTCTTTTTGCCGATAATCTTGAACTTGCCAGTGGGCGTTTTGAAGTCCAAAACTCCCATGCCGATGGGATAGGTAATGACTTTCTTAAAATTGTCTATGAAGTAATACAGCCGCATCTCACCGGTATTGACCACCATCTGGGTAGTGGGGCGGCTGGGCACAATCCAGATGGTGGGGATGATAATGCGGGCTCCGGCTGGCGGCAGGAACGGATCCCAATGCCGGTAGATGGTTCCCAATTCCATGAAGCCCAAGCCATATTTCCGGGCAATATCCAGGAGATTTTCCCCTTTTTGCAGGGTGTATTCCTGGGGGTGGCCCACCACCGTCAAGGCATTGGGGTCAATGGTCACCCCGGGAGCGGGCAACCGGATGTCGAAAGGGCCGGCACTCCAACCGGAGGAGCTCCACAGCAACACTATGAGGCACAAACAGATAATGTTTTTAAACACCTGGACAACTCCTCACGATATCCTGTAAGGCAGCCACCGCGGCCGGCAGGGGGGGCCGACAGATGCCGTGTTCGGTAATGATGCCGGCGATCAGGGTGTGCGGGGTCACATCAAAGGCCAGATTGAGGGCCGGGCACCCTGCCGGAGCAATACACTGCCCTTTGATCTGGGTGACTTCCAAAGGATCCCGTTCCTCAATGGGAATCTGGCTGCCGTCACTTAAGGTAAAGTCGAAGGTAGAGAGGGGCGCAGCCACGTAAAAGGGGACGTGGTGATATTGAGCCCATACGGCCACGCCATAAGTGCCGATCTTATTGGCCACGTCACCGTTGGCAGCAATGCGGTCGGCCCCCACCACGATACAGTTGATCCGACCTTTGGCCATCAGGGAAGCGGCGCTATTATCGGGGATGAGAGTATGGGGAATGCCCAATTTGCCCAACTCCCAAGCCGTCAGCCGGGCCCCTTGCAGCACCGGTCGGGTCTCATCCACCCAGACATGGAGCTGTTTGCCGGCCTCCCAGGCAGCCCGGATGACGCCGATGGCCGTGCCGTACCCGCCTGTGGCCAAGCCACCGGCATTGCAGTGGGTCAGGACGGCATCGCCATCGTTGATGAGGGTCTGGCCATGAGCCCCCATCTGGCGGTTGATACGGATATCTCCCTCCAACATGGTCTGGGCCTCGGCCACCACTCGGGCCTTGACTGCCTCCACACCTTGGTCCAGGTTGGCGGCCACCACTTGTTCCAGGCGCGCCACCGCCCAACTCAGATTGACGGCTGTGGGCCGAGCCGCGGCAATGACCCAACAGATCTCCTGAAAGTGCCGCTGAAAGGCCGCCGGGTCGGTTTCTTGGCAGGCCAGGGCGCCCAAGGCCGCGGCCATGGCCGCCGCGACGCCGATGGCCGGTGCCCCCCGGATGGCCAGCGTGCGGATGGCTTCCACCACCTCCCGATAGTCAGTGCAGGTCAGATAGACTTCTTCTTCTGGCAAACGGCGCTGATCAATCATGATCACGCGATTATCCTGCCAACGAATGGTGTCGTAGCCAGGAATAGCTGTCATTGTCCCTCCCGATGATTCTGCAAGACCGTTAAACTTCCCTTGGAGGCCGGATTTGCTGCAAAGTTTGGCCGGGGCGGGGCTCGCCGCCTTCCCCTTTTGCTCCTTCTTACCAAGTTGCCCCTAACGGTCTTTATATTCCTTTTTCCCGCTCTTTGCCGGCTTGGGGTAGGGTGAAGGGGCCGCAGATCTTTATGATTGCGCTTGGTCTGCGCTTTGCCCCGGTCTTGGCGGTTATTTGACCGGTCGTTTAAGGCTGCGACCCCGGTGGCCAGGCTTCGCCCCAACGGCGGTAAAGCTGGTGGTTGATGTCGAAACAATCCAAGACCTTGCCTAGGGTGTGGTGAATCAGGTCTTGGATGGTCTGGGGCCGGTGATAAAAGGCCGGCATGGGGGGCAGGATTATGGCCCCCAATTCGGCAGCCCGCTGCATCAGGATCAGATGTCCTTTATGCAATGGGGTCTCCCGCACCACCAAAACCAGGGGGCGTCGTTCTTTCAAGGTGACATCGGCGGCCCGCACCAAGAGAGATGCGCCATAAGAATGGGCAATAGCCGACAGCGTCTTAATGCTGCAAGGAATCACCACCATGCCGCGGGTCCGATAGGAACCGCTGGCAATGGGGGCCGTCAGATTCTCGTCATCATGTACCACATCGGCCAGGGCAGCGACCTCCTCGGCCCGATAAGTTGTCTCCACCTGAAAATTTACCTTAGCGGCAGCAGTCATGACCAGGTGGCGCCGGATACCCAACTGTTGCAGGACCCGCAACATCTCCAAGCCATAAATCACCCCGCTGGCCCCTGTTATGCCCACAATGATATCTGTGCCGGAATGCGGCATAAGAGTAACTATCCTTTACGAGACGATGGCTAACATTATTTTAGATTTGGCCTTAATCATACCAGAACAGCTCTGGAAAGACAAATGCCCCAGCCGACCAGGGAGCAGGGAAGGCGATCATTGCCCATAAATGAGCAAGCCCAACTACCGGTGCCACGGCAGTTGGGCTTGGAGAGAGGGAGATTTACTATGCTAAGGATTATTGGAAATAACCGCTGCCATCATAATATTGCGATTGGCCAGCCGGATTGGAGGGGCCGTAGAGGCGACGCTGCCGGGCATCCTCATCCGCGGCCCGGCGGCCCAGTTCTGTGGCTGCCCCACCCAGGGCCCCGCCCATGAGAGCACCCACCATGGCGCCACGCCAACGGTTGTTATGATCCAACAGAGCCCCAGCGCCAGCGCCCAAAGCCCCGCCTACCCCAGCGCCGGTATAGGTATAGGGGCTCATGCTCGTACACCCCATGGCCAGGATCAGCAGGACAGCCACTAGAGCACCTATTCTGTAGAGAGACATGATCTCCTCCTTTTCTCGGGTTTCTGAGGCTTACTAACTGCAAAAGGAGGGCCAAACCTGGCGCCAAGATAACCAGTGGATTTCCTTACAGAGTAAAAGCCAAGGAGGGAGTGGCCCCTCACCCCCTCCGCCTTTTTATCCTCATTTTGAAAAAACCGGCCCTCACCAGCGGCCCCCCCTTTGGCAAATTGAGAAGGTAAAGAGAAGAGGACGGCGCAGCTGCTCCCGGCTTATTACTGCTGGTCTTTACCCCTCGCTGACGTTCGGAACCGGGATTGAGATTTTATTTGCTAACTATTCAAGGAAATCGGTAATATAGGGGTTAGTTAATTTCTGCGCTGCCAGCGTTGACTGGGGCGTGTCGCCGTAATCATGGCCAGGCCAGATGATGGTATCATCAGGCAATGGCAGGATTTTGGTCTGGATGGAATGAATCAATGTCATGAGGGAGCCACCCGGCAGGTCAGTGCGGCCGGCGTTATCGACGAACAGGGTATCCCCGGTGAACAGATGGCCCGGGGTATAGAGGCAGATGGAGCCGGGGGTATGGCCCGGGGTGTGAATGACCTGAAACGTCCAACGGCCCACGGGCAAGATATCGCCATCGTGGACCAGCCGATCGATATGGCGCAGGGGTGGAAAACCCTCAGCTATGGCGGCCTGCTGCATGGCCGGGGTGCTGAAGAACTCCCAGTCCGCCTCGTGCAGGACGGTGGTGGCACCGGTCTGCTGGCCCCAATAGTCATTCCCGGCAGTGTGATCCGGATGGCCGTGGGTATTCACCAGCCAGCGGATGGTAAGACCGCGGCGTTCCAGATGCCGGGCCACCGCCGCCTCCGGGGCGGCCGGATCGATGAGCAGCCCTTCTCCGGTCTCACTACAGCCCACGATATAACAAATAACTTCCAGGGGCCCAACTTTCACGGCTTCAATTATGAGGCTCATCATGCTGCTCCTTAGAATGGCCAAATATCTCTCAGCGCGGCATTAACACATGGCAAAAGTTAGTATATAGTATAAGTCAAAACTACGAAAAAGGAAGCGGCAACCAGAAGGCTAGACCAGAGTCGGCGAGATCTTTGGCCAGTGGTTTTTCTTTCCCCTGGGAGGCCGATCCCCCATGACTCACAGTAACCTGAGAAAACTCCGGTGGTTTCTTGACCATGACCAACATGACCATGAGCGCCCGTGAGACAACTGCAGCTGCCAGCCCAGAATCGACCATGTTGCCAGAACCCGTGGTGCTGCCCCGGCCGCAGCACTGCATCTCCCGGGCCAACATTGATGTGGAAGTGCTCAAGGTGCTTTACCGGTTGCATCACAAGGGCTACTTGGCGTATCTGGTCGGCGGCAGTGTGCGGGACCTGTTGTTGGGCAAGAGGCCCAAAGATTTTGACATTGCCACCGATGCCCATCCCCAGGAAATCCGCCGTCTTTTCCGCAACAGCCGAATCATCGGCCGCAGGTTCCGGCTGGTCCAGGTATTTTTCAAGGGAGGCAAGTATGTGGAAGTCTCCACCTTCCGCCGGCGCTCGGAGTTTGACGACGGAGAAGAAGTGCTGGCACCCAACAACACCTTCGGCACCCCGGCCGAGGATGCCCAACGCCGAGATCTGACGATTAATGGCCTCTTTTACAACATAGCCGATTTCTCCATCCTGGATTATGTGGGCGGTTTGGCCGATCTACAGGATCGCCTCATCCGAGTCATCGGCCCCCCAGAAGTGCGTTTCCACCGGGATCCGGTACGCATGTTGCGGGTCTTACGCCATGCAGCTCGGACCGGTTTTACCATCGACCCGGCGGCTTGGTCCGCTATCCTGGCCCAGCGCCATCTAATCCGGCTCTGCAATCCCTCCCGGGTGCGGGATGAACTGGTGAAGGATTTCAAAAGCGGCGCCTGCGCCCCCTTCTTGGACCTCATGGTGCAGAGCGGCTTGCTCACCGCCATCTTGCCGGCATTGGAAGCTATCCTCACTGCCCCCGAGGCGACCACGCGCCTTAGGACTCGCCTGTTGGAATTTTTCAGCCGACTTGATCGCCTGCAACGGGCCAATCTCACCCTGAGCGAGACCTTTGCCTGGACCCTCTTTCTCCTCCCCTGTGTGGAGATAGCCACCGAGCTCCCCCACCAGGAAATAGGCGCTGAAATCGTGGGGGCGTATATCCAGGAAATCCTGCAACCGCTGGAGTTCGCGGTGGGCAAGCGGGAGGAAATGGTCTTGCTGTGGTCAACGGCTTTGCAGGTGCAACGGGCCCTGGCGAAACAACAGCGGTTGGCTGCCCGGGTGAAACGCCGGGTCTGTTTCCCGGAAGCGTGGCTCCTCGCTCATATCTTCAATGACGCGCCGGAGGAGTTTTTCCAGGAAATCATAGTCCAGAAGGCCCTTACTCCGACCCTGCCCACGGCAACCGCCCCTAAGAAACGTCGCCACAGCCGCCCGCGGCGGCTCCGCAAAAAACTCCCTCCCTCATAATTCCTGCGGCCATGGTACGGCACTTGGTCTGAGCCGGCCCATCATAACCGAATTTGGCCGACGGCTCCTGAGGCCATCGACAGCCTGTCGTGGCGAGAGGCGTGGCGTTTTAAGGAAGGATTTTCTTGTGGCAGGTTGATGGCAGATTGGCTTTGGGATCGGTCTCTGCCAAGGTCAAGGCTTGGCGTCGGAGGCGAAAATTCTCGGCCTGACGCACCAGAGCCGGTGCCCAGCTCGGGGTGCCAAGGGCATGGATATGGCTGTAGGTGGCCAGGACATTCTTATAACAGATGCCATCGCGCTGGCCAGTGATGCCGTGGCCCCGAGCCAGGCGAAAGACCAATTGCAAATGTTCCTGATCTTCGGGCAGGACGCGGGAATAATGGAATTCATGGCCTCGGATGGTGGTGCCGACCGGGAAATAGGGGTTGGGCTGATCCACCGTGAAGACGGTATAGCCGTGCCCCTGGGGTTTTTTTTCCAAGAGGACGGCAAAGGGGATGGCCCCCACCATGGGGAAGCTTTGTTCTTTGACGATGATTTGGCTTCCCAGATACATCAGGCCACCGCATTCAGCATAGACCGGCAGGCCAGCTTCAATGGCGTCTTTTAGGGATTGGCGGAAAGCCGCGTTATTGGCCAAGGCCGCGGCGTTGGTCTCGGGGAAGCCGCCCCCGATATAAAGGCCGTCGATCTCTGGCAAAGCCGAATCTTGGAGGGCGTTGATCTCCACCAACCGTGCTCCGGCGGCGACGAGGGCTTCCAAATTTTCCGGGTAATAAAATTGAAAGGCCGCATCCCGGATGATGCCGAGGACCACTTCTTGGCCAGGTCGGGGGGTAGGTATCGAAGATTGGAGCGAGGCCACGGGCAAGGGGGGAGCGCCTTGGGCGATCTCCCAGAGGCGGTCCAGATCCAGGTATTTCTCGACAATATCGCGGGCCGTGGCAACGGCTAGGCAGGCGGCCTGGTGCTCCGGCGGCGGCACCAGACCCATGTGTCGCTCGGGAAAGACCGCGCACTTGAGGCGGGGCAGAGCTCCCAACACTGGGAGGCCGCAGTACTGCTCGATGGCGGCGCGCAAGATCCCTTCATGGCGCGGCCGGGCGATCTGATTCAAAATCACGCCCCGGAGGTCCACGTCAGGATCGAACTTCTGGCAACCCAAGACCATGGCTGCAGCGGTGCGGGTAGTCATAGTGCAATCGACTACCAGCACCACTGGAGCATGAAGTATTTTGGCCAATTCGGCCGTACTGAAGGTCCCGGCGATATCCAAGCCGTCGTACAGCCCCCGGTTGCCTTCGATGAGGGCGCCAGCGGCTGTGGCCGTATGATGGGCGACAGTGAGGCAAATCTGCTCCCGGGCCATGAGGAACGGGTCCAGATTATAACATGGCCGTCCAGCCGCCAGGGCGTGCCAAGCCGGATCAATATAGTCCGGGCCCTTCTTAAAAGGGGTAATGTCCCGTCCCCGCTGCCGCCAAGCGGCCAGCAAACCCAAGGTCATGGTGGTCTTGCCGGAGCCACCGCGCAAGGCAGTAATGACCAGCCGGGGACAGGGGGTGCCCATTAGTGTTTGGCCGCGCCTTCCACGTGGGGAATTTCGATGAAACTGCCCCCGAAATAAGTGTAGACGCACCGACCGCTATCGATCAGTTCTTTGATGGCGAACTTAACGTCGTTTTTGGGCTGATCAGGGTGTTCCTTGAGAACCAGCTTCTCCAAGTCTTTGGCTTTAAGCTGTTTTTTACCCTGAGCCCCTTCAACCAACTTGTAGATATATTCTACAAGATCTTCTTTAGAAAGTGCCATGGTTCATTCACCTGCTTAGAATTTGAAATGCATTGACGTCCTGTAAGTATCATACGCTTGGAACTTATAGTCGTCAATATGCTGGAAGGTGAACGGAATCTCGCAGACCTCAAAGAACCGTTCCCAACCGATCCGTTCGATCCACTCGCCAACGCGTTCCCATTTCAGGGCGCCTTCAGCGTATTTTGTGAGGATACGGCGGATAGTCTGGACCACATCCGGCCAGCGCGGGGGATCATTCTTGATGTAGGGCACGGCCAAGCGGGAGAACATCGGCGGGCTCTTGGCGTTGGAGACTTTACCGCCGACCAACAGGGCGACACCACCTTTTTCTTCGTCAAAGCAGGGCATGGCCGGGCACATAGTATAGCAGTTGCCGCAGTACATGCACCGTTCTTCGTTGACGATGACGGATTTCAGGTTTTTGTCGGGATGGGGCCGGATGGCGCCCGTGGGACAAGAAGCAATGGTGGTGGGGATTTCGCACAAGTGCCGCAGGACATCGTGTTTGATTTTTGGCGGAGTCCGGTGCACGCCGCAGATGGCGATATCGGAGCAGTGCACGGCGCCGCACATGTTCAGGCAGCAGGCCAGGGAGATGCGCACCTGGGCCGGCAGCTGATGGGTGCCGAAGTATTCAAACAGATCATCCATAACGGCCTTGACGATCCCGGAGGCGTCAATGGCCGGGGTGTGGCAGTGGACCCAACCCTGGGTGTGGACGATGTTGGTGACGGAATGGCCGGTGCCGCCCTTGGGCAAACCCCGCTGGGCCAATTCGGCCTTCAAGCCCTCCAGCTTGGATTTATCAGAAAGCAAGAATTCCACATTGTGGCGGCTGGTGAAACGCAGATGGCCATCACAATATTTGTCTGCAATATCACACAATTCCCGGGCAAACAGAGTGGTTATAAGCCGCGGGGAAGCTACCCGCACCGAGATTAATTCTGCGCCCGTTTCGGAGACGTGGATCAGAACCCCGGGTTCGGGGATGGTGTGATATTTCCACTTGCCGTAATTTTCTTTAATGATGGGCGGCAAGAATTTGCTGTAATGCGGGGGGCCGATATCAGTAATCCGTTCGGACATGTTACAAAAACCTCCTTACCTTAACGGTTCATCTGGATAAGTAATTCAGGATTTGGCCACCAGTTACTTGGTGGTGTGGTATTTCCGGCCCGCGGCCTCGGCCTCGAAGTCGGACTGATGCCAGAAGAAGAAGGGGTTGGCCCGTGGCGTTTTCACGCTCTGGGGCACGGGCGGCAGACCCACAGCCTCCAAGAAGGCCCGCATGCCCATCCGCATGATGAGCTCGCCGACCCGCTCCCGGTTCTTGCCGTGCTCAGACCACCATTCGGTGATATTGGCAGTAAGCTCTTTCAATTCATCAAAGGGGGCTTCCATGCGCATGAAGGGCACGATGACCCAGCTCATCTGGGCGCCTTCCAGGATGGGGGCATGGGAACCCAACAGCACGGTGCAACCCACATCGGTGCCCGGCCGCAGCGCCTGAGGCATCATGTTGATGCAATGCATGCAGTGGTTGCATTCCCGGTTGTTGATCTTCAGGGTCTTGCCTTCCAGCCACATACACTGGGTGGGGCACAGATCCACCACATCGGCCTGCACATCCAGTTTATCAACGTTGGCGCCGCCGCCCTTGGGCTTTAATTCACCGCCCATATAAGCTTCCACGGCAGACTGATCAATGCGGATGTCGTCCTTCCAGACACCGATCATAGACATGTCGGCCCGGGCTACCGCGGCCACGCAGTCATTGGGGCAGCCAGAGAATTTCAGTTTGTACTTATAGGGATAAGAAGGCCGGTGCAGGTCGAACTGGAACTCTTGGGTCAACTGATAGCAGGCTTCCAGAGTGTCGTAGCAGGACCATTCACAGCGGGCCGGGCCGCAGCAGCAGGAGGGGCTGCGCATGGCCGAACCGGAGCCACCGATGTCCCAACCTTTGGCGGTGAGCTTTTGGAAGGCCGGTTCCAATTCCTCGGTGCGGGTGCCCAGGAAGATAATGTCGCCGGTGGCGCCGTGCATATTCAACAGACCGCTGCCGTGCTCATCCCAAATATCAAAGAGCTCCCGCAGGGCTTGAGAAGTATAAAACCACGCCGAGGGCTGGTTGATCCGCATGGTGTGAAAATGTTCCAGACCAGGGAATTCATCCGGCAGGTCAGAGTAACGGCCGATAATACCGGAACCATAACCCAGCACACCCACGATACCACCATGCTTCCAGTGGGTGATTTTTTCCTTGTACGATCTTTCCAACTGCCCCAACAGGTCGTTCACCTGCGGCTTCGTCGGCGCCAAGCGCTTCAAATCCTTTACGAAGCTGGGGAACGGACCGGATTCAAGTTGATCCAGTAATGGGGTTTTGTGCATGAAACTGTCCTCCCTGTGTATTTAGATAAACGAGACGTATTTATCCTTTTTTTCACAAACACTGCCATTATATCACTTGCGTGCATTCTTTTGTCAATAAAAAAAATGGCCAAGACGGGGAGATTTCCCCACCTGTAGGCCGGGACCGCCGACGCTGCGGCATGAGAAAGAACTTACGTGCACTTATGAACTCCCTAAGAGGGTAACTTGACCGATTTTTTCCAAATCGGCGCGGCAATGGGAGGAAGGCCCCACCACCAGGATGACTAATTCCTCGGGGTGCAGATATTTCTGGGCCACCGTCCGGGCCGTGGCATGGTCCACTGCCAGGAGACGGGGGCGATAGAGATTGAGATAGTCCAAGCCCAGGTCGTATAATTCGATGGTTTTCATCTGTTGGGCCAGGCCGCCTGGGGTCTCCAGTCCCAGAGGAAAGCTGCCCACATAATAGCTCTGGGCGTCGGCCAATTCCTGGGGCGTGCCTGCGGTCTCCCGCACTTCTGCCATGACCTCTTGAATTTCCCGGATCATGGTGGCCGTCTGTGCCGCCGGCGTAAACGTGGAGATGATAAAAGGCCCAGGGGCCCGCCGGAAATGAAACTGGCTGCGGATGCCGTAGGTTAGGCCCTTTTCGGCCCGAATCCGCAGCATCAGCCGGGAGGAGAAGCCGCCGCCGCCCAGGATATAATTCACCAGCCGCAGGGCGAAAAAGTCGGGAGTCTGGCGCGGCGGCCCCAGGTGGCCGCAGCGGATCTCGCTCTGGGTCAGTTCCGGCCGGTCCAGGAGATAGATGCCCGGGGCGGCCAGATCCTGAGGTGCTTCCTGCCAGACCGGCGTGGAAGGGGCTGCGGCTGTCCAAGTAGACCAGAATTTTTCCACCGTCGCCACAGTCTGGGGCTCCGGAACCATCCCGACAATGATCAGACTGCTCTCCTGGGGCTGATAATTGTGTTGAAAGAAAGTCCGCAGGGTGTCCAGGTCCAAGGCGGCCAGGGATTCCGGAGTGCCATCCATGGGGTGGCCGTAAGGAGTATTGCCAAAAAACAGGGGCAGATACGTCCGGTTGGCCAATTCCCGGGGGTCATCCAGAGCGTGGAGCAGTTCCGCTTGCCGGCGGTCCCGCAGCAACAAGAACTCTTCGGCTGGAAAGCCTGGCTCCAGGACGATTTCGGCCAAAATGGCCATGAGGTCCACGAAGTCCTCGGCCAAGCCTTCCAGGGTAATGGTGCTATGATCCCAACTGCCATGGGCCTTGAGTAACGCCCCCCGGCCCTCCACTGCCAGGGCCAGCTCCAACTGGTCCCGGTGTTGGGTGCCCAAGGTGAGGCATTCGGCCAAACAATCGGCCGTGCCACCCCGGCCGACCGGATCCGCTTCAGCCCCCCGCTTGGCCATGAAGGTGATGCTCACCCACGGGGTGCGGCTATATTCCAGGCCCACCAAGCGCAAGCCATTGGCCATGGTGTGGGCATAAATCTCGGGCAGGAAATCATCTCGGGATGCCATGCAAGGTTCCTTGTGAGTTTCGAGTTCTCAGTTTCGAATTTCGAGAATAGATAATAATTGCAGAGATACCCCATATAATTTTGTCAGCAAGGGAACGTTGACTTTGGAAGCATTGCTCGCTTCAGCAAACAGGGCCCAGGGCCTCATTTTCCTCCGGTGATACCGGCTGGATGATCACCACGGTGCGGTTATCCGCTGCCAAGTATTTCCGGGCGGCAGCCTGCACTTGGTCCAAGGTTACCCGTTCGTAATTGGCCAATAGGTCGTTGATGCCATCAAAACGGCCAGTCTTTAGATATAAGAGGCCGGCCAAGAGGCCTCGATAGAAATTGTTGGCCAGCACCCGGACGGTCTGGGAGCGCAGGATCTTCTTGACCCGAGCCAGTTCCACCTCTTCCAGACCGTTGGCTTTGATCGTTTCGATCTCTTCCCAGACCGCAGTCTCTAGGGCAGCCAGGGGTTGGCCCGGCGGGGCCACGCCCAAGATCACCAGAAGCCCTGGATCTTGGTTGGTAAAAGGTGGCGGTGACAGGTCCACATCCACTTCAATGGCCCGGCCAGGCCGCACCAGCTTCTGATAATAGCGGGAGGCCTTGCCCAACCCGAGGGCCGCAGCCAGAAGCATGAGGGGGTAAACCTCTGGATCGCCCAACGCCGGGACGTGGAAGCCCGCCAAAAAGGCCTCTACCTGAGAAACCTTCTTAAAGATGGCCCGACGTTCCCCCCGCTGAGGCGGCTCCACCACATGCACCGGCGGCGGCGGTCCCGGGCTGGGGATGTCGCCGAAATACTGCTGCACCAAATCCCTGGCCTGTTCCGGCGCCACTGCCCCGGCCACCACAATGACCATGTTGGCCGGGTTGTAATACGTCCGGAAATACTCCAGGCAATCGGCATGGGTCATGGCCACCAGGTCGCAGTCCCAGCCGATGACCGGCCATTGGTACGGGTGTTGGGTATAGGCCGTAGCAAAAAGCAGCTCCAGGGGGAGGCCGAAGGGGCTATCCACAGAGCGGAGCTTGCGTTCGCTACGCACCACCTCCCGCTCCGAAGCAAAACTCTCCGGCGTTAGGTCCAGATTTTTGAGGCGGTCCGCTTCCAGGCGCACCACCAACTCCAGCTGCTCCGCCGGAATGTTCTCGAAGTATGAGGTGGTATCCTGGGTGGTAAAGGCATTGACTTCCCCGCCTTTGGCCTGGATAATCCGGGCAAACTCTTCAGGCCCCAATTCCTTGGAACCCCGGAACATCATGTGCTCAAAGAGGTGGCTGATGCCCGTAATCCCCTGCCGCTCATTGCGGGAGCCCACTCCATAATGCACCTGAAAAGAAGCGATGGGGAGGCTATGCTCAGGGAGGACCAGCAACGTCAAGCCATTGTCAAAATGATATTCGTGTACCGCAATGTGCGGTTGCCAATTGCGCGGATCAAGTCGATCGATCATGGGGTGGTCCGTCAGTGGTTAGGGGTTCTGGGTTAGATAAACGCAAGCCGTCAGCCCACACAATACCGCAGCAAAGCCCAGCGCCTCCTGAAGGAGTTGCAGGCAAAAGTCAATGGTCCAGATTCTTCAAAAAACCTACACTGCAAAACGTCCCCCCTCACTTATCCTTTTTGCTTTTTCCCTCTTCTCGTTGTGCCGGTGGATAGCCGGCCCAACGCTGCAGGAGGGCCTCGTCCACCTCCACCCGGGCGGGGGAGAACTGGCGGATGGGGATAGTCTTGAGTTTCTCACCGGCCAGGACCCGTTGCACCAAGCGGCCGACCTCTTCTCCCACCGCCTCATAATCCAAGGTGACGCTGAGCACGGCGCCCGGCGCGCGCTGGCGGGGATTGCCGTTGACGACGAGAACGCGGCGTTCCCGTCCCCAACCCAGAAGGGTGGGGGCATAGGTTTTGGCAAACCCATCAGGAGGTAAGAAAAATACCTGAACCCCCTCCTGCAGCAAATCTTGCAGGGCGGCGGCAGCCGAGGCGGCGCTGGTGGCGGCCCGCAGGGTTAAGGTCAGGCCAGCCTCCCGGGCCAACCGGGCAAGTATCTGCGAGAGTTCCACCGAGACCCCTTCGTAGGGATTGTATATCATGCCCCAATGTTGTCGGCCTGGGAAAAGGGTTTGAGCTTGGTGGAGGGCCTCAGCCAAAGGTGGGGGGCTGGCCAGGCCGCTGGTGTTTTCCTGATGATCCTCGGGCCTGGCTGGATCGTAGGCCGCCCCGGTTTGGAAAGGGTCGGCCACCATGGCAAAGACCACGGGAAATCTCTTGTGGCGGGGTGCCACCGCCCTGAGGGCCGGGGTACCCAAAACAATTAGGACAGGATAACGCTCCTGGGCCAACTGACGGCTGAGCTGCTCGGCCTTCACGGGATCGCCCTCGGCGCTACTGACTGGCAACGATTGTTGCAGCACCCGTTCCAGACCTGCCAGCACCGCCTGGCTCTGGGGGGTCACCTCCCAACAGAATACTTGGGGGGAAGCTGCTAAGGCCGGCAGCCGGGGGAGGCAGATGAGCAGTAGCACCGCGCAGCTAAAGAGAGAGGCGATACAGGAGGCAAGTCGGCGCATGGCTTAATGGATCACCCGGCCGAGGCGTTCCCAGCGGGGCCACATTTTCTGATAATCCAGGGAAAAATAGATGATCCAGGCCTTGCCCCGGACTAAGTCCAGAGGTACCGGCCCCCAGAACCGGCTGTCATAGCTGTGATCCCGGTTGTCCCCCATGACAAAAACCGTGCCCTCGGGAACTTTATAGGGGCCGAAATTATCCCGATAGCGGCCCGCTGCTCCGTTGGCCGAAATCCAAGCGTCATTCTGATCAATGATATGGTAATCCTTGAAGACAGCTTCAGGGATCTCGAAGGGTTTCCCATTCACGAAGAGTTTTTTATCCACGATCTGTACCACATCCCCGCCCACCGCCACGACTCGCTTAATGAAATCCTTGGAAGGGTCCGGCGGGAAAATAAAAACCACGATATCCCCCCGCTGAGGCTGCCCCCAAGGGATGATAACCTTGTTGGTGAAGGGATTGCGGATACCGTAAATGAACTTATTGACCAGGAGGTAATCGCCGATCTGGAGGGTTTCCAGCATGGAACCGGAGGGGATGGAGAAGGCCTGGACCACAAAAGCCCGGATGAACAGGGCCAGGCACAGGGCAATGACGATGGCTTCCAGATATTCTCGCCAAAGGGGTTTTTTCCTCTGAGGTTGTCGATCGATGGATGAAGTTGCCTCGTTGGCCATGCCTACTCCCGCATCCCGAACACCGCCAGGAAGGCCTCCTGGGGTATCTGAATTTTGCCGATTTGTTTTAAGCGTTTCTTGCCCTCTTTTTGCTTTTCCAACAGTTTGCGTTTCCGGGTGATATCGCCGCCGTAACACTTGGCCGTGACGTTTTTCCTCAGGGCCGGAATGGACTCCCGGGCAATGACCCGGGAACCGATGGCGGCCTGGATCACCACTTCAAACATCTGCCGGGGGATGATTTTTTTGAGGCGCTCGGTCAATTCCCGGCCCCAGCGGTAGGCCTTGTCTTTATGCACGATGATGGAGAGGGCATCCACCGGCTCGCCATTGACTAAAAGGTCCATCAGGACCAAGT
>CAZARS010000069.1:0-5866 GCA_964487625.1 uncultured Desulfobacca sp.
GACTTGACAGGATAAGAAGTTATGCGCGATATTGTAATATTAGCCTGTACCGATTGTAAACGTAGGAATTACACTACGACCAAAAATAAGCGGCGGACTCCGGATCGGTTGGAATTCAAGAAGTTCTGCCCAGCATGTCGGGCACATACGCCTCACCGCGAAACCAAGTAAAAAGGCACAGGCCAGTAGCTCCAACGGCTAGAGCACCGGTCTCCAAAACCGGGTGATGGGGGTTCGAATCCCTCCTGGCCTGCCATTTTTTTTTGGACCGATCCCTGACGTTGTAAAGGTGATTCAAGCCCATCTCCTTCCCAACTGACGTACTCTTGTCATCTCGTCTAGGGTAACGCTTCCCGGGAATTCTCCCTTGGGGTGATAGTGTGGATTGTTTGCCATCTGGTCGGTGGACCTCGGGGATAGGGGACATAGGCTCGCATGGTTAGGTGTGGGCGTGGCTTTGGAGGACATGCGCTCGTCGGATAGTAAGGCGTCTGTTCCCGGGAACTTGCAAAGAGGCACTGGGCGGCCATGAAAAAGATAAAAATTAAAGATAAGGCCAGTGACCGAAACCAAGAGACGGTCATTAAAGATATGCCCAAAAAACCGGGCAAAAGCCAGATTGTCAAGCTGAAGGCCAAGAAGACGAAAAGGTTTGCCTGGCCGCAGATCGGGGCTTTCTGGCAGCAGGCGGTACAGTTTGTCAAAGAAGCCTGGATAGAATTGAAAAAAGTAACGTGGCCCGGTCAGAAGGAGACGGTGGGGATCACCGGGGTGGTCCTCGCCTTGGTTTTCCTGGTATCCTTTTACCTCGGTCTGGTGGATATGGCACTGTCTCGGTTAGTAAAATATTTCATCGGCTAGGAGGCTTGCTGGCGGTGGCACAGAAGTGGTATGTGGTGCATACGTATTCCGGGTTTGAGAAGAAGGTGAAAGCTGCCCTGGAAGAGCGCGCCCGCAGCCGCGGTCTGGCGGATCTGGTCACCGAAGTCCTGGTCCCCACGGAGCAGGTGGAGGAGATGGTCAAAGGGCAGAAGCGCATCACCCACCGCAAGTTTTACCCTGGCTATATCCTGGTGCGGATGGAATTAAACGATGACACCTGGCATCTGGTCAAGGATACCCCCAAGGTAACCGGTTTTTTGGGTGGCCGGGTCGAGCCGGTGCCCCTCCCCGACGATGAGGCGGAGAAGGTAATCGCCCAGATCAAAGAAGGGGCTCTGAAGCCAAAGCCCAAGGTCCTCTTTCAGTTGGGTGACAAGGTCCGGGTGACCGAAGGGCCGTTCACCAATTTCAATGGGGTGGTGGACGAGGTCAAAGGCGAAAAAGGCCGGGTCCGGGTGATGATTAGTGTCTTCGGGCGACCAACCCCCGTGGAGTTGGAGTTTTCCCAGGTGGAAAAGACTGGTTAAGCTGGGCGCCTGAGACCAGACTGAGTCCAGGGCAGGACATCTTTCTCGGAAGGAGTGCAGTATCATGGCAAAAAAGGTAATTGCGCAGATCAAATTGCAGTTGCCCGCCGGACAGGCCAATCCCTCCCCCCCGGTCGGCCCCGCGTTGGGTCAGCACGGGGTTAATATAATGGAGTTCGTCAAAAGTTACAATGCCAAGACGGCGGGGCAGGAAGGACTCATCATCCCGGTGCTGATCACCGTGTATGCAGATCGGTCCTTCACGTTTGTGACCAAAACGCCGCCGGCCTCGGTCCTGTTGAAAAAGGCGGCCCAATTGGCTTCGGGTTCCAAAGAGCCGGGACGTCAGAAAGTCGGTCAGGTCACCATGCAGCAGGTGGAAGAAATTGCCCGGCAAAAATTACCCGACCTCAATACCGTGGATCTGGAAGCGGCCAAAAGAAGTATCATGGGGACGGCCCGGAGTATGGGCATTGAGATCGTCTGATTTTAGGGAAGACAGGAAGGTACTGCGACATGCCACACAGGGGTAAGAAATATCTGGCCATGCGGGAAAAAATCGATCGGACCCGCAAATACAGCTTTCCCGAAGCCGTAGCCCAGGCCCTCGAAACCAGCTATGCCAAATTTGACGAGACCGTCGATGTGGCCGTGCGTCTCGGGGTTAACCCGCGACATGCCGACCAGATGGTGCGGGGCGCGGTGGTCTTGCCCAACGGCATCGGCAAGACGGTCCGGGTGCTGGTCTTTGCCAAAGGGGAGAAGGAGAAAGAAGCCCTGGAGGCTGGGGCCGATTATGTGGGAGCCGACGACCTCATTGAAAAGATTAAAGGCGGTTGGATGGATTTTGATAAAGCGGTGGCCACCCCTGATCTCATGGGCGCCGTGGGCAAGATCGGTAAAATCCTGGGACCGCGGGGTCTGATGCCCAATGCCAAAGCAGGGTCGGTCACCTTCGATGTGGCGCGGGCCGTGCAGGAATTGAAAGCCGGCAAGATTGAGTTCCGGGTGGATAAAGCCGGAGTAGTCCACGCCCCCATGGGGAAGGTTTCCTTCGGCAGCGAAAAATTATTGCAAAACCTGGCGGCGTTTTTCGAAACCCTCCTGCGTCTGAAGCCAGCCACGAGCAAGGGGACTTATGTGCAAGGCATTGCCCTTTCTACCACTATGGGGCCTGGCATTCGGGTCGACCCCTTGGAAGTGAAAAATCTGCTCCGGGCCGTCTAAGGCAAGAGGCGAAAGGGGATAGTGCAATGCAGAAAACCAAGAAAACGGTTGTCGTGGACAGTCTGCGGGATAAGCTGGCTCGGGCTGAATGCCAGATTTTAACTGATTTCAAGGGATTAAAAGTAGCAGAATTCACCGCCTTGCGCCGGGAGTTAAAAGAGGCCGGAGGCGAACTGGCGGTGGTGAAAAATACCCTGCTGAAATTGGCGTCTTCCGAGGCCGCGGCCCAGGCCCTGGAAAAGTATCTGGTCGGTCCTACCGCCCTGGTGCTGGCCTACCGCGACCCGGTGGAAATAGCCAAGATTATCGCCAAGGTTGCCAAAGACAAGCCGGACAATTTTTCCGTCAAAGCCGGACTCCTGGGGCAATCCCTGCTGACCGCCCAGGATGTGCAGGAGCTGTCCAAGTTGCCCAGCCGGGAGGTCTTGGTGGCCAAATTGTTGGGTGTCCTGCACGGTGTACCCACGGCGCTGGTGTCCGTGCTGGCCGGCATCCCCAGGAAATTGCTGTATACCCTGAAGGCCCTGGAAGAGAAACGGGCTGCCGAACAGAGCTGAGAGAGATGCGCATCCTCTGGTTGCGCCTCATTTTTTTGAGCCAGAGAGGAAAGAGGAGGTTTGGTCATGGCCATCACAAAACAAGAAGTCATTGATTTCATCGCCAACATGACAGTCTTGGAACTGTCTGAAATGATCAAGGAACTGGAAGAGAAGTTCGGCGTCACCGCTGCGGCGCCGGTGGCAGTGGCGGCTGGTCCAGTAGCAGCCGGGGCTGAAGCCGCACCCGCGGTGGAGGAAAAGACCGAGTTCGATGCAGTCTTGACGGTCATCGGTCCCAATAAAATTCAGGTTATCAAAGAGGTCCGGGCCATCACCGGCTTGGGGCTGAAAGAGGCCAAAGAAGCCGTGGAAAATGTGCCCACCACCTTGAAAGAGGGGATTTCCAAAGCTGAAGCAGAAGAAATCAAGAAGAAACTGGAAGAGCAAGGCGCAACCGTCGAAATCAAGTAAGCCAACGGCATTTTGCCAGCCGCTTGGGGCAGCACCTGAAGTTTTGAGAGCCTGCCGGGTCGGGCTCAAGGAGTAAGAATGGCAGAGGTGTTCTCTCCACAAAGATTATATCGGAAAAACTTCGGCAAGATCGAGAGGATTATCGACATTTCGAATCTTATCGAAATGCAGAAGGAATCCTACGAGCGTTTTTTACAAAAAGATACTCCTCCGGAATTACGGGAAAATTACGGACTTCAGGGGGTTTTTAAGAGCGTCTTTCCGATAAAGGACTACAACCGTACTGCCTCATTGGAATTCGTCAGTTACAGTTTTGCGCCTCCCAAATATGATGAGGAAGAGTGCCTGCAGCGGGGCATGACCTATGAAGCGCCGATGAAATTAACGGTGCAATTGGTCGTCTATGATGTGGATGCCGGGATTGATCCGCCCCCCATCCGGGATATCAAGGAGCAGGAGATTTATTTCGGCACCATGCCCCTGATGACGGCCAACGGGACCTTTATTATTAATGGGACCGAACGGGTGATTGTCAGCCAATTGCATCGCTCTCCTGGCCTGTTCATTGATCATGACCGCGGCAGGACTCATTCCAGTGGAAAGCTGTTATATTCCGCCCGTTTGATCCCCATGCGGGGGTCCTGGATCGATTTTGAGTTCGATCCCAAGGATATCCTGTATGCCCGGATTGATCGGCGGCGTAAGTTCCCGGTCACTGTCCTCCTCAAGGCTTTGGGCTATACAACCGAGGAGCTGCTCAATTTCTTTTATAGCACCGAAAAGGTCTATTTAGACGGGGACAATCTGGAAAAAAAGGTGATTCCAGAGTTCCTACTGCTCCGGAAAGCCACGTCCGACATTGTTGCTCCGGCCACGGGCGAAGTTATCCTGAAAAAAAATAAACGGATCACGGATGCGGTCTTAAAGCGCATGGAGGCTGCCGGGATCGAACGGTTGCCCATTCAGCTGCAAGACCTTGTTGGCCGGGTGGTGGCCCACGATATTCTCGATGAGAACGGCAATACCCTGGTCGCCTGCAATGAAGCGCTGACCGAGGAAAAAATCCAGCTGCTGCGGCAGCACCAGATCAAGGAGCTTGATCTCCTCTACATAGACGGGGTTAATGTCAGTCCCTGCCTGCGCAACACCCTGGAGGTAGACAAAACCGACAGCGCCCGGGCGGCCATTCTGGAGATCTATCGGAAACTGCGTCCTGGCAACCCTCCGACGTTGGAGGTGGCCACGACCTTTTTTGAAAATCTCTTCTTTAAACCCGAGCACTATGACCTGTCGCCGGTGGGACGGCTCAAACTGAACCTCAAATTGGGCCTGGATACCCCGGTGACTCAAGGGACCCTGACCAAAGAGGATATCCTCTATGCGGTGAAGGAGCTGATCACCCAGAAGGAAAGGGAAGGTGCCATTGATGATATCGACCACTTGGGGAACCGGCGGGTCCGGGCGGTGGGCGAACTGCTGGAAAACCAGTATCGCATCGGCCTGGTGCGCATGGAACGGGCCATTAAAGAACGGATGAGCCTGCAAGAGATCGACACTCTCATGCCCCACGATCTCATTAATGCTAAACCTGTGTCGGCCGTGGTCAAGGAATTTTTCGGCACCAGTCAGCTTTCCCAGTTCATGGATCAGACCAACCCGCTGTCGGAGATCACCCACAAACGGCGGCTCAGTGCTTTAGGCCCCGGCGGTCTTACGCGGGAACGGGCCGGTTTCGAGGTGCGGGACGTACACCCCACCCACTATGGCCGGATCTGTCCCATTGAGACCCCGGAAGGTCCCAACATCGGGTTGATCGTATCGCTGTCCACCTATGCCCGGGTTAATGAATTCGGCTTCATCGAAACGCCCTACCGGGTGGTGAAGAAGCAGCAAGTCAACGGCAAGTGGGATGTGGAGGTCTCCAAAGAGATCAAATTCCTTACCGCCCTGCAGGAGGGTGAGAGCGTCATCGCCCAGGCCAACGCCCCCTTGACCAAAGATAACCGGTTTGCCTCCGACTTCATTTCGGCCCGCAAGGCCGGCGAGTTTGTCATGGTGCGGCCAGAGGAAGTGGATTACATGGACGTGTCCCCCAGCCAGTTGGTGAGTGTGGCCGCCTCGCTGATCCCCTTCCTGGAGAACGACGACGCCAACCGCGCCCTCATGGGCTCCAACATGCAACGCCAGGCCGTCCCTCTCTTGACCTGTACGCCTCCGTTA
>CAZARS010000069.1:5900-15549 GCA_964487625.1 uncultured Desulfobacca sp.
ATTCCGGCGTCACCGTAGTGGCCAAGCGCAGCGGCGTGGTCGAAGATGTGGATGGCACCCGCATCGTCATCCGGGCCGATAATGGTGAGGGGGAAGAGGCCTCGTCCATCGTCGATATCTATAAGTTGACCAAGTTCCAGCGGACTAACCAGAATACCTGTTTTAATCAGAGGCCGCTGGTCCGGTTGGGAGACCGGGTGGAAAAAGGGCAAATCATTGCTGACGGCCCGGCCACAGCCTTCGGCGAATTGGCCTTGGGCAAGAACGTCATGGTGGCTTTCATGCCCTGGGGCGGCTGCAATTTCGAAGACTCCATTTTGGTGAGCGAACGGATCGTCAAGGAAGACGTCTACACCTCCATCCATATCGAAGAATTTGAAGTGGTGGCCCGCGACACCAAACTGGGCAAGGAAGAAATCACCCGGGATATTCCCAACGTCAGCGAAGAAGCCCTGGCTGACTTGGATGAGAGCGGCATCATCCGCATCGGCGCCGAAGTAAAACCGGGCGATATCCTGGTGGGGAAAGTCACCCCTAAAGGTGAGACCCAACTATCTCCCGAAGAAAAATTATTGCGGGCAATTTTCGGTGAAAAAGCCGGGGACGTGCGGGATACCTCGCTGCGGGTGCCTCCTGGGATTGAGGGTATCGTCATCGACGTACGGGTATTTTCCCGGAAGGGCGTGGAGAAAGACGAGCGGAGTCTCCAGATCGAGGCCGAAGCCATTGCCAAGCTGCAGAAAGACCAGGGCGATGAAATAGAAATCATCACGGCCAGCGTCAGCCACCGCCTCCAGGAAATCCTGACGGGTCAGATCATTGTCGATATCCCCGAAGATATTACCGCCACGGGTTATCCCTTGGAAAAGGGGCAAAAGATCACGGCGGAGATCATTGACCGGGTTCCCTTGCAGCATTGGCGCAATGTCTCCTTCGAAAACCCCGAAATCGAGGAGCAGGTGGACCGTTTGCTGGATAATTACGATCTCCAGATTCAGCAGGTCCAAGACCTCTTTGAAGATAAGATCGCCCGGCTGCGCAAGGTAGACGAACTCCCCCCCGGCGTCATTAAGATGGTTAAGGTCTTCATCGCCATGAAACGCAAATTGGCGGTGGGTGATAAGATGGCCGGCCGACATGGCAACAAAGGCGTTGTCTCTCGCATCATGCCAGAGGAAGATATGCCCTATTTCTCTGATGGCACTCCCGTGGACATTGTCCTGAACCCCCTGGGGGTGCCCTCCCGGATGAATGTCGGTCAGGTGTTGGAAACTCACCTGGGGTGGGCATCCCGCATGCTGGGCCAACAGATCAGCCGGTTAATTGATCAGTATTACGACCTGGAAGCCATTAAAAACCGCTTGCGCCCCTTATTTGATGACCCAGCTTTCCTGAACTGGCTGGATGGCGCCTCCTATGAGGAGCTCAGACGGTTCTGGGAAAAATATTACAAAGACGGCATCTATATGGCCTCGCCGGTTTTCGATGGGGCCTTGGAAGAAGAAATCCGGGAATGCCTGCGGATGGCGGGGCTTTCGGAAATCGGTAAGGCGGTGTTGTATGATGGCCGCACCGGTGAGCCCTTTGACCGCACCGTAACTGTAGGCGCCATGTATATGATGAAACTCCACCACCTGGTTGACGATAAGATCCATGCCCGATCCATCGGACCTTACTCCCTGGTGACGCAACAACCACTAGGGGGCAAAGCCCAGTTCGGCGGACAACGGCTGGGCGAGATGGAGGTCTGGGCCATGGAAGCCTATGGCGCCGCTTACTCTTTGCAGGAGTTTCTCACCGTCAAATCTGACGATGTGGCCGGCCGGACCCGCATGTATGAGAAGATCGTCAAGGGCCAATATGATCTGGAAGCCGGCTTGCCTGAGTCCTTCAACGTCCTGATCCGAGAGTTGCAGAGCTTGGCTCTCAATGTGGAGCTCTTGGAGGATACGGAGACTGAGGGGACAGAAAACAATGGATAAGGCACGAGAAGTTTATTTGGAAGATATCAATAGTATTTTTGCCAAGCCCAAAGACCCCCTGCAATTTAATGCGGTGCGGATCTCCCTGGCTTCCCCGGAAATGATCCGCTCCTGGTCCCATGGAGAGGTAAAAAAACCGGAAACCATTAACTATCGGACGTTTAAACCGGAGAGGGATGGATTGTTCTGCGCCAAGATCTTTGGCCCCACCAAAGATTATGAGTGCAACTGTGGCAAATATAAACGGATGAAACACCGCGGCGTGGTCTGCGAGAAATGCGGCGTAGAAGTCATCCAGTCCAAGGTCCGCCGGGAGAGAATGGGCCACATTGAGTTGGCCTGTCCTGTAGTGCATATTTGGTTCCTCAAGAGCTTGCCCAGCAAAATCGGCAATCTCCTCGATCTGACTCTCAAGGATTTGGAAAAAATCCTGTATTTTGAATCATACGTGGTAATCGATCCCGGCAATACGCCGCTGCGCAAGGGCGAGCTGCTCTCCGAGGAAAAGTATCGGCAGTTGCGGGAGGAGTTCGGCGAAGAATTTCAGGCGGGTATGGGGGCAGAGGCCATCCGCGACATGCTGCGGGATCTGGATCTGGTGTCCCTCTCGGAAAAACTCCGGGAAGAGATGCAAAAGACCAGCTCCGAGGCCAAGCGCAAGAAGATCGGCAAGCGCCTGAAAGTCATCGACGCCTTCAAGGATTCGGGGATTAAGCCGGAGTGGATGGTCTTGGAGGTCATCCCGGTATTGCCGCCGGATCTGCGCCCCCTGGTGCCCCTCGATGGCGGGCGGTTCGCCACTTCCGACCTGAACGATCTCTATCGCCGGGTCATCAACCGTAATAACCGCTTGAAAAGGTTGGTTGAGCTGGATGCGCCAGAGATCATTATCCGCAATGAGAAGCGGATGTTGCAGGAAGCAGTGGACGTGCTCTTTGACAACGGCCGCCGGGGCAAGACCATCACCGGCCCCAATAAGAGACCGTTGAAATCCCTCAGCGACATGCTAAAGGGGAAGCAGGGCCGGTTCCGGCAAAACCTGTTGGGCAAACGGGTGGATTATTCGGGCCGCTCGGTGATCGTCATCGGCCCCAACCTCCGGCTCCATCAGTGTGGTCTCCCCAAGAAAATGGCCCTAGAGCTCTTTAAACCCTTTATTTATAACCGCTTGGTACAGAAGGGTTTTGTCAATACCATCAAGGCGGCCAAAAAGATGGTGGAGCGGGAAACCTTCGATGTTTGGGATACGCTGGATGAGGTGGTACGGGAGTACCCGGTCCTCCTGAATCGGGCCCCTACCCTCCACCGTCTGGGCATCCAGGCCTTCGAGCCTATCCTCATCGAAGGCAAGGCCATTCAGCTCCATCCCTTGGTCTGCACCGCCTTCAACGCTGACTTTGACGGCGACCAGATGGCGGTACACGTGCCGCTGTCGCTGGAGGCCCAGATTGAAGCCCGCTGCCTGATGATGTCCACCAATAACATCCTGTCGCCGGCCAACGGTGACCCCATCATCGTGCCGTCCCAGGATATCGTTCTGGGTCTCTATTATATGACCCGGGAGCGGCCCTTGGCCAAAGGTGAGAGGATTCCCTTTAATGGCGACCAGGTGGTGCCCTTTGCCTCGCCCGAAGAGGTCCGTATCGCCTATGACCAACAGGCGGTGGACCTGCATGCCCGTATCCAGGTCAGGATGGATGGCGATCCTCAGCCCTTGGAAGACATTCTGGATGAAGAAAACCAGCTGAAGATCCCGCCCACGACCCGTCTGCAGGTGATTACTCCACAGGAGACCTTCGAAACCCTGGCCGAGCGCCTGTTGCCCGCCCTGGCCGAGAGAGGGCTTGAACGATCCGCGGCTATCCGGGTCCGGCAATTGGGGCAGATCATTACCACCACCGTGGGCCGCATTTTGTTGCGGGAGATCATGCCTGAAGGAATCTCCTTCGACACCATCAATCGGACCATGACCAAGAAGGAGATCCGCAAATTGATCGGCGAGGCCTATCGCAAATGCGGCATCAAAAACACCGTGGTCCTGGCCGACCGTCTGAAAGACCTGGGGTATGAATATGCCACCAAAGCGGGTATTTCTATTGCCATTAGTGATATGATCATCCCCCATCGCAAAAAGGAGATCTTGGAGCAGGCGCAAGCCGAAGTGACCGAAGTGGAAAACCAATATCGGGAGGGTCTGATCACCGACGGCGAGAAGTATAACAAAGTGGTGGATATCTGGGCCCGGGCCACCGATGCCGTCGCCGAAGAAATGATGGCCGAGATGGCCCATGAAACGGTGACCGGTTATCGCCTGGATAAGGATGGCAATAAAGTTTATCTGGAAGAAGAGACCAGCAGTTTCAACCCCATCTTCATGATGGCCGATTCGGGGGCTCGGGGCAGCGATAAACAGATGCGGCAGCTGGCCGGGATGCGCGGTCTGATGGCCAAGCCCTCCGGGGAAATCATCGCCACGCCCATTACGGCCAACTTCCGGGAAGGCCTCACAGTGCTGCAGTATTTTATCTCCACCCACGGGGCCCGCAAAGGCTTGGCCGACACCGCCTTAAAGACGGCCAACTCCGGTTACCTGACGCGGCGGTTGGTGGATGTGGCCCAGGACTGTGTCATCACGGAACTGGATTGTGGCACCATCGATGGCATCGAGGTTACCCCACTGATTGAAGGTGGGGAGATCATCCAGCGGGTGGGCGAACGGGTGCTGGGTCGCACTGCCCTGGAAGATATCATTAATCCCAATACCGACGAAATCATCGTGGCGGCCAACCAGGAGATCGATGAAGATGCCGCCCAGAAAATCGAAGAAGCCGGTCTGGAAAAAATACGCATCCGCTCGGTCTTGACCTGCCAGACTCGCCATGGCGTCTGCGCCAAATGTTATGGACGGGATCTGGCCCACGGCCGTCCGGTGAATATCGGCGAAGCCATCGGCATCATCGCCGCCCAATCCATCGGTGAGCCAGGGACCCAGTTGACCATGCGGACCTTCCACATCGGTGGTACTGCCTCCCGGCGGGCCGAACAGAGTATCCATCAGGCCCGGAATCGGGGCAAAGTTAAGTTCGAGAACCTCCGGACCGTGCGGGATAAAGACGGCTATCTGGTCGCTTTGAGCCGCCAAGGCCAACTGGTAGTGGTGAGCGCCAAAGGGAAAGAACCCTACCCCATCACCTATGGGACCCGGCTCCGGGTTGAGGAAGGCCAGGAAGTGCAGCCTGATCAGACTCTGGCAGAATGGGACCCCTATACCACCCCGATCCTGACAGAAGTCTCTGGGCGGGTGAAGTTCGGTGATCTCATCGAGCAGAAAGATGCCGAAGATCCCCGAGACGTCACCATGCAGGAACGGGTTGACCCGGTTACCAGCAAGTCCTCCAAAGTCATTATCGAATGCCAGAACCCGGAAAAACGGCCCCGCATCTCCATCAAAGATGAGAGCGGCAAGACGGCCAAACTGCCCAATTCCCAGGCTGTGGCCCGTTACCCCCTGCCGGTGGGCGCCATTCTCATGGTGAATGAAGGGGATATGGTCAGCCCGGGCGATGTCTTGGCCAAAATCCCCCGGGAGACCACCAAGACCAAAGACATCGTCGGCGGTCTACCCCGGGTGGCCGAACTCTTTGAAGTCCGCAAACCCAAAGAGCATGCGGTCATCAGCCAGATCAGCGGGGTGGTCAGCCATGGCCGCCAGTCCAAAGGCAAGCGGAAGGTGATCGTCACCCCGGACGTGGGTGAACCCATCGAATACCTGATCCCCAAAGGAAAACATATTGCGGTCCAGGAGGGCGAGAGGATCAAGGCGGGCGAACCGCTCATGGACGGCTCCGCCAACCCCCACGATATCCTGGCGGTCAGCGGTCTGAAGGAACTGGCCCGGTATCTGGTCAACGAAGTGCAGGAAGTCTACCGTCTCCAGGGCGTGAAAATCAACGATAAGCACATCGAGGTCATCGTCCGCCAGATGCTGCGGCGGGTGCGGGTCACCGACCCGGGTGATACCAACTTCCTCATCGGCGAGCAGATCGAGAAGTATGTTTTTGAAGAGAAGAATGAGGAAATGATCGCCCAGGGGAAACGGCCAGCCACGGCTGAACCGCTGCTCCTGGGGATTACCAAGGCCTCGCTGTCCACCGAGAGCTGGATTTCTGCGGCCTCTTTCCAAGAGACCACCAAAGTATTGGCCGATGCCGCGGTGGCTGGTCGCATTGATTACCTCCGGGGGCTGAAGGAAAACGTCATCATGGGACGGCCCATCCCGGCGGGGACAGGTTTACCGCAATACCGCAATGTCCAACTGAAAATCCTGGATGAAGGGGCCCTGGAAATTAGCCCTGCATAAAAATCTTGACAACTTTCTCATTATTTATTATAAAATGAGTTTTTAGCAATTTGACGCGCCAACCCGAGGGAGTAAGGAAAATATGCCGACGATCAATCAGCTGGTCCGCAAAGGTCGGGAAAAGTTAAAGAAGAAAACCTCCACCCCAGCCCTGAAGGCCTGTCCCCAGAAACGGGGGGTTTGCGTCCGGGTATATACAACGACCCCGAAAAAACCCAATTCCGCCTTACGGAAAGTAGCCCGGGTGCGCCTGACCAATGGGATCGAGGTGACGACTTATATTCCTGGCGTTGGCCACAACCTGCAGGAACACTCAGTGGTCCTGATCCGCGGAGGCCGGGTGAAAGACCTCCCGGGGGTCCGGTATCACGTTATCCGGGGCACCCTGGATTCGGTGGGGGTGGCGGACCGGCGGCAAGGACGCTCCAAGTACGGGGCCAAGAAACCCAAATAAACCGACCAGTCTAGACACAAGAGGAAGATAAGTATGCCAAGAAAACGTGAGGTAATCAAACGGGAGATCATTCCTGATCCCAAGTATCACGATCCCCTGGTCGCCCGTTTTATCAATGGTTTGATGCGTCGCGGCAAAAAGACCGTGGCGGCCTCCATCCTCTACGATGCCTTGGATATCATCGGTCGGAAACAAGCAGAAGATCCCCTCAAGGTTTTTCATAAAGCCGTGGATAATGTCCGGCCGCTCATCGAAGTGAAATCCCGGCGGGTCGGCGGTGCCACCTACCAGGTGCCGGTGGAGGTGCCCCAGAACCGGCGCACATCCCTGGCCATCCGGTGGCTCATTGCTTACGCCAAGGGCCGGGGTGAAAAAAGTATGAAGGCGAAACTGGCCGCAGAATTCTTGGATGCTTACCAAAATAAAGGTGCGGCCGTCAAGAAACGGGAAGATACCCATCGCATGGCTGAAGCCAATAAGGCGTTCGCCCATTACCGGTGGTAACTTGGTTTCCATCCAGAAAGTTCCCTCTCCCTGCCAGACAGGGAGAAGATGAGGGTGAAGGGCAGAAATAACTTGCTTCTTTCATTAAATAAATGAGGCCTACAGATTGGGCGGTCAAGCTTCTGGACGCAAAACCTTTTCTGGATGAAGACAAGTCAGGTCTAAATAGGAAGTACGGCATTGGCAAACGACACGCCGATCTCGCGCTTGCGCGATATCGGCATTATGGCACATATTGATGCGGGTAAAACCACCACGACAGAGCGCATCCTTTATTACACCGGGGTTACCCATAAGATTGGGGAAGTCCATGATGGTCAGGCCGTCATGGACTGGATGGCTCAGGAGCAGGAACGGGGTATTACCATTACTTCCGCGGCGACTACCTGTTTTTGGCAGGGCTACCGCATCAATATCATCGACACCCCGGGACATGTGGATTTTACCATCGAGGTGGAGCGCTCCCTGCGGGTTCTGGACGGCGCCATCGCTGTTTTTGACGCCGTGGCTGGAGTGGAGCCGCAGACCGAGACGGTCTGGCGGCAAGCTGACCGTTATGGTGTCCCCCGCTTGGCCTTTGTCAATAAAATGGACAGGGTGGGTGCCGATCTCTTTCGCACCCAACAGATGATCATTGATCGTCTCAAGGCCAATCCGGTGTTAGTGCAGCTTCCGTTAGGGAGTGAGGATAAGTTCCAAGGGGTTATTGATCTCATCACCATGCAGGGCATTGTCTATGATGATAGCACTCTGGGGGCCCAATACCGGCTGACGCCCATCCCGCCGGACATGGCGGAGATGGCCCAGGAGTATCGAAACCGGCTGGTAGCCACGGTGGCCGAGTTGGATGATGAGATCATGGATCTCTATCTGGAAGATCAGCCAGTGCCTCCGGAGCTCCTACAGGCGGCTTTGCGCCGCGGCACTATCGCCTCCCAGCTGGTGCCGGTATTGTGCGGTTCGGCCTTTAAAAATAAAGGGATTCAACCCCTGTTGGATGCCATTGTGGCATATCTGCCAGCCCCCAACGATGTGCCCCCGGTGCAGGGAGTCAATCTCAAGGGGGAAAAAGAGGAAAGACCGGCTGATCCCAAGGCGCCGCTGACAGCTTTGGCCTTTAAACTGCTCTCTGACCCCTATGTGGGACATTTAACCTTTATCCGCCTCTATGCTGGGACGCTGCGGAGCGGCGATACGGTCTTTAACTCCACCAAAGGGACCAAAGAGAAGATCGGTCGCCTCCTGAAGATGCACGCCAATAAGCGGGAGGAGATCAAAGAGGCCAGTGCCGGGGACATTATTGCGGCCGTCGGTCTGAGGCAAACCGGGACAGGCGATACCCTTTGTGATGAACGATTCCCCATCATCCTGGAAAGCCTGGAAATCCCGGTGCCGGTCATCGATGTGGCCATTGAGCCCAAGACCAAGGCAGATCAGGAAAAACTCGGGCAGGCCCTCAGCAAACTCATGGCCGAGGACCCGTCCTTTCGGGTGCATACCGATCCCCAGACAGGGCAGATCATCATCGCCGGCATGGGCGAGCTGCATCTGGATATCATTGTTGACCGCCTGATGCGGGAATTTAAAGTGGACGCCCAGGTGGGGCAGCCCCAAGTCTCCTATCGGGAGACCATCACCCAGGCGGTGCGGGCGGAAGGCAAATTTGTCCGCCAGTCCGGGGGCCGCGGTCAATATGGCCATGTCATCCTGGAATTGGCCCCCCACACGGGCGACGGTGGCTTCGTCTTCGAAGATCGCACGGTGGGCGGCGTGATCCCCAAAGAATATATCCCGGCCGTGGAACGGGGCATCAAAGAAGCCATGGAAAACGGGGTGCTGGCCGGCTTTCCCATGGTGGATATCAAGGTGTCTTTGGTGGACGGCTCTTATCACGAAGTTGACTCATCCGAGCGGGCCTTCCACATTGCCGGCTCCCTGGGTTTCAAGGAGGGAGCCAAGAAGGCCAAGCCCATTCTCCTGGAACCCTTCATGAACCTGGAAATTGTGGTGCCGGAAGAGTTTGTGGGGGATGCCATCGGCGATCTCAACAGCCGCCGCGGTCGGATAAAGAATATGGAAAATCGTAAAGGGGTCCATGTGGTCCAGGCGGAAGTGCCCTTGGCCACCATGTTCGGGTATGCCACCGATTTGCGCAG
Source organism: uncultured Desulfobacca sp. (assembly GCA_964487625.1). GTDB lineage: Bacteria > Desulfobacterota > Desulfobaccia > Desulfobaccales > Desulfobaccaceae > Desulfobacca. The sequence continues at coordinate 15,357 of CAZARS010000069.1, forward strand.
CGCCACGCAGGGCCGGGCTACTTTCACCATGCAATTTGATCACTATGAGCCAGTACCACAAAGTTTGGCGGAAGAAATTATCGGGCGCAAGCGGTCCAACTAGCTCTGTGGCGAGAGAGATTTCTCGTTGAGGCTGACCAGGAGGAGTAAACATGGCCAAAAAGAAATTTGAGCGGAAGAAGCCCCACGTTAA
>CAZARS010000070.1:0-460 GCA_964487625.1 uncultured Desulfobacca sp.
AAAAATACGTTTTTATCAAAATTTTCAATAAAATATAGTTTCCGGATGGACACTAAATAGAGGATGGGGAAGTCTACCAAGCGGTTAGGAGCCGCTGACCAGATGGCGGCCGCAAAGGGAATGAGAAAAAAACGCCGGAAGGCGTTGGAGTAACTGTGACCGTCCAGATATTGTCCCACCGTGAACTGATCATCGGCGAGCCGGGCGAGGCGGGGCAGGTCCCGGCGGAACCGCGCCAGATCCCAGAGGAGTTGATAGAAACCGGGTCGGAGAAGATTACGTCGATCGGCCAGGAGGGCATTGAGGGAGCGGAAGCCATATTCCATACCCGTGGCCTGGCAGCGGAAACTGAAACTCATATCCGAGGGTTGCCAGGCTACCCCGAGGCGACGCAACAGGCGCGTGAAATTGGGATAGTTGCGCTCATTGAAGACAATGAATCCCGTATCTACGGGATAAA
>CAZARS010000070.1:473-13877 GCA_964487625.1 uncultured Desulfobacca sp.
CGCTACGGTGTTGGTATGGCCGCCGGCATAGTTATTGGCCTCAAAGACCACGATGTCGTGCTGGCGCGCCAGGAGATAGGCGACCACGAGTCCCGAAATGCCGGCGCCGACAATGGCTACACGCATACCTATAAGTTGGGGGTTAAGCTGAGGGCAACCAAAAGATTAGTTTGCCCCCTTTGCCCCTACCTTTCCCCTCTAACCGCTTACTCCCTTTTCCTCACACCAACCAGCGGCGCAGAGATACGCCGATGACGGTGGCCAGGCCACAGACCGTGCCGCCCCAGAGGAGGTCCACTAGGGTGAGGCGCAATGGCCACTGGGCCACCAGGGAATAATTGGTGAAGTCATACACCCCATAGAGGATCAGGCCATAAAGCGCCCCCCAGACTAAAGCCTGCAGGCCCGAGGCTTCCAGGGGCAGGCGGGGCAAGACAAAGATGACGATCCCCAGGGGGATCAGGATATACACCAGCCAGGCTGCCCACCAGATGGGGGCCATGGCCTCCCCGCTCCGGCGCAATAACGGCCCTAATTCACCCTTGTAGAAGCCGGACATAATGACCCCAACCACAGGAGGTCGATGGCCAGGAAGATGGGGGTCAGAAGCAGGTAAACCTTTAAATATAAAGCCATACCTAAGGATTGACGACCTCATGGTCACTGGAGTAGCGGCCCACCACTTCGGCCTCCACACAGTTGGCCAACTCTTCGTCGGTGGCTTTATCCAGGGATTTAAGGGCGTCCAGCGGGCAAAGGTATTCGTTACCAGCAGCATCTTTGACCTTTAGATACTTCACCTTGGCTTCAATCATAGTTTCCTCCGCATAATAAATAGGTTAAGGCGATGCATAGAGCGTAAGTTTAATGGCAGTGGCCAGGCCGGCCGGGACCGGCGGCCTGCCCATCCTCGGCTTCTGACCAGGCGCGGCAGATATGGCGCCCCAAGGTCTGGAGTAGGGTCATTAAACGCTGTAATTCTTGGGCCAAGGTCGGCGGCATCTCATCCTGGTATCTCTGCCGGAGGGTCTGCAGGACCTGGGAGACCCTGATGAGAATTTCGGTGCACTCATCCATCAGGACATTGAAGGAGGCTTGGCGTTGCTGGCAGGCAAGTGCGGTCCGGGGTCCAGGGCGGCAGCCAGGACGGAGCCCCTCGCCTTGCCCCAGCAGCCCCCGCAAGCGGTTGCTTAACTCTGTGCCGCTCAGGGGCCAATGGAGGTAGTCGTCAATATCAATTTCATAGGCCCGCAGAGGGAGGGCTGGCTGGAGGAGGTGGGTTACCACCAAGGTTTTGGTGGCGGCCCGCCGCTCTTTCACGGCTTCCAGGAGATCCAGGCCGTGTTCCGGCTTCTGGGCCGTGCCGGTGATGACCGCAGCAACGTCATAATGGCCGATTTCCTGCAATGCGGTCTGGGCATCCGGGGCCAAGATGACCTGAAAACCCTGACACTGCAGCATGGCGCCGATGGTCGGGAAGATGCCGGAACCATCCTCCACTACGAGGATTTCCTCGGGCAGGGAATGGGGGCACGCCTCTGGCTGGGTCGACAACGTCTCGGGAGAAAAAGTTTTTCTTGATTTCCTGGCTCCAGCCGGTCTCATGGAAAACTCCTTCGGCAAGGGGTGAACCCTATGTCTTCAGGGCGCCGGGATGATTCGGCCCGGAGCGCCTGAGAAATGTAGATATTGCCCGCCTGGATCTGTTGGATGGCCAGATGAAGCGATTGGTCCAACTCCTCTTTGAGGAGGTAGCCTTCGACGCCCAGTCGGCGGGCTTGGGTAACATACGCCGGATTCTTGTGCATGGTTAAGAACAAGACCTTCACTTGGCGATGGCGTTCCTTTATGATTTTGGCTACCTCTAAACCGCCCAAATTGGGCATGGAGATATCAAGGATAACCAGGTCTGGCGTCAGATCTTCCAACAAGGTCAAGAGTTGTTGGCCGTCGCTGGCTTCGCCGATGACCGCAGCATCCACCATGGCTTGAAGTTCATGGCGCAACAGCTGACGAAAAGCCGGGTGATCCTCGGCAATAATGATGGTGAGCTGTGGCATAAAACCTCAAGGGGTGGCAGGGCTGCTTGGTAATAAAATCTCTGCCAAGGATTATAGCCTGCCAGTACGAAAACAAGTAGGCCACAGACTGATTATTTGACTCTGAGCACTAGTACTTAAATGACCCTCGGCCGGCGGTGCGACGTTCGGGGGCCAGGGGCAGGTGGGGGTGGTGGCTTAGCGTGGACCTTAAATATAGCCCTTTTGGATGGAATATTTCACCAGATCAGCGGTGCGCCGCAGGTTGAGCTTGCGCATGATATTGGCCCGATGGTTCTGAACGGTGCGGAGGCTGATATAGAGCAAGGCGGCAATCTCTTTGCTGGTCTTGCCTTCTGCCAGCAGTTTGATGATTTCCCTTTCCCGATGGGTCAGGACGTCTTGGGCCTCCCTCCCTGGCTCGTGGCGGCGGCGGATCAGGTCGGGCAGCATATCGCCGATCTGGGGCGATAGATAGGGGCGCTTAGCCTGCAGATGTTGAATGGCTTTGAATAGTTCAGGGTCGGCCTCCTGTTTCAGAAGGTAGCCAGTGGCCCCGGCCGCCAGGGCCTGGGAGAGATAGGCCTCCTCCTTGAACATGGTGAGGATGAGAATCTGCGTGGCAGGCGACAGTTTTTTGATCTCCCGGATGGCCTCCAAACCCCGCAGGTGAGGCATGGAAATATCCAAGATCACCAAATCAGGAGTTATTTTCTTTAATAATTCCAGGAGTTCCAGACCATCGGCGGCCTCGCCGATGACCTCGAGGCCATCCATGTCTTCGAGAAGTCGGCGGATACCGGCCCGGAAGAGGCCATGATCATCTGCTAACACTACCCGATATGGCGGCATCCATCCCCCCGGCTTGCCTTGGACAGGGCTGTTGGGCCCTCGGATTGTCCCGAAGAAACTGAGAGAACCATGGGTGTCCGGCAAGCTTCTTGCAGAGCCTGAAAAAGGACGCCGAAAGCCCAAAAAAGCCTTCCACCATTGGCTTCTTTTCTCTTGTCACCCTGACCGCAGCGCAGGATTTGTGATTTTTCGGTCGCGACGCTCCCTCAGAATGACGAAATGAGACGGATAGAAGAGATACGAAGGCGCCATTAAGCTTCTGCACAAATGTTGCCGGGCAGTAGAGAATGAGAACGGTTTTTCCCTAGAAATTTATCACCTATGTTTATAATTGTAAAGGTTTGACCGATTGAGGGGATCGTCAAGTTCTGATGATTATAAAATAACCAAGACTAAAAAAACTTTGGCACCTTTCCTCCAGCTTGGCAAGGAAAAAATGCCTGGTCAGGAGTATGGGAAATGATGAATGAGATGGACTGAGAGTTGCAGGCCGGAGATGCAAGACTTACTATAGAAGCAAGAGCAAACATGGCCCGCAGGGCTGAATGCTAGGGACAGAAAGGATGGAATCATGAAGATTGCCGTCAGTGGCAAAGGTGGGGTAGGCAAGACAACCTTAGCCGCACTATTGATTAAGTATTTTAAAGATCAGGGGAAGAAGGTATTGGCCATTGACGCCGACCCCGACGCCAACTTGGCTTCGGCGTTGGGCGTGCCCCATCCAGAGAATATCACGCCCATCTCAGAGATGAAGGAGTTGGTAGCAGAGCGGACTGAATCAACTCCCGGCAAGATGGGGGGATTTTTTAAATTGAATCCTAAGGTTGATGATATTCCGGAAAAATTTTCCCTCAACCTCAACGGCGTTAAGCTCATGGTCTTAGGTGGGGTGAAAAAGGGCGGCAGCGGTTGCATCTGTCCAGAAAGTGTCCTGTTGCGCACGCTGGTGACCCACCTGGTGCTTTTCCGGGATGAAGTAGTGGTCATGGATATGGAGGCGGGTATCGAACATCTGGGCCGGGCCACGGCTAGGAGTGTGGACAAGCTCATCGTGGTGGTGGAGCCGGGGCGCCGGAGCATTGAGACCGCCCAACATGTGAAAGATCTGGCCCAAGATATCGGCCTCACCCGCATTGTCTTGGTGGGCAACAAAATCCGAGGGCCACAAGATAAAGAGTTTCTCCTGAAGAGCCTGCCGGATTTCCAGTTTCTGGGGTTCATGCCCTTTGATGAGAAGGTGATTGAAGCTGACTTAAAAGGGATTGCCCCCTATGAGTTAAGTCCCGAGACCATGCGGGCGGCCCAGGAGATCGGGGATAATTTAAGCAAAATCTAAGGTTGGGGGATGGCCTCCTCGGATCTGAAAAAAATATTGACAGACAAAAGCATTTTCGATATGTAGGACGTATGTTGTGCTTGACTCAGAACTGGTGCTGGTGGTGCCCTGCGTGCTCGTGAGGTGACGCCGCCGCTCCGATAAAAGAACCTATAAGATGATCAGAGCCGTGGCCCTCACGAGAGGGACGCGGCTTTTTGCTGCACCGCAGAAGCCGTGACCGCCTTGAGGACACGGCTTTTTTCATGGCAGCAACCCTCCGGCGATGGTGGCCGTCAGGAGCAGGGCGGTCCGGGGGTGAGCCTGGGGACAAAGGAACGAGAAAGTATGATAACGCCGAGTTTTTCTGAATTTGCGACTCTGGCCAGCCAGGGCAATGTTATTCCGATCTATAAGGAAATCTTGGGCGATCTGGAGACGCCGGTTTCCGCTTACATCAAGCTGGCCCAACACTCCCCCTCTTTCCTTTTGGAGAGTGTTGAGGGTGGCGAGAAATGGGGGCGGTTTAGTTTTCTGGGGTTGCACCCGTCTCTGGTGGTGAAAATCGAGGGTGAGGATATCATTTTCAAGAGTGCCAAGGGGGAGGAACGGCAGCCCCATGGTGGTGACCCCTTGACTCACCTCCGCCAGCTCCTGGGCCGCTACCATGCTGTTTCTCGGCCAGAGCTGCCCCGCTTCTGCGGCGGGCTGGTGGGCTATCTGAGCTATGATATGGTGCGGTATATTGAGCGGTTGCCCGATCTGGCGGCACCCAGTGGCATACCGGAAGCCATCTTCTTGCTGACGGATCACCTCCTGATCTTTGATAATGTGCGGCACACAGTGAAGGTCGTGGCCTTGGTGCACGTCGATGGCCAGCAATCCCTAAACACCCTCTATGATCAAGGGGTAGGGGCTATTGAGGATATTATTGCAGCCCTGCGGGCGCCGCGGGCCCTCCCCGTGTCGTCGCTGGGAGACGGGAGCGTGGAGCTGGTTTCCAATGTCAGTCGGCAACAGTTTGAGGATATGGTGCAGCGGGCCAAGGAGTACATTGCGGCCGGTGATGCCATTCAGATTGTCTTGTCGCAATGTTTCCGTACCCTTTGGCAACGAGAACCTTTCGATCTCTATCGGGCCCTGCGGTGTATCAATCCCTCGCCGTATATGTTTTACTTAAATCTGGAAGAGCTGATCCTGGCGGGCGCTTCGCCGGAGATCCTAGTGCGTCTGGAAGACCAGAAAGTGGAGCTCCGCCCCATTGCCGGGACGAGGCGGCGGGGCGAGACCCCGGAACAGGACAAGGCCCTGGAAGAAGAGCTGTTGGCTGACCCCAAAGAGCGGGCCGAGCATATCATGTTGGTGGACTTGGGACGCAATGATGTAGGCCGGGTGGCTGCCATCGGCAGCGTCAAAGTCACCGAGCTCTTTGCCATTGAGCGCTACTCCCATGTCATGCATATTGTCTCCCACGTGGAGGGCCGCCTGGCCCCGGGCAAAGATGCCCTGGATGTATTGGCCGCCTCTTTCCCGGCCGGGACCGTCTCCGGTGCCCCTAAAGTCCGGGCCATGGAGATTATTGAGGAACTGGAACCCACCCGGCGGGGTCCTTATGCCGGCGCGGTGGGCTACCTGGGATTCACCGGCAACATGGATTTGTGCATCACTATCCGCAGCCTGACCGTCCATCAGGGGCAAGTCTATCTCCAGGTGGGAGCCGGGATTGTGGCTGATTCCGACCCGGCCAGCGAATATCAGGAGACGGTGAATAAGGCCATGGCCATGATGCGGGCCCTGGAAATGGCAGCCAAGGGGCTGGATTAGGGGCCAGGGGCCGGGGAAGAGGGGATGTAAGTGTGGTGGCCGAGGGTTAATTCTTGGCTTTAGGAAAGCGTTGCCATAAGTTCCCCCTCCTTAGTGGAGAGGGTCAGGGTGAGGGCCAAAAGGTGGCTGGAAGTGACACAGATCTGCTGGTAGTCATAGATAATTACGATTCTTTCACGTATAATCTGGTACAATATCTGGGCATATTGGGGGCGCGGCTGGCGGTCTACCGCAATGATGCCATTGATTTGCCGGGGTTGGAGGCTTTGAGACCCAGCCACCTGGTCATCTCGCCAGGGCCGTGTTCCCCCAAGGAAGCGGGGATATCGGTGGCAGCCATTCGGCATTTTGCCGGGCGGATCCCCATCCTGGGGGTCTGTCTGGGGCACCAATGCTTGGGGGAAGCTTTTGGGGGGCGGGTTATCCGGGCGCCGCGCCTCATGCACGGCAAGACCTCGCTGATTTACCACGATGGCAAAGATATCTTCCAAGGGGTGCCTTCGCCCTTTGAAGCCACTCGGTACCACTCCCTTATCGTCGAGCGCGAGACCTTGCCGGCTTGCCTGGAGATTTCGGCGCAGACTGCCGTCGGTGAGATCATGGGCCTGCGCCATAAAGAAATGGCGATCTTTGGGGTGCAATTTCATCCAGAGTCCATCCTGACGGTGGAGGGGATAAATCTTTTGCGGAATTTTCTGAAGCGACGGCGAGGCTAAAGGTTCGCCCATGCTGGTGGGTCTGTGGGGCCGCTTTCTGGCCTGTGTGCTGGCCATTGGCTATTCTGGCTATCAACTGAGCCGGCAGGGTGACATTCTGGCTGCCCGCACCGGCCTCGGCCGCACTTGGATCGGCGTAGTGTTGCTGGCCTCGGCCACTTCCCTACCGGAATTGATCACGGGGAGCACGGCGGTCATCTGGCTGGATCTGCCGGACCTAGCGGTGGGCAATGTTTTCGGGGCCTCGTTGCTGAATCTCCTGATGCTGGCCATTGCCGATCTATTTCATCGGCCTGGGCCAGTGCTGACCGCGGCCAGCCGGGGGCAGGTTTTGGCCGCAGCCCTAGCCATTATAATCCTCGCAGTAGCCACTCTGGGAGTCATGGCCCGGTCACCATTGAATCATCTGGTAATGGGGCATATCGGCCTGTCTACCCCGGTGCTCCTGGCCTGCTATCTGGTGGGGATGCGCATATTATACCGTTATCAGAAACGGGAATACCGGGAGTACTTGGCGGAACGGCAGGCAGAGGCGGCAGTAGCGGCGGTGAGTCTCAGGTGGGTCATAAGCCTCTTTAGCCTCAATGCCGGGGTAGTGATTTTGACGGCCATGTGGCTGCCGGAAGTGGCCAGCAATCTGGCGATCCAGATGGGGTGGCAGCAGACCCTCATGGGCACGATCTTTGTGTCTTTGGCCACTACCTTGCCGGAATTGGCGGTCACCCTCAGCGCCTTGAAGATCGGGGCGGTGGATCTGGCCATCGGTGACCTGTTCGGGAGCATCTTGTTTAATATCAACCTGCTCGCTATTTTTGATCTGGGCAGTTTTTCTTATCCGCTCTTGCTTAGGGCAAGCACGACCCACGCGGCCACCGGTCTTTTGGCCATCCTCATGACGGCCATTGCGGCCGTGGAATTGGTCTATCGGCCAGAGAAAAAGATCCTCGGCTGGCTCAGCGCCGGGACTTTCCTCCTGGCCTTGCTCTATGCCTGTAATGTTGTGGGTCATTTCCTAGTCGGAGCAGGACCGTAACGCAGTGGCGGCTTTGGCCAGCAAGGCAGGGCAGCCCGGCTTATTCTCAAGAAAAAGGTAATACGGCTATGACCACACCTGAGTCCCCTGCAGTCACCCCCGATCCCGGCGGGCTCCAGGCTCCTAACGAGGCCGAGGTCCAGGACAAACGGGAGCGTAAGCACTTTGAGGTCCAGGTCTACAAAGACTGGTGCAAGAGTTGCGGCATTTGTGCGGCCCTTTGCCCCAAGCAGGTTCTGAGCCGTGATGAAGAGGGACGCCCATTGGTGGTTGCCCCCGACGCCTGCATTGGCTGCGCCTGGTGCGAATTGCATTGTCCGGATTTTGCCATCAGTGTCCGCCCCCGGCCTGAGAAGGTGGCGGCAGAAGACGAGGGGTGAGAGACAGGGACCGGTAGTTAAGGAAGATTCTTCAACTCGGGAATTGTCTCTTCACCATTTTTCTCTATAGTCTCTTAGCGTTAAGAGAGCTTGCAGTCATATGGATACCATAACGTCACCCCGCCTTTTGCAGGGCAACGAGGCCATCGTGGAAGGGGCCCTGACAGCCGGCTGTCGGTTTTTTGCCGGCTATCCCATCACCCCCGCCACCGAGATCAGCGAAGTCATGTCGACCCGCCTACCGGCCTTGGATGGCACCTTCATTCAGATGGAAGATGAGATTGCCAGCCTGGGGGCGGTGATCGGCGCCTCCTTGGCTGGGGTCAAGGCCATGACGGCCACCAGCGGGCCGGGTTTCTCCCTCATGCAGGAGAATCTGGGTTTTGCCTGCGCGGCGGAAGTGCCCTGCGTTATTGTGAATGTCATGCGGGGCGGCCCCAGCACCGGTTTGCCCACCAACGTCAGTCAGGAAGATGTCATGCAGGCCCGCTGGGGGACCCACGGCGATCACCCCATCATCGTCTTGGCCGTGTCCGATGTGCGGGATTGTTTTCATCTCACGGTCAAGGCCTTCAACCTGGCGGAAACCTATCGCACCCCGGTGATCATTCTATCGGATGAGGTGGTATCCCATACCCGGGAAAAGTTGGTGATTCCCGATCCCAGCACGGTAACGGTCCTGCACCGGCCGACCCCGGCAGTGCCGCCAGAGTGGTACATACCGTATGAAGACACGCCCCATGGGGTGCCGGCCATGGGGATTTTCGGGGACGGTTACCGCTACCACGTCACCGGCCTCATCCACGATGTCCGGGGGTTCCCCACCCAACGGCCTGAAGAGATCGTTGCCTTCCGGCAGCGCTTGTTTCGGAAGATCCAGCAACACTTAGACGATATTCAGTTAATACAGACCACGGGGGTAGAGGATGCCCAGATTCTGATCGTGGCCTACGGCTCAGTGGCCCGCTCCGCCCGCCGGGCCATGCGGGAAGCCCGGGAACAGGGGCTGCGGGTCGGGATGCTGCAACTGCAGACCCTCTGGCCTTTTCCGGGGCGGCTCTTGGCGCCATACTTAAGCCAGGTAAAGGCGGTGCTGGTGCCCGAACTCAATTTCGGCCAGATCTACCGGGAGGTACTCCGGGTCAATCAGGGAAAGACCCACGTCGAACTCCTCTCCCGGATTGACGGCAATCTGTTGACGCCGGGGGAGATTCTCGCTAAGCTGCAAAAACTTTAAACCAGAAGAAAACCAACGCCTAATTGACAGTTAGAGGGCTTTGTGACTGGATGAAGCAATCGGCTCTCCTGGGGTGATAATTTACGTATCCTCCAGGAGAATAATCCAAGAGAAATTTCAATAGACATCAAATAATTGGCCGCAAATAGCTGGCCAGCCCGTCGGCCAGGCTGATGGGGGTAAGGTCAAAAGCGGCAAAAAAAGGGCGAGGGTCGCAGGTATTGCCGGCCAGCAGCATGGTGAGCTGGTCCACGGTCAGAGGGAACCAGGCGAAGTTCTGGAAAAGGCGGGCGGCAAAGCGGATGGGGCCAACCGGCAGGTGGAGCTTCCAGACCCGGCGCCCTAACACTTGGGCCAAGGTATCGATTAGTTCATTGAAGGAAACTGGCTCCGGACCGCCTACGTCATAACTCTGGCAGCTGGTCTGCGGCCTATCCAAGGCCACGGCAAAGGCTTGGGCTACCTGCCAGACCGGGATGGGCTGCAAGAGGTATTGGCCTGTGCCGATGACCGGCACCACCCCGAACCGCTCAATCTGGCCTTTAAAGAGGTTATTGAAGGCATCTTCAGGGCCGTAGATGATGGAGGGCCGGAAGATCGTATAAGCCAACCCGGAGTTTTGCACCACCGCTTCGGCTTGGAGTTTCGTCTGATGATATGCTGCTACCGGCGCAGACGGGGGCTCCAAGGCACTCATGTGCAGGTAGCGGCTTACCCCAGCCTGCTGGGCTGCCGCCACCATGTTGGCGGTGGCCTGAAAATGGAGCCGCTGGAAGGTGATACCTCGGGCCGGAAACTCCCGGATAATCCCCACTAGATGCACCACCGCCTGACAACCTGCCATGGCGGCAGCCAACCCCTCTGGTTGGGTGACATCGCCCCTGACCCACTGCAGGTTGGAGGGCGTCGGCCCCGGCACCGCGCCGGACCGGACCAGACACCGCACCGTATGGCCCTTGGCCAAAAGTTCCTGCACCACCTGCCGACCCACGAAGCCCGTGCTGCCCGTTACGAAGACTTCCATATATGCTCCTGCTGCTCATAGCGAGTGCCATCCAAAAGATATTTTTCCCCCTCGCCTGATCTTTCCCCCGCAAGAGTGGGGCAAGGGGCGCAAGGAAAAAACTGAGAATTGAATATAACCTGCTTTAATAAACCAACCGCCCCGACACCGGCCAAGAAGCAATGGTGGTTAAAGCCGAGGTGAGAGAGCGTTGTGAGGATTCTCGGCCCGGTGACCAATCGCTGAGGCTCGTGGTTCTGCTTGTTCTTGCTTGGCCCTGTTAAGGGCACACGGTCCTAAGGCCATTGGCTAAGACTCATGGCTTGGCGGTATTCTTCGGCTGGCCAGCGGTCTGTAGGGTTATGCCCGATTCTGGGGATGGCAGGGCGCTGGCGTTTTGCGGCCAGGAAGTTGGCCACCAACTCCCGGCCGTAGTCGGTGAGAAACGATTCGGGATGAAACTGCACACCGTGGAGAGGATACCGGCGATGGCTGAGGCCCATGATGACGCCGTCGGCGGTCCGAGCGGTGACGAGGAGCTCGGCGCTGGCCGGAGCCACCATGAGGGAATGATAGCGGGCCGCACCAAAGGGGTTAGGCAAGTTGGCAAACAAGCCTTGACACACGTGAAAGACCTGATGGCGTTTGCCGTGGACCGGTACCGGGGCCAGCACCGTGGAGCCGCCGAAGACTTCGTTGATGGCCTGCATTCCCAGGCACACGCCCAAGATGGGGATGTGGCGGTAAAAATGGGCAATCACGGCCTTGCTGATACCGGCGTCTGCCGGGGCCTTGGGGCCCGGGGAGATGCAGAGCCAATCTGGGTCCAGGGCGGCCAGGCCGGCTAGATCGATGGCGTCATGCCTCCGGACGATGACCTCGAGGTCAAACTCATAAAACAATTGCACCAAATTATACGTAAAAGAGTCGTAATTATCAATAATTACCAAGCGCATCGGGCTGCCCCCCAAAAAAATAAGCCATCCTGACTGAGTCTGGATGGCTTGCGCCTAGAACATAACTCGTCAATTGCATACCACGATCGGCGGCGGGACGCAAGAAAAAAATGATTTTTCCTTGACGAGGGGCAAAGAAGCCCACCGTGATTTTTTTTCCTTGTCAGAAGATTGCGGTTGTTCTACAGTAGGCCAGCAGCATAAGGAGGAGAGGAGCCATGCGCGTCGGCAAGATTATGATGCGGGATCCGGTCACGGTGCCACCGGAGACGACTGTCTTAGAGGCCATTAAGATCATGCAAGAGTTAAATATCCGCCACCTGCCGGTGGTGCGGCAGGGGCAATTTGCCGGTTGGCTATCCAATCGAGATCTGTACGGCGTGATGTTGGCCGCCATGTTGGAGGAGATCACCGTCGGCGAGATCATGAACCTTGATCCCATCACAGTAACGCCGGACACCAGCCTGGAAGAGGCGGCCCATCTCATGAAGCACCACAAGATCGGCGGCGTGCCGGTCCTGGTGGGTCGCAAGTTGGTGGGGGTGCTGACCGTCATTGATCTGTTGGGTGCGTTCCTCTATATGTTGGAAGCCTTAACCAGCAGCTCCCGCTTGGATCTGGCTCTCCCTGATGAGGCTGCCTATGAAGCGGCTTGCCGGTTGATTCGGGAGGCCGGCGGGGAGATCATCAACATCGGTCTGGGTGCCCCCCAACCCGGCGGTGAACGCATCTACGCCTTCCGCTTGGCCAAACGTGACCTAACTCCTATCCTGGCCGCCCTCAAGGAGCATGGCTTCCACGTGGTGGATTTGGTAGAATAACTCATCCTCAAAAAAGGTTCAGAGTGGGACGGGGTCATACCTCCCTCGTTATCTTCGACCATTACTGCTAATCGACAAATTGGGGGAACGGTTATGCAGTTGCAAGGTAAGAAAGTCGCCATATTGGCAGAAACATTGTATCAGGACCTGGAGCTGTGGTATCCGCTGCTGCGTCTGCAGGAAGAAGGGGCGACAGTCATGGTCGTCGGGAGCGGGACAGCGCCAACCTACACCGGCAAGTTCGGTTACCCGGTAGTGGTAGACAAAAACGCGGATCAGGTGACGGCGGCAGAGGTGGATGCGGTCATCATCCCCGGTGGGTATGCCCCCGATCACCTACGGCGCTATCCGGCCGTGGTCAAGCTGGTCCGGGAGGCATGCGAGCAAGGGAAGATTGTGGCTGCTATCTGCCATGGAGGCTGGCTGTTGGCCTCAGCCAAAGTTTTGCCGGGGCGCACGGTGACGGCCTTTTTTGCCATCAAGGACGATCTGGAACACGCCGGTGCCCGCTTCGTGGATGAGGAGGTCTGTATCGACGGCAACCTTATTACTTCCCGGAAACCCGAGGACTTACCGGCCTTTCTGCGGGCCATCATCGCCGCCCTGGCCAAGGCTTAGGGCCGCTGTCGGGGCAGGGCAACTGCTGGCGGATTTTTCCTGATAAAATCCTTGACAGGTCGTGGTAAATCTGTTTTATTAGCACCAAGAAAACGGTAAGGTCAAGACGCAAGGGCATGGTCCAGGTCAGCTACTCCTATTATTATTACTTTTACTTTACCTGGCCTTGATCCCTGCGCCCTCCTTGCCCGAAAAATAACTTATCAAAATAATTAAAATAAAAGCTGTGGCGCAGGGAAGGCGACCACGGCTTTTTTACTTTTGGAGTCCGGGGTTGCCGTTGCCCAGCCCCTGCTGAAGCGTCGAAAGGAGAACGGCATGATAGGTAAGATGATCCGGTTAGAGCGTATTCTCAATCGGGAGACCGGCCGCACGGTCATCGTTCCCATGGACCATGGGGTCACGGTGGGGCCCATTGAAGGCCTCATCGACATGAAAACTGCGGTGAACAACGTGGCCATGGGAGGGGCCAACGCCATTGTAATCCATAAAGGTCTGGTGACCACGGGGCATCGCCGGCGGGGTCGGGACGTGGGCCTGATTGTCCACCTGTCCGCCTCCACAAGTTTATCGCCTTTTCCCAATGCCAAGACGCTGGTCTGCACAGTGG
>CAZARS010000070.1:13892-15527 GCA_964487625.1 uncultured Desulfobacca sp.
ACAGTGGAGGAAGCCATTAAACTGGGAGCCGATGCGGTGTCGGTCCATATCAACATCGGCGATGGCACCGAACGGGAGATGTTGGCGGATTTCGGATTCGTGGCCCGGGAAGCCCGGGATTGGGGTATGCCCCTCTTGGCCATGATTTACCCCCGGGGGGAAAAAATCAAAAATGAATATGATCCTCAGGTATTAAAACATGCGGCCCGTTTGGGGGCAGAGATCGGCGCGGATATCGTCAAAGTGTCCTACACCGGCAATGTGGAGACCTTCCGGGAAGTTGTCAACGGTTGTCCGGTGCCGGTGGTCATCGCCGGAGGCCCTAAGATGTCTTCTGACCGGGAGATCCTGGAAATGGTGCGGGGTGCCATCGAGGCCGGTGGTGCGGGCGTGTCCATCGGGAGCAACGTCTTCCAGCACCGCACCCCCACCCGCATGGTGGGGGCCATTAGCCTGCTGGTACATGAAAATGCCACGGTGGAAGAGGCTTTGGCCTTCCTGCAGACCCAGGATGTGGAGCGCTGAGATGAAACAAGTCTGGGTAAAAGTGGACCCCTGGGATAAGAAGCGGGTGACCACGGCCCTGGAGGGCGGGGCCGATGCAGTCTGGCTGCCGCCCGGATACGCAGCTGAGGCCAACGCCTTGGGGCGCATCACCGTCATTGCCGAGGATGGTGATCTGGTGCCAGGGGTTGATCTCATGGAGGTCACGCTCAGCAGCGTAGCCGACGAGCCCACCATTGTCAATCTGGCCCGCTCTCATCCCGTAGTCATCCATTGTGCCGACTGGACCATCATTCCCCTGGAGAACCTCATTGCCCAGTGCCGGAACCTTTTTGTGGAGGCGGCGACGGTGGCGGAGGCCCGGACGTTCCTGGGGATATTGGAGCGGGGCGTGGATGGTCTGGTCATCACGGCCACGGACTTGGGGGAGTTAAAGAAACTGCTGCGGTTGGCCAAGGAGGTGTCCCAGCCGGTGGCTTTGACCACCGCCACCATTGTCAGTGTCAAGCCTTTGGGCATGGGGGACCGGGTCTGCGTGGACACCTGCAGCAATATGGCGCCGGGCCAGGGTATGTTGGTGGGCAACTCGTCGGCCGCCCTCTTCTTGGTGCATGCCGAATCTCTGGAGAACCCCTATGTGGCGGCCCGCCCCTTTCGGGTGAATGCCGGGCCAGTGCACGCCTACATCCGGGTGCCGGGCAATAAAACCCGCTACCTCTCGGAGTTAGCCGCCGGGGACGAGGTGCTGGTGGTGGACCATCAAGGCCAGAGCCAACCCGCCACGGTGGGCCGGGTCAAGATCGAAAAACGTCCCTTGTTATTGGTGACGGCCAGCCATGAGGGTAAGGAATTCGCCACTATCCTGCAGAATGCCGAGACCATCCGCCTCACCCGGCCGGATGGCGCCGCAGTTTCGGTGGTGCAGCTAGCCCCCGGGGATCAGGTGTTGGTGGCCTTGGAAGAGGCCGGCCGCCATTTCGGCCACAAGGTCACCGAGACGATCGTGGAAAAATAAAAACCGGTCAACAAGGGCCGATCCCCAACCCTACGGTGGATGAACCAAAAAGAGAGTGGCTTATGCCTGTAGAGAGAGGCTACGGCGCCCCTAACGATTAAGCCAATTGTCAGGAC
>CAZARS010000071.1:0-9863 GCA_964487625.1 uncultured Desulfobacca sp.
CTCTTGGCCCTCATCAATAAGCGCCTCAAATTGGCCCAGAGCATCGGCGAAATCAAGAATCGGGAGGAATTGGCGGTCCTGGATCCTAAGAGGGAGCAGGAGGTGCTGGACCACCTGCGCCGTTTTAATACCGGGCCGTTGACGGATGAGGGGTTGCGCAATATCTTCCGGGAGATCATTTCGGCCGCCCGCCAGGTGCAGCGCCCCCTGTCCGTGGCTTTCCTGGGGCCGGAAGCCACCTTCACCCATCTGGCGGCCATCAAGAAGTTCGGCCGCTCCACCCTCTTTAAACCGCTGCCGACGATCAGCGAAGTCTTCATGGCGGTGGAAAAGGGCAACCATCATCTAGGGGTGCTGCCCATCGAGAACTCCACGGAGGGAGTAGTCAACGAGACCCTGGACCAGTTTGTGGATACCAAGCTGCAGATCTGCGGGGAAATTTATCTGGAGATCTCCCATGATCTCATCTCCCGTTCTGGCCAGATCCAGGATATCGAAATCATCTATACGCATCCCCATGCCTATGGGCAATGCCGGCGGTGGCTGCAACGGCACCTGCCCCAGATTCCGGTGCTGGAGGTCAGTTCCACCGGGCTGGCAGCCCAGAAAGCGGCGCAGAATCCCAACTCCGCGGCCATTGCCAGCGGTTTTGCTGCCGCGCTCTATGACCTGCGGGTGGTGGAGCCCCATATCGAGGATCATCGGGAGAATGCCACCCATTTCTTCATCGTGGGGCCCTATACCCCCGGGGCCACCGGCAGCGACAAGACCTCCTTGATCTTTGCGGTGGTGGATGAGCCCGGGGCCCTTTATAAAATGCTGCGTCCTCTGGCGGAGCGGGGCATCAACATGACCCGCATCGTCTCCCGGCCCATGAAGACCATTGCCTGGCGCTACCTCTTTTTCGTTGATATTGACGGCCATCGGGACGAACCGGCGGTGGCTGCCTGCCTGGCGGAGATGGAGGCCATGAGCGCCTTCTTTAAGATCCTGGGCTCGTTTCCCCGGGCGGAAGTCGTGGAGAAGATCAGTTGAGCCGCTTCCGTCTTTGCATTCCCTTAGTGGTTTCTACGGTCCCGGCGGCCCGCCAGATGTTGGCCCGCCTGCAGCCCCTGGGCTATCTGGCGGAACTGCGGTTGGACTATCTGACAGCGCCGGATATCCCGACCCTCTTGGCATCTCCCCGGGGTCCTGTCATCGTCACCAATCGGCTGGCGACGGAGGGCGGCCGCTGGCAAGGACCGGAACGAGCCCGGCAATTCCTGCTGGAGCAAGCCCTGGCCCTGGGGGCGGATTATGTGGACCTGGAATTCGCCGCAGATCCGCTCTGGCGCCGGGAGATGTTGGCGCAGCGGGGCCAGAGCCGTATCATCCTTTCCTGGCATGATCTGGCCGGCACCTCCAGCCCCCAACGCCTGGCCGACACCCTCCTGGCCATGCTGGAAGAGGGAGCGGATATCATCAAGATCGTGGCCATGGCTCATACCCCGGCCGACGCCCTGGCCCTTTTGGCCCTGATTCCAGCCGCCCGAGAACGGGGGCAGGACATCATCGCCTTTGCCATGGGCCCGGCGGGGAAGTATTCCCGGTTGGTGGCGCCTTTGTTGGGCAGTTACCTGACCTTTGCGGTCCTGGAACCTGGCCAGGAGTCCGCCCCTGGCCAGCTCACCGTGGCCGAGTGTTTGACAGTATGGGAGATTTTAAATAACAGTTAAAGGCTCAATCAAGGTCAAGAGTTAGAGGTCAGCGTAAGAGGGAAAAAGGAAGCTTGACGGGCCAGGTGCAACTTTTGCGGGCGGATGGCGCGGTCAGCGCGGCTCGGAATGTCAGCCAAGACGCACCGACTGTCCGGCAGGCAGGTAGCTTACGGCTGCCTGAATTGGCCAATACTACCAACTACGAACACTCAACTATAAACCATGAAATCTCAACTACGTACTCCCTTGATTTCAGGGAAAACTCCTGTTTATGGCATCTTGGGACGGCCGGTCAGCCATTCCCTGAGTCCGGTCATGCACAACGCCGCCTTGGCCGCCACGGGGGTGGCAGGCGTCTATGTGGCCTTTCCGGTTATAGATCTTAATCAGGCGGTGCAGGGTCTGCGGGGCCTCGGCATCCGAGGGGTTAGCGTCACTATCCCCTTTAAAGAAAGCATTATCCCCCTCTTAGACGAAGTGGAGGATGAAGCCCGGCATATTGGCGCGGTCAATACGGTGATCAATCGGGATGGGCGATTATGGGGCACTAACACCGATTGGCAGGGAGCCCAGGCAGCCCTGGAGGGACAGATTCCTTTAAAGGGGCAGCGGCTCCTGGTGTTGGGGGCTGGTGGGGCTGGCCGCGCCCTTGTTTATGCGTTGCAGCGGGCCGGTAGCCAGGTTTGGGTAAGCGATGTCGATGACCCTCGCGCCCAGACCTTGGCCCAGGAGTTCGGGATCAGCGCAGTGCCATGGCATGCCAGAGGTAACCTCAGGGCCGACGTCCTTGTCAATGCCACGCCTGTGGGCATGGCCCCCGAGGCGGAGGCCACCCCCTATCCGGCGGCAAGTCTCAGCCAGTTTCAGGTGGTCATGGATATTGTCTATACCCCTCTCCAGACTCGCCTTTTGCAGGAGGCGGCCGCCCGAGGCTGCCAGATTATTGATGGGCTGGAGATGCTCATTTATCAAGGCGCCCGACAGTTTGAGCTCTTCACCGGCCAACCTGCGCCCGTCGAGGTAATGCGCCAGGCCGCACGCACGGCCGTGGCTAACCCAATCTAACGGGATAAAGGGAAATGATCACTCCAGGGCCTGTTGAACGCGTCTGCAACCCATTGAGTTTCCATCCGGAAAGTCCTTAGCCTCCTCTCACCACCCACGCAGGGAGAGGGTTGGGGTGAGGGGGATAAAAATTATATACTCGAGGGAAAGAGCAGAGTCATTTTGTCTTTGCTCCGAGGCTGGCAAAAACATTGGCATCAAAAAACACTGCCCGCGGAATTTGGCGATGAAGAATCGCGCCATTGGGCCATGCTCCAAGACTTTGCCCCTTGACCTTTACCCCTTTAGCTGTAATGTGAAAATATGACTGATATAAAAGAAATTAAACCCATCGGCCAGGTGACTGCGGTGATTACCCTGCCCGGCTCCAAGAGTTTCAGCCATCGGGCCCTGATTGCGGCAGGTTTGGCAGAGGGCACCAGCACCTTGCGCCACCTGTTGGACGCGGCTGACACCCGCTACACTGCCCAGGCTTTGCGGGATCTGGGTTGCCAGATCGCATGGCATCAGGAAAGCTGCCAGGTCACGGGCACGGGTGGAAACCTGACGCTGCCAGCGCAGCCCATTTATTTGGGAGACTCCGGGACTTCCATGCGCTTCCTGACGGCTGTGGCGGCTTTGGGCCAGGGGCGGGTTGTCCTGACCGGCTCCCGGCGCCTTTGCCAACGGCCCATCCAGGATTTGTTGGACGCCCTGGTGGGGTTGGGAGTGGAAGCGGTCAGTGAACAGCAGAATGGCTGCCCTCCCGTCGTGGTCCAGGCCCGAGGGCTGGCCGGCGGCCCCACCCAGGTGGCGGGTGGGGTCAGCAGCCAGTTCCTCTCTGCCTTGTTGCTCATTGCCCCCTTTGCGGCTCGGGACGTGGAGATATCGGTAGCAGGAGAACTGGTCTCCAAACCCTACGTGGATATCACCCTCAGCGTCATGGAGGATTTCGGAATTGCCTATTATCGCCGGGGATATACCTTTTTTGCCGTCCCGGCTGGGCAGCGGTATCAGGCCCAGGACTATGAGATTGAGGGCGACGCTTCCAGCGCCTCTTATTTCCTCGGCGCCGCGGCCATCGCGGGGGGCCGGGTGCGGCTGACCAACCTGAATCCAGCTTCCTCCCAAGGTGATGTGGGATTTCTGCAGGTCCTGGCCCAGATGGGCTGCCAGGTGGCTACCACGGCAGAAGGGGTCAGCTTGCAAGGGGGACCGCTCCGGGGCATTCAAATTAATATGGCCGGGATGCCGGATCTGGTGCCAACTCTGGCAGTGGTGGCGGCCTTTGCCCAGGGGCAGACGGTAATTACCGGCGTACCCCACCTCCGCCACAAAGAATCCGACCGGTTAGAGGCGGTCGCCACCGAGTTGGCCAAGATGGGGGTCGCGGTCGAGGAGAGGCAGGATGGCTTAGTCATCACCGGCGGCAGCCCCCATGGGGCGTTGATCCAAACTTATAATGACCACCGCATGGCCATGAGTTTTGCCCTGGCCGGCCTAAGAGTGTCCGGCGTCCGGATTGCTGATCCGGGCTGCGTCGCCAAATCATTCCCAGAATTTTGGAATTATTTCGATAAATTGGGCGGTGAGGGGCCGCCCCCTCCTTAAATCATCTCCGGACAGCGGTCACCACCCGGCCGATATGCTGGTAATCAGGGATAATGCTGGTGGAAGAAAACGCTTGGGTGGCCTCCAGAAGTTGGACCACGCTCTCGGCTTGGCCTTGACCCACTTCCAGGGCCAGGAAGCCGCCAGACCGCAAGAAGGGCGGTACCTCATACACGAGGCGATGGATCACCTCCAGGCCGTCGGGGCCGCCATCCAGCGCCAGGCGGGGTTCGTGGTCGCGGATTTCCGGAGGCAGCTGCTCCCACGTGGCGGTGGGCACATAGGGAGGGTTGGCGACGACGATATCAAAACTGCCCAGTGGGTCTAAGGCTGTCAGCAGGTCTCCCTGGACCAAGGTGACACGGTCTTGGACGCCATGGCGCTCACTGTTGAGACGGGCCACGGCCAAGGCTTCGGGGGAGGCATCCGAGGCAGTGATCTGGAGGTGGGGGAGCTCCTTGGCCAAGGCCACGGCTAGGACACCACTGCCGGTGCCCACATCCAGGAGCTGGTGCCACCGCCCTGACTCAGGATGGTTCCTGACGTGGCGGATGACTGCCTCCACGATGAGTTCGGTTTCCGGCCGGGGGATCAGGACCGCGGGGTTGACGATAAAATCCAAGGACCAGAACTCCTGGTGGCCGGTAATGTATTGGGTGGGCTCATGGGCGAGGCGGCGGCGCAGCAGGCGTTTATAACAGCCCAATTCCTCAGCCGTGAGGGGTTTGTCGTGGCGTAAATAGAGATCCAGACGGGTGCACCCCAGGCAGTGGGCCAAGAGCACGCTGGCCCCAGATCGGGGTTCACTGATGCCTTTCTGCTGCAGGTGGCTTTCAGCCCACTGCAGGACACGCAATATGGTCCAGGGTGCGGACTGGCGCTGGCTCATGCGGTCTGTTGCTTCAAGGCCTCGGTGCGGTAGTAGGAAATCAGGGCTTCCAGCATCTCGTCCAGGTCGCCGTCCAGAAATTCTTCCAGGCGATAGAGGGTCAGCCCGATGCGATGGTCGGTGACCCGACCCTGGGGGAAATTATAGGTGCGGATGCGTTCGCTGCGGTCGCCCGAGCCCACCTGACTCTTGCGATCCTGGGCCATTTTCTGCTGCTGCTCCTGGGCCATCATGTCGTAGAGGCGGGCCTGCAGCACTTTCATGGCCTTGGCCTTATTCTTGTGTTGGGACTTCTCATCCTGACAGGTAACCACCAGCCCGGTGGGCAAGTGGGTGATGCGGACCGCGGAATCAGTGGTATTGACGCTCTGGCCGCCCGGCCCTGAGGAGCGGAAGACATCGATGCGCAGGTCTTCGGGATTGATTTGGACATCCACATCTTCGGCCTCCGGCAGGATGGCCACGGTCACCGCCGAGGTGTGGATGCGGCCCTGCGATTCCGTTACCGGCACCCGCTGCACCCGATGGACGCCGCTTTCATATTTGAGCCGGCTATAGACCTTTTCTCCAGAGATCAAGGCAATGACTTCCTTCAAACCGCCGATGCCGGTGGGGTT
The DNA here is from genome assembly GCA_964487625.1 of uncultured Desulfobacca sp. GTDB lineage: Bacteria > Desulfobacterota > Desulfobaccia > Desulfobaccales > Desulfobaccaceae > Desulfobacca. Next base: position 5,859 of record CAZARS010000071.1, read on the forward strand.
GTAGCTCAAGACCTCCATCTTCAGGCGGTGGCGTTCAGCATAGCGACTATACATGCGGAAGAGGTCGGCAGCAAACAACGCCGCTTCCTCCCCACCGGTGCCGGCCCGGATCTCCAAGAGGATGTTTTTCTCGTCGTTGGGGTCCTTGGGCAGGAGGAGAAACCGCAACTCCTCCTCTAAAGCCGTCAGCTTATCCTTTAGGAGCTGGATTTCCTCGCGGGCCAGTTCTTTGATTTCCTCATCGCTTTCGCTGCGCAGCAGGGTTTGGTTAGTCTCCAGTTCCCTTTCCACCTGCTGGTAGGTCCGGAAGGTCTTGATGAGGGGCGTCAGTTCGGCATGTTCCTTGGCCAGGAGTTGGTACTGCTCCTGATTTTTCATGAGCTGGGGGTCGCTAAGCCTGGACTCCAGTTCGATGTATTTCTGTTCAATACTTTTTAAACGATCAATGAGCATAGTTTTGTAATGATTGACCTGAAACCTTCAGGCGGTAATTCCTGTTGATAAGCTAAAGTTTGGGCAAGGGGCGAGGGAGCGCCGCTAGGACATGGGCCGGGAGAGGGCTTCTTCCTGCTGAACTACCGCCCGCAGGGCTTCGAGGGCTACCTCCAACTGCTCGTCCGAGGGTTCGCGGGCCGTGAGCCGTTGGGTCAGCAAGCCGGGCCAAAGCACGAGTTTGCAGAGTGGATGTTCGATATGGCGGCCCCCCAGGCGGATGATTTCATAAGACACCGCGGCGATGGGGAACATGAGGAGGATCTTAATGCCCACCTGCACCAGGTTCGTGGTCAGCCAGCCGCCCACCTGCAGGACCGGCAGGAGGGGGAAAAGCACCGTGAAGATCAGGATACTGATCAGCAGGACCACAAGAATAAAGGAGGTGCCGCAACGGGGGTGCCAGATCTGGTGTTTCCGGGCGTTTTCCACCGTCAGGGCTTCACCGGCCTCGAAAGTAAAGATGGACTTATGTTCGGCGCCATGATACTCAAAAACCCGACGGATTTCCTCTACAAACGAAATGGCCCAGACATAGAGCAAGAAGAAGCAGATCTTCAAGACGCCGTCAATGAGGTGAAAGGTGAAATTGTTCACCGTCAGGGACGCCCCCCACAACCGCCCGGCCAAGCCGCTAAGATAATGAGGGAGCAGGCCGAAGAAGAAGATGGCCAAACCTATGGCCACAAGGATACTGAGGGCCATGGACCAGGGCGGCAAGGGTTCCTCTTCTTCATCCACCGCAGCTTGGGCCGAAAAACTCAGGGCCTTCAGGCCGTAGATCAGGGATTCCAATAAGATGACCGGCCCCCGGATGAAAGGCCACCGTAGGCACGGGTAGCGCTCCGCCAAGGTGTGGAGGCGGTCTTCTTTAATGGTGATGGAACCGTCGGGCCGTTTCACGGCAATGGCATAGGTGTGTTTGGCCCGCATCATCACGCCTTCGATGACCGCCTGGCCCCCCACCGGATAGGGGGGGTGATTTTCTGCCATGCCTTACTTCTCCGCCTTCTCCTCGGCAGCTTTCTGGTTGAACCCGGCGTAGCGCTTCACAAACCGTTCCACCTGGCCGGCTGTATCCACCAATTTCTGCTTGCCGGTAAAAAAGGGATGGCATTTGGAGCAGATTTCCACCCTGATCTCCTTCTGGGTGGAACCGGTGGGGAATTCATTGCCGCAGGCGCAGCGCACCATGGTCTGATAATATTTGGGGTGAATACCTTTTTTCATGTGACCGCCGACTCCTTTAAATTAAACTTAACCTATATATTATAATTTCTTCTGGCAAAAAAACAAGAGAAACCGCCAAGAGGAGAGATGGCCAGGAAGGCGGGGGGACTTTTTATCGGAAGCACGCGTCGGCGGCGAGCTTTTCCTTGGCAAGACAGGCCCCCCTTGATATAATTCTATTCTCAAGATTTTATAGGAGTTCAATAATCTTTAGGGTACAGCCGGAAATTTCCTAACTCCCTCGCACCATTCGAGGATGGTGAGGAATAACGGGATCTGCCGGATGGCAACCACCCCAGGAAGAGGCGCAGCAGCATGAAGCTGGCCCTCTTGTCAGATGTCCACGCCAACCTGGAAGCCCTCAAGGCCGTGTTGGCGGCCCTGCGGCAGGAACCGGTGGATATCATCTTACATTTGGGAGATCTGGTTGGTTATAATGCCAACCCTCGGGAGTGCATTGAACTGATCATGGAACACAATGTCCTGTGCGTGATGGGCAACCATGATCGGGCTGTGTTGGACCCGAGCCGGGCTGAGGATTTTAATATCCTGGCCTATCAGGCCGTGCTCTGGTCGGAGCAGCAATTATCCCAGGCACATCGCCTGTTTCTGCAGCAGTTGCCGTTGAATCGGATTATTCAGGATCAATTTCTAGCCTGCCATGGCAATCCCATTAACCCTGATGCCTACATCTCCTTACATTTTCAAGGGAAACAGGCGTTAAATATGCTGCGCCGGGATTTTGCCCCGGCCACCGTCTGTTTTTTCGGCCACACTCATCGACGGGCGGTATGGTATCGGGATGTCCGAGGCAAGGTGGCACAGCTGCCCATTACCGAGGAAATCATCCCTTTGGACCGGGAAAATCTCTATCTCATCAATCCGGGGAGTGTGGGCCAACCCCGTAACCGCATCCCTTGGGCTTCTTTTGCTATTTTTGACACGACTCGCTTCTTATTGCAGTATAAATTGGTGCCCTATGACATTGGTGTGACGCAACGGAAAATCCTGGCCGCCAACCTGCCGGCATATCTGGCCGAACGTCTGGCGGAGGGGATCTAACCCTGTATTTGCCTTTTTGACCCGAGAGAGGAAAACCATCATGCAAGGATTCCGGAAGGAAGCCAAACTTAAGGACGGCACCAAGGTTATTCTTCGCCCCATGGTCAAAGAGGACCGGGATAAGCTCCTGGATTTTTTCCAGCGCGTACCGGACAAGGATCGCCAGTTTCTGCGCAACGATGTCCGGGATCCCAACATAATTGACTCCTGGGTCAATAACATTGATTACCATAAGGTCTTCCCCCTCCTGGCCGAAGTGGATGGCAAAATTGTGGGGGATGCCACCTTACACATGCGGAGCACCGGCTGGAAACGCCACCTGGGGAATGTGCGGGTGGTTGTGGCTCAAGAATTCCAACGGCGAGGTCTAGGGACCCTGTTGATCAATGAGATTGCGGAGCTGGCCACGGAATTTGGGTTGGAAAAGCTGGTCTCGGAAATTTATTTCCATTCGCCGGGAGCATATTGGGCCTTTAAACGGGCCGGCTTCGGGGTCAAGGCGGTTTTTGAGGACCTGGTTAAGGACCTTTCTGGCAACAGTGCCGATATGATCGTCATGGTCTGTGATGTGGAGGCCAGGCGGGATCGCCTGCGGAGCCTGGGGCTGGCCAAAGCAGCTCCTCCCGCCCCCACAGCCAGGGAGCAGCAGGAAAAATAAAGAGTGGATACAGGTTTGGGAAGCCTTGCCCCAACCGCCCTGTTTGATTTTTGACCACCCACCTCAGAGGTATGCTAAACCATGATAACCTTACCGGTTGAAACCATTGCCAACTTGTCGCCGGAGCGGCGTCAGGCCATCATGAAACGCTCTGCCGTGGATGTCACGGCGGTCTTTGAGGATGTCCGTAAGATTGTCCAGGACGTCCGCCATTACGGCGATCGCATCACTTTGGAATATCATCGCCAATTTAAAGACCAGATCAGAGCCGAGGACCTGGAAGTAAAGCAGGAAGAGATTACCGAGGCCCTGACCCGTCTGGACCCCAAACTCCTGGACGCCCTAAAGATGGCTGCGGCCAACATCGAGAAATTCCATCGGGCCCAATTAGACCGGGAGATGTGGGCCATTGAAGTCCGGCCGGGGATCCTGGCCGGCCGGCTCCTGCGTCCTCTGGAGCGGGTAGGGTGCTATATCCCTGGCGGATTAGCCAAGTACCCCTCTACGGTCCTGATGACCATTATCCCGGCCCGGGTGGCGGGGGTGCGAGAGATCATCGCCTG
>CAZARS010000071.1:9873-12554 GCA_964487625.1 uncultured Desulfobacca sp.
CGCCACCAGATCAAGGGATGACCGCCAACGTGGCGACCCTGGCTGCAGCCCACCTGGCCGGGGCCCAGCGCATTTTTAAAATCGGCGGCCCCTGGGCGGTTGCGTCCATGGCCTATGGCACCGCCACAGTCCCGAAGGTGGACAAGATCGTGGGGCCCGGCAATAAGTATGTGACTGCGGCCAAGCTGTTGGTCTTCGGGGAGGTGGGGATCGATAACCCTGCCGGTCCCAGTGAGACCCTCATTTTGGCCGATGAGACGGCTGAAGCCCGCATGATGGCTTTGGATTTCCTCTCCCAGGTGGAGCATGATCCTGATGCCGCCGCGGTCTTGGTCACCACCTGGGAACCCTTGGCCCATAAAGTCGTCGACTTCATCCGCGAGGAGCTGCCCCACCTGCCCCGTCGGGAGATTATTGCCAATGCCATCAATCATCACTCCGCCGTCCTAGTGGCCAGCGATCTAGCGGAAGCCATTGACTTTGTTAATCAATACGCTGCGGAGCATCTGCAGATCGTCACCCGAGAACCCTTTGCGGTGTTGCCCCACATCCGCCACGCCGGCTCCATTTTCTTGGGCCCTTATGCACCGGTGCCGGTGGGGGATTATGCCTCGGGGACGAACCATGTCTTGCCCACCGCCCAGACGGCTCGGATGTTTTCCGGCTTGTCTGTGGATGATTTCATGAAAAAACCCACCTTCCAGCACCTGACCAAAGAAGGCCTCAAGTCCCTCAAGGAGGCGGTTATTCTCCTGGCGGAAACCGAAGGCCTGCCCTTGCATGCCCGGGCGGTGGCTGAACGCTTCCGCTATGTTTAAACCTGTCACCGGCTTGGGGGGGCCGCTCAGTGTGCAGGTGAGCCAGCCCCCTGCCAGGGGGCGCCAAACTGCAGCGGCGACTGGCCGAGTGATGATTAAGAGCGGGGTGGGTTTTTCGAGTTACCCCCTTGTGATGCATGAAAAAATGGGCTAAATTAAGTTATGGCCGAGTGAGGCTCTGGCCGGCCGCCCAGCGGTTTGGGCCGATGCCGTGAGTAAGCAAGTCGCGGTTCATTTTCCACGAGGAGAATGGATGTGCACCAGAGGGAAGCCACTGTCACCGTGTTGACCGACATCGCCGATGTGCAGAGCCGACCAGATCATCGCCGGATCGACATCGATAAGGTCGGGGTAAAGAACATCTCTTACCCCATAATTGTGCTGGATAAATTCAACGGCACGCAGCACACCATCGCCTGCATCAATGTCTATGTCAATCTGCCCTATCGCCACAAGGGCACCCACATGAGCCGGTTCATCGAAATCCTCAGTGAGTTCCGCCGGCACATCAGTATCCGCAATATCCCGCAGATATTGGAAGAAACCAGACGTCGCCTCAACGCCCAATCCGCCCACATTGAGATGACCTTTCCCTATTTCATCGAAAAAGAGGCGCCCGTTTCCAAGGCCAGCGCCCTGATGGAGTATATCTGCACCATCAAAGGTTCTCTGGATGCCCACGGCCATATTGACCTGGTCGCCTGTGTCAAGGTGCCGGTGACTACCCTCTGCCCCTGTTCCAAGGAGATCAGCAAGGTGGGTGCCCATAACCAACGCGGGGAGGTGCGGGTCAATGTGCGGTTTAAAAAATTCTTTTGGATGGAAGACCTGATCAGAATAATCGAAGAGTCGGCCTCTTGTGAGGTCTACTCCCTCTTGAAACGCCAGGATGAGAAATTCGTCACGGAACGGGCTTATGCCAACCCCCGTTTTGTGGAGGATATTGTGCGGGAAATTGCCCTCAAACTCGATCAGGATGACAATTTTACCTGGTATTCGGTGGACTCAGAAAACTTCGAATCCATCCACAACCACTCCGCCTATGCCTACATTGAAAAAGATAAGCGGGTAAACCCGCGATAATAATACTCATCCCTCGCCCGCTGGACTGAAGCAAAAACCGCGCCCTTTTTGGCGCGGTTGTTGTGCTTGGTATGGGCAGCAGCTTGGAGCTGTCATACCACGATGCCAACAAAAAGATGTTTTGCCCCCCCTGACGGCAAAACTTCCGGCCCTCATTGCATTTTCGGATGCACGCCACCTAAGTGATCAGGCGTTGTGGGTGGGTATAAATGTTGCAGCGTCCCTGACGAGCGAAACCGACAAGGGTAATGCCTTGCCATTCAGCCAGGCGGATGGCCAGGGAGGTGGGTGCCGAGACCGACGCGATCAGGGGAATCCCCGCCCGGGCCGCCTTGAGCACCATCTCGAAGCTGGCCCGCCCGCTTAACAGAGCCAACGCCTGCTGGGTACGCAGGTTTTTCTGCAAGGCCTGGCCGATGACCTTATCAAAGGCATTATGCCGGCCAACGTCTTCCGCCCCTGCCAGGATTTCGCCGCTGGCCGCTTCGGCCAGAAAGATGGCATGGGTCCCTCCGGTCTGCTGGAAGATCGTCTGGCGATCCGGTAGGCTGGCCATCAAGTCCAGCAGGTTATGGACTGCCAGAGGTTCGGCCGGGACAGGCTGCTGCTGAAATTGTTTGGCCGTGAGAGGCTGTCGGGCCTCCGGGGTGCCGGCCAAGACGGCAGCGGCCAGGGAACCGGTAAAATCTCGTTTGGTATCAAAGGTCTTGGCCAAGCGGACCTGAACTTGAAAAATCTGGCGCCCGGCCGTGGGCTCGGGCGGCAGAAGACGCATCTCGG
>CAZARS010000071.1:12564-13997 GCA_964487625.1 uncultured Desulfobacca sp.
TATCCGCTGTTCCCTCGATGACTCCGCCAGTGAGCAGGAATCCCAGACAGAGCTCTGCTTCCTGCCCGGGGAGGTAGAGCAAATGATAGGCCGGGTAACCGTTAATGCTAAGAGACAACAAAGCCTCTTGGACCACCACATCCGTACAACGCCCACCCTCTCCCTGGCAGAGGCGGTAAATCGGCAATTCAATCATCCCCGGAGCAGGTATCTTATTTCCCATAACGTGATGATATGATCGGCGCTCCCTGAGTAAATAGCGTGCACCCCGCTGTCCCCCAGATGTCGGAGTCGGCTCCTCTTCTGGTTACGGGGTGCTACAGCCACGGAACCAGCAAATATTCTTTGATTATAATTCACCCCAACGCAATTTGGTGCGCAGGATTTCGAAATAATTTTTATAAGGCGAGGTGATGAGGCGGATTACTCCTGAGGCCTTTTTGACTTCGACTATATCATGGGGTTGCAGCGTAAAGCCTACCTGTCCGTCATAGGTGAGGAAGACGTCGCGGCTGTCATCCAGGACCACGGCAATGGTCACATCCTCGGGCAGGATGAGCGGCCGGTTGGTGAGCATAAAGGGACAGATGGGGATCAGGGTAATGGCCTGCAATGTCGGAAAGACGATGGGGCCGCCAGCCGCTAGCGAGTAGGCCGTGGAGCCCGTAGGCGTAGACACAATGAGGCCATCCGCCCGGTATGTGGTCAGATATTCATTATCTATGAAGGCCTTGATTTCCACAATGCGGGCCAAGGCACCTTTATTAATGACCACATCGTTGAGGACACTCTGCTGGCAGAGGCTCTCCCCCTGGCGGATCACCCTGCCGATCAACTGCATCCGCTCTTCCACCTGATAATCGCCCTGCAGGATCCTCTCCATCATAGGGTAGAGCTTGGCCAGACTGACAGCGGTGACAAACCCCAAGCCTCCCACATTGACTCCAAGGATCGGTGTGCCATCCTGTCCATAATGCCGAGCAGCACTTAAGAGCGTTCCATCCCCACCAAAGACCACGATGACTTCGGTATCAGGCGGCAGGGGCGGATAGTTGGGCTCGGGCTCGTTGAGGAGGAGTGTACTGCGGATATTGCGGGCCGCCAGCCAACTCTGTAAGCCTTCCCCAGCCTGGATGGCCGCCTCATTATTCTTCATGACAATGGCGATGTTCTGGATCATCGTGGTCCAGTCGGTAAAAAAATTTGCCTCACGCGTTGACAGATATCACACTTTCCTATACTTTTCAACTTCTGAATATGTCTTTTAAAGGAGAAAAACCAGTGTTAACGGAGCGTATCAAAAAGATCAAGCCCTCGCCCACCCTGGCCATCGACAGCAAAGCCAAGGCGATGTTAAGCCAGGGCATTGATATCGTTAATTTCGGCATCGGCGAACCGGATTTTGACACCCCCGAGCATATCAAAGAAGCAGC
>CAZARS010000071.1:14013-15343 GCA_964487625.1 uncultured Desulfobacca sp.
CATCCAGGCCATCCGGGATGGCTTTACCCGCTATACGCCTGTGGGCGGCATTCCGGAGTTGAAGGAAGCCATTATCCAGAAATTTCAGAGGGATAATAACCTTGCCTATAAACCCGAGGAGATCATCGTCTCCTGCGGCGGCAAGCATGCCCTCTACAATCTTTTCCAGGTTCTGTTTCAGCGAGGGGATGAGATCATCGTGCCGACCCCATACTGGGTTTCCTACCCCCCCATGCTGGAGTTGGCCGACGCCACGCCGGTGATCGTACCCACCCCCGAGGAGACGGGCTTCAAATTGACGCCGGAGATCCTCAAGGCATACCTCACCCCGCGCACCAAAGGCTTGATCCTCAATAGCCCCTCCAACCCCACCGGTTCGGTCTATACCCGCGCCGAATTGGAGGCCTTGGCCGAGGTTATCTTAGCCCATAAAATCTGGGTGGTGTCGGATGACATCTATGAAAAGATCCTCTTCGACGGCCTGACCTTTACCAATTTGGCGCAATTGAGTCCAGAGCTGAAGAAGCAGACCTTTATCCTGAACGGTGTCTCCAAAACCTACGCTATGACCGGCTGGCGCATCGGCTATCTGGCCGGAGACGCCACCGTGGTCAAGGCCATGACCAACTTGCAGAGCCAGAGCACGTCCAACCCTACCTCCATTGCCCAAAAAGCGGCGGTGGCGGCCATTAACGGCCCACAGGATATGGTGGACGTCATGGTCAAAGAATTCGCTTGGCGACGGGACGACATTCTGGCCCGCTTGGCTGAAATCCCAGGCGTCAAATGCGTCAAACCGGGCGGCGCCTTCTATGTATTCCCGAACTTTTCGGCATACTATAAGTATTTTCAGCCAGATGCCGATGGCCACCTTTCTGACCCGTTGGCCACCTACCTCTTGGAGGAAGCCCACGTGGCCCTCGTGGCTGGTTCAGGCTTTGGTGAGGATAAATGTATCCGCTTCTCCTATGCTACTTCCCGGGAGCGGATTGCCACAGGCTTGACGCGGATTAAAACGGCTCTAGAAAAATTAGCAGGAAGATAATAGGCGGAGGCACCAGCGCGTCGGCCCCAGAATGGGCCGTCGCGCTGCTCCGATTCGGCTGGACTATTTGCGCATGCTGCGCTTGGAGGCCTTCAAGGGGTTAATCTTGACGGTTTGGCCATTTTTAGTGGCGCTCTTGACGTGGGTTGCCAGATTGCAGGAACCCAGACGCCACTTCACGGCCGGATTAGGCACCGCTGCACAATACTTGCCGCTCTCCAAGGTGAGAATGCGATCGCAGCCTTCGCACTTATCAATGATCTGATGACATTCGCCGCCATTATA
>CAZARS010000072.1:0-2983 GCA_964487625.1 uncultured Desulfobacca sp.
GGCCCAGGGATCCCGCTGGGCAACTTGGAGGCACAGCCCAGCCAACCTTGGCATCCCCTCGAGGCCGACGAGGTCCTGGCGGCCTGGAGCACCTCGGCCACGACCGGTCTGTCTGCGGCCAGCGTGGCCGAACGGCAGGCCCGCTTCGGTCCCAACGCCTTCCCCGAGACCCAGGTCAGGTCTCATTGGGAAATGTTCCTGGACCAATTCAAGTCCTTGCCCGTGGCTCTGTTGGGGGGGGCGGCCGGTATTTCGCTCCTGACCGGCGGGTTGCTGGATGCCGTCCTGATCATGGGGGTGGTGGTGGCCAATGCCTATCTGGCCTACAAGACGGAGAGTGCAGCCGAGACCACCATCCGCTCCCTGAAAAATCTGGTAAAACCAACCGCCGTCGTGCTCCGGGAGGGCACCCTGCGAGAGGTGGCAGTGGAGGAGGTGGTGCCGGGTGATCTTCTAGCCCTGAAACCCGGCACCTACGTTGCCGCAGATTGCCGCCTGATTACCGCCGACCGCCTGAGTGTCGATGAGGCCGCCCTCACCGGCGAGAGCCTACCGGTCAGCAAGGGGACTGAAGCCCTGCCCACTGCCCATGTTCCCCTGGCGGATCGGGTGAACATGGTCTATCGAGGCACTATGGTAACAGGAGGGCAGGGTTTAGCCGCCGTAGTGGCCACCGGCCCGTGGACTGAGTTAGGTCAGCTTCAGGCTATGGTGGAGGCGGCCGAGACGCCTGTCACGCCCCTGGAGCAGCAATTGGACCGGGTGGGTAATGAGTTGGTCCTCTTGGGCTGTGGGGTCTGTGGGCTGGTCTTCGGCGTCGGTCTGCTGCGGGGCATCGCCTTCCTCCAGATGCTCCATACCGCCGTCTCCCTGGCCGCGGCGGCAGTACCCGAAGGATTGCCCACCGTGGCCACGACAACCCTAGCCATTGGCGTCAAACGGATGGAGCAGCACCAGGTCCTCATCCGCCGTCTGGAAGCAGTGGAGACCCTGGGCTGCCTCCAAACCATCTGTATGGACAAAACCGGCACCATCACCAAAAATGAAATGACCGTGGTGCGCCTGTTTGCCGGTATGCGCACCTTGGCCGTGGATCAAGGCGACCTGGATGAGTTTGCCGAGCTAATCACTAACGGTGCCGAGCATGAATTACCCTGGCTCCTCAGGGTAGCCAGCCTCTGTAATGAGACGGAAATCCACCAACAGGGCGGCCGTCGGATGTTGTCGGGTTCAGCGACGGAAAAGGCCTTGGTGCAGTTGGCTTTCAATTATGGAGTGGATGTCCCCCGACTGCAGGAACAATATCCCCTCCGCCGCATCGCTCACCGGTCCGAACAGCGGCCCTTCATGACCACCTATCACCAGATGGACTCCGGGGAGACCCTGGTGGCCTTAAAGGGGAGTCCTCTGGATGTCTTGGCCATGTGCGATTGGCATCTTCAGGAAGGCCAACGCCTGCCCTTAAATGTCAAAGACCGGTTGGCCATCGAAATGGAAAATGACCGCATGGCCAGCGACTCCCTCCGGGTACTTGGCGTCGCCTATGCCGTCAATGGCACCGATGGGCTCAATAATAATGCCTATCCAGAGCGGGGCTTTACCTGGTTAGGCCTCACCGGCATGGCCGACCCCATCCGGGAAGGGGTCCGAGAAATGATCCGAGATTTTCATCGGGCCGGGATCCAGACCATTATGATCACCGGTGATCAGAGCGCCACCGCGTATGCCATTGGCAAGGCCCTGAACATCAGCGAAGGCCGTCCCCTGGAGATTCTGGACTCCACCCATCTGGAAACCCTGGACCATGATACCATCACCGCCCTGGCCCAACGGGTGCACATCTTTGCCCGAGTCAGTCCTGCCCATAAGCTGCAGATTGTCCAGGCCCTCCAGGGGGCTGGCCGGGTGGTAGGCATGACCGGCGATGGCATTAACGACGGTCCCGCCCTCAAAGCCGCTGAGGTAGGCATCGCCATGGGGGAGAGCGGCACGGATATCGCCCGGGAAGTGGCTGATGTGGTCTTGAAAAAAGACAACATGGGCGATCTCATCATTGCCATCAAAGACGGCCGCACCACCTACAGCAACATCAAGAAGGCGGTGCGCTTTTTCATTTCCTCTAACGTCAGCGAGATCGCCGTCACCTTCATCTCCTTGGCCGCAGGTCTGGGGTCGCCCCTGACCACCATGCAACTGCTCTGGATCAACCTGGTGTCGGATATCTTCCCCGGCTTGGCCCTGACCCAGGAACCGCCGGAACCTGACGTCCTGGACCGACCGCCCCGGCCGGCTGGGGAGCCCATCTTTACGCCCGCAGAATATTGGCGCATCGCCCAGGAAAGCGCTACCCTGACGGCCGCCACCTTGGGAGCCTATGGCTATGGCCTGGCCCGCTATGGGATAGGGCCCCAGGCCAGCACCATGGCCTTTAATACCCTGGTCATCAGCCAACTGCTGCATACCTTCAGCTGCCGGTCAGATCACCAGAGCATTTTTGCCGGGACTTTGCCCAGCAACCCCCTGCTGAATATGGCGGTGTTGGGCTCCATTGCCCTGCAGGTGGTGGCGATGTTCGTGCCGGGTTTGCGGGCCATTTTAGGGATGGCCCCCATCGGTCTGGTGGATGCGGCGGTGATCGCGGGCACCTCCGTATTGCCCCTGCTGCTCAATGAGGTCACCAAACCAACTGCGGCTTCGCGAGCGGCGCCGCCAGCCCTGCTAAGAGCTGAACCCGAGCCGGCCTAATCTATTTTTACCTTGATTTTCTCCTGCCAGTTGGGCCAGAATGTGCCTAAAAAAGGCTGAGGCGGGGGAACGCTTCGGTCATCCTTTACCTGTGCCGTGGCAGACCTGAAGGCGAGATTGACCCTATGAAAAAAGATTTCATGTTCACCTCCATGTCCGTAACCGAGGGACATCCGGACAAACTCTGCGATCAGATCAGCGATGCCATTGTAGACGCCTTCCTGGAGCAGGATACCTA
>CAZARS010000072.1:2993-8519 GCA_964487625.1 uncultured Desulfobacca sp.
CATTGCGACCGGCGCGCAGGCCTATGCCCGCATCCGGGCGGAATGTGCTGTCTCCACCTCCATCCTCTTTGTTTCGGCCCGCTTCCTGGCCCAAGCCAAAGTGGATATCCCCTATGTGGCCCGGAAGGTCCTCAATCAAGTGGGGTACGTGGAGGAGGACTTTGACGCCAATTCCTGTGCCGTCCTCACCAGCCTGACGGAGTTCCCCCCTGATGAACTGACGGGTTTCCGGGAAAAAGAAATGACGGACGAGGAGATCGAAAAGCTGCCGGGGCGACATCAGGTCACAGTTTTCGGTTTCGCCTGTGATCACACCCCGGCTTTCATGCCTTTGCCCATTTATCTGGCCCATAAATTAGCCAGACGGCTCATCCAGGCCAAACGCCGCAAGATCATTCCCTACCTATCGCCGGATGCTGCCACCCAGGTGGGGGTGGAGTTTAAAGACCGGCGGCCGGAGCGGATCCATAGCATCACCATAATTGCCAGCCAGAATCGGCCGGCCTCCGTGTCGGCGGCCCGCCTGGCCGACGATATCCGCCAACAGGTCATCGAGTCGGTCTTTGCCGAGGAGCCCATCCGGCCGGATGCCCGCACCAAGATTTACGTCAACCCGGTGGACCATGTCATGGTGGGTGGACCGGCCGTCCATTCCGGTCTCACCGGCCGGAAAAACGCCATTGATACTTATGGTGAGTATTCTCGGCAGAGTGGCGCCGCCCTCAGTGGCAAGGACCCCTTACGCATCGACCGGGTAGGGGCGTATGCTGCTCGGTATGCTGCCAAAAATATCGTGGCGGCCGGCCTGGCCCAGGAGTGCGAGGTGCAGTTGAGCTATTCCATCGGCCGCTCCCGGCCGGTGAGTGTCCAGGTAGAGACTTTTGCCTCGGGCAAGGTCCCCGACAGCAAGTTATCAAAACTGGTGGAAAAACATTTCGAATTCCGGCTGGCCGGTATCCTCCGGGATTTTAACCTCCGTTTCCTGCCGGCGCAGCGCCCCGGCGGCTTCTACCGGAAACTGGCAGCCTATGGCCATGTCGGACGCCTGGATCTGGACCTGCCCTGGGAAGCCACTGACAAAGCCGCCCTCCTGGCCGCAGAAGTCTCGGGGGGCAAGAATTGAGGCCATTAGCTTATCCTCGGTGCACTGCCCCTGAGCAAGTTTCATCCCCACGGCAGTCATCAGCATGATCAATCTCTTCTTTCAACTCATTCACGGCCATCGGCTGATTTACAACGCCTGCTGGGAAGATCCCCGCCTGGACCGCCAACTCCTGAACTTGGATGGCGACAGTGAGGTGGTAGTCATAACCAGCGCTGGGTGTAACGCCTTGGACTACCTCCTGGACGGTCCCAAAGCCATTTATGCTGTGGACGTGAATTTCCGCCAGAATGCCCTGTTGGATTTAAAACTGGCCTTTTTCAAATACCGCCCCTTTGTCGAGCTGTATGCCTTCTTCGGCATTGGCCACAGTCCGACCTATCGGGAGACATATCGCGCTTTGCGCGACGCCTTGTCACCCCTTAGCCGGGCCTTCTGGGACCGGAAAATTAACTATTTCAGCGGCCGGGGTAGCCGGCCCTCCTTTTATTGGCGGGGGGCCGCCGGGGATTTCGCCTGGCTGCTGCGCCATCTGGTAGTGGGCCAGGGACAGAAGGCGGCTCTGGTGAAGAACCTGCTCAACGCCCAGAGCCTGGCAGAGCAGCGGCATTATTATGCCCAGCTTGAGGGGCAACTCTTTACCCGGCTTATTGCGTGGCTGTTGCGGCAGCCGGCCACCATGGCTCTCATCGGCGTCCCCCGGGCCCAGGTCCGGCTCTTGGACCGGCACTATGCCGGTCGCTTGGATGGGTTTGTGCGGGATAAACTCCGACAGGTCATGACGGAGCTCCCCATTCAGGATAACTACTTCTGGCGGGTCTATCTCACCGGTTCCTATACCCCGGCGTGTTGCCCAAATTATCTCAAACCCGAGAATTTCGCCCTTCTCCACACCACGGTGGACCGGGTGAGCACCCACACCTGCACCCTTACCGAATTTCTCCGCCGCCGCCCCGGCTGCTATTCCCACTTTGTGCTGTTGGACCACCAGGATTGGCTGGCCTGGCACCAACCCGAGGTCTTGGCCGAGGAATGGCAGGTGATTTTTGCCAACAGTCGACCCGGCACAAAAATCCTCATGCGCTCCGCTGGTTTCGACCTGTCTTTTCTACCGGCCCCGGTGCTAACCCGGCTGCGCTTTTTCCCCGAGCTCACCGAGCCGCTCCATTCCCAAGACCGGGTAGGCACCTATGGCAGCCTGCACCTGGCCGAGGTCCGCTGATGCTTGCCCCTCACTCCGCACCCTCAACGATTCACCCCCTGGAACGTTATTATCGCTGGCATGCCAAAATCTATGATGCCAGCCGCTGGAGCTTTCTCTTCGGGCGAAATCGCCTCCTGCGCCTTATCGGGGCTCATGGCCAACCCCGGCACATCTTGGAAGTGGGCTGCGGCACCGGCAAGAATCTGCAGCGCCTGCATCAACTCTTTCCCACCGCCCACCTGACGGGATTAGATTTGAGCCAAGACATGCTCAACCAGGCCCGCCGCAAATTGGCTGGGACGTCCCCGCCGGTGGTCTGGCGCCACCAGGCTTATGATCAGCCGTTGGGCGTCGAGCCGCCCTTTGATCTCCTGCTCTTCTCCTACGCCTTAACCATGTTCAACCCGGGCTGGCGCGAGGCCCTAACTGCGGCCCACCTGGATCTGGCACCCGGAGGCTTAGTGGCCGTGGTGGACTTTCACGTCTCTCCCTTCCCTTGGTTCGTCCGCTGGATGGCATATAATCACGTCAGGTTGGGCGGACACCTGCTGCCGGCCCTTAAGGCTCAGTTTACTCCCCGCCATTGGGAAATTCGCCCCGCCTATGGCGGCCTCTGGTCTTATTTTCTGTTCGTGGGACAAAAAAAGGGAAGTGACTGGAGGGAAGAGGCAAGAGGACAGGAAGAACAGGATAGCTAAGTTACGAGACATATCCCTCGTATTTAACCAATAATCCTTGACCTAAGCCCTCATAACCTTATCCAACCATGTGTGAATTCTGCCTAAAACATGGCGAAGGCCAGAAGTGGTATCTGCAGGCCAAAAACTATGCCGAGGACCTGCTCAGCGCCCTGCAACGCCGCCAATTTATCCGCCGTTTCCTGTCCGACCCAAGAGGTCTGGCGGCCAGCGTCCAGCGCCTGGAACGCCTGGAAAAACTGCCCCCTTTTATCCGGGGGTTGGCCCGGGCCCTCGTGACCCGGCACCAGAAGAAGGTCCATTTCGGGCAGATCGTCCCCCTCGAAGAGGTTGAGGAGATCTTCGGCTTCGTGAAATCCATCGTCCGGGTGGCTTGCATCTGTCGGCAGGCGTCCCTGGGGCTGGAAAAACGCTATTGCTATGGCGTCAGTCTGGCCCCGGATGGAGGGCAATTGAAAGAAATCTTGGCGGACCTGGACGGCAGTTTCCTGACCGGCCCAGACCATCAGGGTCTGGAGGTCCTCTCCCCCCAGGAAGCCCTGGCTGCCCTGCGAGCCCATGAAGACGAGGGGCTCTGCCACAGCGTCTGGACCTTCCAGACCCCCTTCATCGGCGGTATCTGCAACTGCGACCGGGCCAGTTGTCTGGCCTTGCGTTGTACCGTATCGCAGGGCGTGGCGGTGCTGTTCCGGGGTGAGTATGTGGCCCAGATCAACTCCGACCTGTGTCTGGGCTGCCGGGCATGTTTGGGCATGTGTCAATTCGGGGCTCTGAGCTACAGCCCGGCCCTGGGCAAAGCGGTGGTGGACCCCCGTTGGTGTTACGGCTGCGGGGTCTGTCGGGTTGCCTGCCCCCAAGAGGCCATCCAGCTGCTAGCCCGCCAGACTGTGCCAGTTGCGGCCCACCTCTGGTAACATATGGCCAAATCCCAACCCGCATTCCTGCCAGCCGCCTCGTCTCTTAGTCGCTGCCATGATTTTCCTCAGGCCAATCCTTCTCATTGTTAAAATCTGCTCAGGCAATTGTCAGTATATTTTACAAAGTGATAAAAATTCTGACACTGCTAAGCCAAGGCTGCTGGCTAACAAAGGAATTTTGCAAGAAATTCACAAATGAAAAAAATTTTTTTATGGCATTTTAATTGCTATAAATTTCTTATTGATTGTAAACAGAGGAACAGTTATAAAATTATGTGAAATATTTCTCTTTTGCTGCAAAGCCTAAGTGGCCCAGCCTGAGAGAGCCAATGAAAAGCACTTATTTTTAATAAGGAGGAAATGAATCTGATGAGTCGAGGCCGCAGGATATTTAATCTGATGAAGATGGCGGCGGAACACCATGCTCGTTGGGAAATCGAGATGTCCAACAACATAGTGCGTAACCGCAAGAAATTACTCCTCTTGTTAATCATGTGCCTGCCCATCCTCGGGTTCTATGGCCTGACCTGGGCGGCGGGTGACCTATTGGGCGGCAAAACGGCCTTTGCCCCGGCCTTTTATACCCCCACGGTCTTCCTTGCCACCATCTTCATCGGCATGGCCGCAGGATTGGTCACGGGGTGCATCGGCGCTGGGGGCGGCTTTATCATCACGCCGGCCCTGATGAGCGCCGGTATTAAAGGCATCCTGGCCGTAGGCACCGACCTGTTTCACATTTTTGCCAAGGCCATCATGGGGACCGCGGTCCATAAAAAAATGGGCAACGTCTCCGTTCCCTTGGCCATCGCCTTTCTCTTCGGCTCGCTTCTCGGGGCCACCGGCGGCGGGGTGCTGAACCGGATGATTTATGACTATAACCCGGTGATGAGTGACCTCTTCATCTCTTTGGTTTACGTTTTTCTGCTGGGCTTTCTGGGCTTCTATGCCATGACCGATTTCTTGAAATTGCGCAAGGCCGGGGCAGATACGAAGATTCAGGACCCCCACGCCCACGGCGGCGGCAAGCCTGCCGCCCCGTCCGGCACCACCGGCGTGGCCCAGAAGCTGCAGGCCATTAACCTGCCCCCTATGATCACCTTTGACGAAGACCTGGTGCCCGGCGGCAACCGCATCTCTGGGGTCTTCGTGGCCCTCTGCGGCTTCGTGGTGGGTGTCGTCGCCGCCATTATGGGCGTGGGCGGCGGCTTCCTCGCTTTCCCCATGTTTGTCTACCTTTTAGGGGTCTCCTCTTTCACCACGGTGGGCACCGACATCCTGCAGATCATCTTTACGGCTGGCTACGCCTCCATCACCCAGTATGCCATCTACGGCTTCATCTTCTATACCCTGGCCATGGGCATGCTCTTGGGTTCTCTGCTCGGCATTCAGGTAGGTGCTTTGACCACCAAAGTCGTCAAGGGTATCTATATCCGGGGTTTTTATGCCATCACCATCTTGGCGGGATTCGTCAACCGGTTTTTTGCCCTCCCCAAAAAACTCAATGACATGAAGATTATCAATGTCCCGCCGAGCCTGGTCAGTGTCATTGACACCATCGGGCTCATCGTCTTCTTTGTCATCGCCGGCACCTTCGCCGTCTGGGTG
>CAZARS010000072.1:8538-9996 GCA_964487625.1 uncultured Desulfobacca sp.
CATGTTCTTTGCTAATATCAAAAAACTCCGGGGGGAGGTATAACCGATGAATAAGACAAAAATAACCACCGGGATTGTCCTCCTGGTCACTTTTTTCCTGGTATTAATTGCTATCTTCATGCCCTGGTTCGGCCACGGCCGCAACGGCTTGGAATTCTCCGATGACTTTTTCAACTCCCTGGCCAAAGGCTCCAGCAACTTCATGGCTGATATGCGCCAGTTAGCAACCCCGTTGCAGGGGCAATCTCTGGGCGTCGAGTTGACCCTGAAAGATGCGGACACGGCCAAGAGGGCTGAGCTCCTCTTTACCAAGGCTGGGGCGACGGTGGAAGTGGCAGGTACCACCTTGAAGATTAACGGGGACCTGGGCCAGGTCTTGCTCGTGGCCATTGCCGACTCGGAAGCCATGTTCAATAACCAGGGCGATACGGTCCAGGCCAGGTACAACCTTGACGGCAAAAAGGTCCTACGCACTTGGTGGACTTCCTTCAAGGAACTGGACACTGCCTTGAAGTTGCAGAAAAAATTCCGGGAGGCCAAGATCGTCAACGAGATCGTCTTCCGAGCCATCGAACCGGGTTATAATTTCTATGGCATCTCTGCACAACTGGTGCGAGATAACATCGGCCTGTTGACCTTCCTCCTGGTGTTTTACGTGGTTTATACCTTGTGGTATGGCTACGGTGTCTTCGAGCTTTTCGAAGGCCTGGGTTTGGGCGCCGAGAAGGGCCATAAAGAAGAGGTCTAAGGTTCCTCCCTCCCGGGGGTTGCAGGAGCGACCGGGATCGCCATATAATGAAGCGATCCCGGTTTTTTTTCCGGGAGGGGCTAAAGGCTCTGGCGGGTTGGCGGACCGTGGTCTAACTTTAAAAATTTGGTAGGAGATTAAAACCGCCGGTCCAGGAGCCACTCGTAACCTTTTTCTTCGGTAAGCTTTGCAAAATTCTGGCGGCAGAGGCGTTCCAACCTGGGCGCAGAGCACTTTTTGGGGCAGGCAATACCTCCCTCAGGGGAGGGGCAATTGAATTTTGCCATCCTAAGCCTAACGAAAAACCAGAGATGCTTTGGTTGCGGCGTTCCCTCAGAATGACGGCAGGGGCCACCGTGAGATAATTCGCCTGGCGCTCCGCTGGGAGCAACAACTTAACCGAACGTTGCTGACCGAGGGCGAGAAGCTGACCACCAAGCCCTCTGGCCGCCGCCGCTGCTAACCGTGCAACTGCAACCCGTCTGGGTTGATCTTCGGAGATCTCAAGTGAGCCTCTGGCAAAGATGGTTCGGCAAACGTTCCCAATCCCCCCTGGACCCAGCTACCGTCCCTGCCCTCCAAACCTATCGGGTAAAGTATGCCCAGTATCAGCAACTCCTGACGGTTAGCGAAGAGGTGCAGCACCTGCTGGCCCGTCTCCAAAAGGCCCTCAACGAGGCCTCTGGTCCCGAGATGGCGGAGGTGCAACG
>CAZARS010000072.1:10006-12636 GCA_964487625.1 uncultured Desulfobacca sp.
CTCTGCCAGGAGCTGCTCCAGCACCTGGAAGAGGCCATGGCGCAGCTGCAAAGTTATTGCCGACGGCCGCCCGAATCCCTGCGCCAGGCATACGAGGAAGTAGCTGGTCGCTTGCGCACTGTCTTGGCCCAGGATCCGGGCACGTCGCCGGCCCCCGAAGTGGCTGCCCGCCTCCAAGACAACCTGCGCCAACTGTTGAATCCGACTTCTCCGGAGGATGCTCTGCCAGGGGGGACCTCCCTGCCGGACCTGTTACAAGCCATAACGCAGGCCCGCCTGGAGGAAATGTTCTGCCTCAGCTTGCGGGCTCAGGTTAGTAAGAAACAGGCTGCCAGTCTGATCACCGGCCGTCTGGTGCCCATCCTGGTGGTGGATGTGGATGGCGGTTTGGCCCGACCCGGCCCCACGGTGGGTCTAGAAGATATTACCTCCATCCCCTTTCAAGCCTTCCTGAAGGGCATGCTCTCCATCCCCTGGCCCAAGGCCCGGCCGGTGGACATGAAAGGTTTCATCTCGGTGGTGGGCGTCACCTCCACCACCCCCCGAGCCGAGGATCAGCTGAAAAAGATCAGCTTAGCCATCTTGGCCAAGCATTACATGAACTTCAGCCTCTGCCTCGGCTACCACGCCTCGACGGTGGAAGCCTATGTGGCGGACAACGCCGCCTGTAACTATTTGCGCTTCCATTACCAGGGTGGGGCCGCTTCGGTGGAGCGCCGGGTCCGCCGCCTCAAACTCATCGAAGGCATCCTCACCCGCCTGGGCTTCGAGGTCAGCATTGCCGCCGACCTCCTGGACGGTCAGAAACACGGCGACCCCCTTCCTGACTGCCAGCGCTTCCTGGAAATTTTGGGGCGCCTGGAAGTCTTCACCAAACAGATGGATATGGTCATGTCCAGCGATGAGGTCATTTATGGTTACATCGAGGATTTCCTGGCCAAACATTGCTGAGACCCGCTCCCGGAGCCGAGCAGATCAGCCATAAGCCCCGAAAGGCAGCGCCGGGACAAGGGTTTTGGCAAAAAGGCCCCGATTATCATGGGCACGAATATCATCTCGTCACATGAGTGCCCGGCAGGCTCTGGCAGAGCTTGAAAAAGGCCGCCAAAAGCCAAAAAAGCCATCCCCCGAGGGCTTCTTTGCCCTTGTCATCCTGAGCGCAGCGATGGATCGGAGATTCTTCGGTCGCAATGCTCCCTCCGCCTGACAAAATGAGAGGGTTATAAGAGAAACCAAGGCGCCATCAACCTTATGCAAAAACGTGGCCGGACAGGAGTGATCTCCTCAGACTGCGGCAGTGACTCAGCCGCCGCCCTTAGTTCCCTGTAAGTGAGGCCAAGCATCCCCGGAAAACGCCAGACGATTAGAACCATGGAAAAAAACAAGCAAACCGCCTGCGACCAGCCACCCGGCCTGCCCTCCCCGCAAAACGCCGGCCCCAATGATTTCCCCAGCCGGTTTGCCCGCACTTTTTTTGGGGTCCTCACCCTCATCATTCTCTATTACACGTATGTCATCATTAAACCTTTTCTGGTGGAGATCTTCCTGGGGCTGGTCTTCTTCCTAATCAGCAAACCTCTTTATAACGTGGTCCTGAAGATCTGTTTCGGGCGCCGCACCCTGAGTTCGGCCCTCACCTGTCTCCTGCTGGCCCTGTTTATTATCTTGCCCATCTTCACTTTGGCCAGCATCATTGCCGGACAGGCCCTGGAGATGTACAACCTCATTAACCAGGGGCTGCACAGCCGGGCGCTCTGGCAGGACCTCACCGACAAGCTGGCCTTTCTGCAGGAGTATGCCCGACACCTGAACCTGCCCATTGATGTGAGCAATCTCCGAGTGGAGCAGCTCGTGCAGACGGCCCTAGTCACGGCCAGCCAATTCATTTACGATAACGCCATCGGTTTGGTCAAAGGCTTCACCGGGGTGATCTTCAGTCTGCTGCTGATCCTCTTCGTGGCCTTCTTCTGTTTTTTGGAAGGAGATGAGTTCATCAACGCCATTAAAGAATTGTCGCCCTTGGAGGCATCTCATAACGAAGAGATCCTGGGGGATGTGGAGACCACCATTAAGGCCACCTTGCGGGGCACGGTTATCGTGGCGCTCTTGCAGGGGTTTCTGGGAGGGGTGGGGTTTTGGCTGTTTGGCGTGCCCAAGGCCGCTTTCTGGGGCACCGTCATGGTGCCGGCCTCAGTCATCCCGGTGGTAGGAGCTGCCCTGATTTGGCTTCCCGGGGCCCTTTTCCTTTTCTTTCAGGGTCACACCGGCCTTGCCCTCGGCCTGATTGTCTGGAGTATCTTGATCATCGGCTCGGTGGATAATATCCTGAAGCCGATCCTCATGAAAGGGGCACGCTACACTCCCACGATCTTTACCCTCTTTGCCATTATGGGAGGGATTTCTTATTTCGGCACCGTGGGCTTTATCTTGGGCCCCTTGATCTTATCTTTCCTCCTGTCGGTGCTGTCCATTTATCGCCATACCATCCTGTTGGCGAACCGACCAGCTTCCGGTTCCGCGCCAGAATCTTCGCCACCGGCTACAGGGGCGCCCCCCAGGGCGGTAACCCCAGAATAACAAGACCGGGGCCTTATGCCCCGGTCAAAGGAAGTTCGTGGCCGGTTCAGTCC
>CAZARS010000072.1:12652-15275 GCA_964487625.1 uncultured Desulfobacca sp.
CTTGGAATTGTTTTTTTATCTCGGCAAACGTCGGCTGATCTTTTAGGAAAGCGGCGCGGGTTTCCAATTGTTCGATTTCCTGTTGCACCAAGGCCCGATCAAGATGTCGGTCTTCATGGATGAGCTGGCAATACTCTTCGAACAACTCCTGACGGAGATCATCGGAGAAAAGATCGGGTTGGCCCAACTCCTCCTCGAGACCGTAAAGGTTGTCCAATAAGTAGAAATAGGTGGCCCGGGCTTCGGACAGGCGCCCCATCTGTGCCAATCGATCGGCCTTCTCCTGGGCTTGGCGAAGTTTTTCTTCCAACTCCGCAGCATCCACTTGCCCACCTTCACCCACTTGGGCAAAGATCTGATCGACGCTCTCCAAGAGGGTGTCCAGATCAGGGCTCTCTTCTTTCAACAGTTCCCGGGTTTCCATGACCTTGTCGGCCATTTCCAGGATAATTTTGATGAGCTCGCTCTTGGAATATTGCTTGAGTTGTTCCTTGAGGGCGCTGCGATCCAGGAAGCTGTTGGGGTTGTCCAGCCAAGCTGCCAGGATGGCCAAGCCACAGGTGCACCATTGCCCTTGGCCTTCGGGGCACGTGCAGTCACAGGCCAGCGTCTCATCCGTCAGGGTGATAACACAGGAATACCAATTGTCATTATCTTGGACTGCCGCTTCCAGTCGATCCGGGGTCCGATAGCGGAAATGCACCTGACCTTGCTGGACCAGGTCTTGGGCCGCCGCCCATTTTTCCTCGGCCCCAAGCTGCTGGACCATTTCGGCATTTATGTCTTCAAAACGCATACTTTGTACCCTTATCCCTCACTATTCATCTTAAGTTTATATCCCCTTAGGCGAAAAGGCAAATGCAATATATCCACTTGAGGGTTTTTTTTTAAATAATTTTACGGCAAGTCATGCTGGCGCAGACATGGACTGCGCTAGTTGGCAGAGGCAGGCTAAGGGAAAGGGTACTGTTGACACAGATCAAAAAGATCCTGCAAGCGTTTTTCCAGGTCCCGGCGGTATCCCGCCAAGTCTGGCATGGAACAGCCTGATGGGACCCAGAAAGGTTCGCCAAAGACCAAGGCCACCCGGCTCCCCGGCAGGATGATCTCAAACCGGTCCCAGGTATTGAGGACGAGTTTCCGATCACTGGCCACCGCCACCGGCAGGACCGGCGCCCCGGACTCCCGGGCCAGAAACACCACCCCTTTCTGGAGGTGATGATACGGCCCCCGGGAGCCGTCAGCAATGATGCCCCCATGCCACCCCTGCCGCATTAGGGGGGCCAAGGAATAGAGGGCGGCCAACCCGCCTTTATTCCGGGAGCCGGAAAAAACCCGGGCTCCATACAGTTCAGCCACCCTACTAATGATCTCCCCATCCCGACTGGGAGAGGCCAACAAGACCATGGGGCGGGATAAGATGGGAAACTTATAAAAGGTATAGAGGAGCTGCCCATGCCAGCAGGTCAAGAGGACCGATTGACCCTGCGCCACCAGGCGCTGTTCTGCGGCTAGATTAACCTGATACTGGCGGCAGGTGGCAAAGACACAGGTCATCCAGGCCTTGACTACGTAGGGCACGAGGCGCAGCAGAGCGGGATGACGAAGTTTCATGGGACAGTGAAAATTATGTTCCCTCCATCATTCTAGCCAAATCAACAGTGCGGGAAGGAGTAAGCCTGGCACTGGTCATAGAGGCCCCGCAGGCGGTCTTCCAGAATCCGGCGACACTCTGCCATGGCCTTGGAGTCGCTGTCGGCGGGCACGTTGAGGGGATCACCGATGACCAAGGCAATGCGACTAAATGGCAAGATCACCTCGAAACGGTCCCAAGTATTCAGGATAATCCGGCGGTTGCTGGCCACCGCCATGGGCAGCACCGGTGCCCCGGATTCTTTGGCTAAGAGGATGAGCCCCTTTTGTACCTGATGATATGGTCCCCGAGAACCATCGGCAATGATGCCGCCATGATACCCCCGCCGCAGGCTCTCGGCCATCTGCCGCAAGGCGGCCAGACCGCCTTTCTGCCGGGAACCATACAAGATATGGGCTCCAAACCGGGCTGCCACTTGGGCAATGAGGGTGCCATCGGCGCTGGGCGACGCCAGTAACACCACATTCTTGGCAGGGGTTCGGAATTTATATAAGAAATAGGCTAGTTGGCCATGCCAGCAGGTATACAAAATGGAACGGCCTTTGGTCAAGAGGGCCTGCTGAGCCTCAGGGTTGACCTCGGTCTGCCGGCAGGTGGCAAAGATGCCCATCATCATGGCATGTAAGCCCCGGGGCAAGAGATGCGCCAGGGCAGGGTGGCGGAGTTTCACACCGACCTCCTTACTTATTGCTTTAAAATGAGCGGTTTCTGAGGCTCGGTCATGAAATCCGCCGCCATGTCCCGCCAGGGCTCACGGCAGCTGTCTTGTCCGGCGCCACTTTGTTGGCGAGGTAACGTTAACGACGCCCCGTCACGTTCCTGGCGAGCCCGCTGGCCTCGGGCGGCTCACTTGTCATTGGGCCGGGAACGGGGTAGGCGGTCCAATTTATTGAGGATTTTCATCTGATAGTCATTATGTTCCTGGAGGAGGGGAGAGACCCGCCGCATCATATTGAGTTTCATGGTGAG
>CAZARS010000073.1:0-15235 GCA_964487625.1 uncultured Desulfobacca sp.
CCATTGTCATCTCCCTCATCGGTATCATTCTCTATCTGGCCTGGCGCTTTGAGTTCGTCTTCGGGGTTGCTGCGGCCATTGCCACTTTCCATGATGTCTTGGCGGTTTTGGGCATCTTCTATCTCTTAAACAAGGAGATCACCCTGTTGGTGGTGACGGCCCTCCTCACCCTGGCCGGTTACTCCCTCACCGACACCGTCGTAGTCTTTGACCGCATCCGCGAAAATCTGGTCAAGCTCCGGGAATCCCTGGAAAAGACCATTAATATCAGCATTAATGAAGTCCTGTCGCGTACCATCGTGACCACCGTCACCGTCTTCCTGGTGGTCCTGGCCCTCTTCTTTTTCGGGGGCGTGGTCATTCGGGACTTTGCCCTGGCCATGCTCCTGGGGGTGGTGGTGGGAACTTATTCTTCTATCTTTGTGGCCAGCCCCATCATCTATCTCTGGCGCAAGGATACCAAAAAGGTTACCGTTAAAAAGGATAAGGTCATTGAGCTGGCCAGCCGGCAACAGAAGCGCAGCCAGAAAAAAGAAGTGGCCAACCGCAAGAAGAGTTCAGGCAAGTAGCGCCAACCGCACGGATGCCTTATGCCTGCAATCAGAGCCTTGGTCTTGTATGGCTTCGGCTTAAACTGTGATCATGAAACCAAGTATGCCTTGGAGCTGAGCGGCGCCGCAGCCGTGCGGGTGCACATCACCGAGTTGATTACCCGGCAAGTATTGCTGAGGGATTATCACCTGTTGGCATTGCCGGGAGGATTTAGTTGGGGAGATGACCATGGAGCCGGAGTTATCTTGGGTCTCCGCCTCAAGATGGCCCTCCAAGCTGATCTGCAGGAGTTCATCGAGAGTGGTAAGATCATCATCGGCATCTGCAACGGCTTCCAGGTGCTGGTGAATATGGGCTTACTGCCGGGCTTTGCTGGGCAGCTGTTTCAGCGCCAGGTAGCCCTGATCCATAATGACTGCGGCAACTTCCGAGATGCTTGGGTGCATTTGCAGGTCCGGCACACCCGCTGTCCTCTGGTAAAAGAAATCGAACACTTGGAATTGCCGGTGCGGCATGGCGAGGGCAAGTTTTATGCGCCGGAGGAGGTAATTACGGCCCTTTTCCGCAATAAGCAGGTCGTCCTGCAATATGCCACGCCCAGCGGAGAGTTGGCCCAGGGGCGGTTTCCTTACAACCCCAACGGCTCTCTCCGGGACATTGCCGGCATCTGTGACGCCACCGGGAGGATCTTCGGGCTCATGCCCCATCCCGAGGCCTTTATCAGCTCCTTTCAACACCCCCAATGGACCCGAGACAAAGACACTTGGCGGCGCCAGGGTCTCCCCTACCCTGCCCCACCTGGCGCCGGCCTGAAGATTTTTCAGAATGCCGTGGCGTATCTCTCTGAGCGGTTCGGTATGACCACCAGAGCTGCCAGGGTTTAGGACCGGTATGGATGCGGTACCCTTAACCCAAACCTCAGTGGCCACCTTGCCCAAAGAAATAACCCGACTTCTGGACAAACAGAAACTGGCGGTTCTGGCCACCCACCATCAGGGCCAACCCCACGCCAGTCTGGTGGCTTTTGCGGCTTCGGCAGATGGGCGCTTGGTGATTTTTGCTACAACTCGCACCTCAAGGAAGTATGCCAATCTCCAGGCAGATCCCCGCGCTGTTATACTGATTGACTCCCGCACTCAACAAGAGGCGGATTTTCATGAGGCTATGGCCTTGGCGGTCAAGGGCGTGGCCCACGAAGTCACGGCCCCCCGGCGGGCCGAGCTAGCCAGCCTCTTGTTGGGCAAACATCCCCATCTCCAGGAATTCGTTGCCTCGCCGACCTGTGCCCTTATGGCTCTGGAGGTAGCCGTCTATGAACTGGCGTGCCGTTTTCAGCAGGTTCTGATATACCGGTTCAGCTCATGACATGGCTTATTCCTTTGGACCAGGTTACTGCGGCGCTCCGGCCTCAAATCGGTGGCAAGGCCTCGGCCCTGGCCTCTTTGGCCCAACAAGGGTTCCGGGTTCCCCGGGCCTGTTGCCTCCCCATTACCGCCTACCAGGCCTATGTGGATGCCACCGGTCTGCGGGAGCGGATCCTTATGGAGCTGCACCGCAAGGATTTCCAGGACATGCGCTGGGAGGAGATTTGGGATGCGGCTCTGCGCATCCGCAATATGTTTTTACAGACCCCCTTGCCAGCCGATATGGCCACAGCCCTGTCCCAAGAATTAGACCGATTTTTCGGAGGCAGCCCCGTAGTGGTTCGGTCCTCCGCGCCGGGTGAGGATGCCGCCCAATCCTCTTTTGCCGGCTTGCATGAATCCTTTGTGAATGTCCAAGGGGCCGAGGCTATGGTGGAACATATCCGTTTGGTATGGGCCTCCCTCTGGTCTGATGCGGCCCTCCTCTACCGGCAGGAACTGGGGTTAGACGTGGGGGCCAGCGCCATGGCTGTGGTTATTCAGGAGTTAGTGGCTGGGGAATGCTCTGGGGTGACCTTCAGCCGCAGCCCCACCGACGAGACCCAGACAGTAATCGAGGCCGTGTATGGCCTGAACCAGGGGCTGGTGGATGGCGTCGTGGAACCGGACCGTTGGCTCATTGACCGTCTGACCCGACAGGTGCGGCATCTCCCCCCCGGCGGCCGCGCTGCCGCTTTTCGAGCCGAGGGTAATACTGTGGTGTTGGAGGACTTGGAGCCGGCCCAGAAAACGCAGCCTCCCCTCAACGCCTCGCAGGTCTGGGAAATCTACTCTCTGGCCCTGCAGGCGGAAAGTGCTTTTGGCAGCCCGCAAGATGTGGAGTGGACCTGCCGCCACGGCATCATCTATGTGTTGCAATCCCGCCCCATCACCACGATAGCGACCGTCCAGGGTGATCAACGACCGTGGTATTTAAGCCTGCGGCGGAGTTTCGCGAATCTCAAGGTCCTCCGGCACCGGATTGAGGACGAACTGCTTCCGGCCATGACGACGGTGGCCGAGGCCTGGCAGCAAGAGGACCTGTCCCGTCTCGATGAGGCGGCGCTGGCCGCGGCCATTCGCCAACGCCAAGAAAGTTATGAGTATTGGAAGGCGGTTTATTGGCGGGATTTTATTCCCTTTGCTCATGGCATGCGTCTGTTTGGCCAATTGTATAACGATGCCATCCGACCCCAGGATCCCTATGAATTCATGACCATCCTAGCCGGCGCGCCCCTGGCCAGTCTGGAGCGCAACCGCCGCCTGGCGGATTTGGCAGCCAGGGTGCGGCAAGATCCCCACCTCACCGAGCTGATTAGGCGCCAGGATATTGCCGCCCTCCCCCAG
Source organism: uncultured Desulfobacca sp. (assembly GCA_964487625.1). Classification (GTDB taxonomy): domain Bacteria; phylum Desulfobacterota; class Desulfobaccia; order Desulfobaccales; family Desulfobaccaceae; genus Desulfobacca. Next base: position 3,303 of record CAZARS010000073.1, read on the forward strand.
GACGTCCGCCAGAGCCTCGATGAGTTCCTGCAGCACTACGGCGATTTAGCCTGCCCGGTGAGCGGCGGCCAATGCCAACAGGGGCCCGAGGCCATCCTGCGCCTGGTCCTGGAGATGGCGGCCCATCCCCCCAAAGAACCGACTCCTAGCCAAGACGCCAACACACTGACCGAGGCTTTCTTGGCGAAATTTTCTGGGCAGCAACGAGACGAAGCCGCCGCCATCCTGGAGTTGGCCCGGGCCAGCTACCGCCTGCGGGATGATGATAACCTCTATCTGGGCAGGATTGAGGCGCAGTTACGCCTTGCCCTTCAGGAAGGGCGGCGTCGGTTGCAAGCCCGGGGTTTGCACCTGCCCGCGGAGTTGCCAGCAGTCGCAATCAGCCTCGCCCTGACCGACCCCGCCTATATTCCTCCAGCACAAGAGTCGCCTCAGACCGTTGGCGAATCCGTGCAGATCCAGGCCCGGCAGCTTATTGGTCAACCTGCCGGCCCAGGGATCGCCCGGGGTCTGGCCCGGGTGATCCAGCAATTTGCCGATCTAGCTGATTTTCACCATGGCGAGATTTTGGTCTGTGATGCCGTGGAGCCCAACATGACCTTTGTGGTGCCCTTAGCCGCAGCAGTGGTGGAGCGCCGGGGTGGGATGCTCATCCATGGTGCCATCATCGCCCGGGAATACGGCTTGCCCTGCGTCACCGGCGTACCCGAAGCCACTCGCCTCATCCACACCGGCGACCTCATCACCGTGGACGGCTACCTGGGCATCGTTATTATTGAGTAACCGGATCATCCCCTCATATTCTCCCCATTGGAGCTGCTTAGGGCCCTCCCCTGCCAAAAAATGTTTTCCTTTTAAGATTTCTTGATGCTAAAATGGAAATAAAATGGGATATCCGTAGATGAACCTACTCGTCTATCTACCGATGCTCGTATTTCTCGGAGGGTCAGTCTCAGCAAAGGAGACGGTATTGCTTCGGGGCCGACAGATTGTTCGTATTTGCTTAATGGTTTGCCTGGCAATCCCCCTCAGCGTCATGCTGGCGCAGGCCCGCATGGTGGCTGTGGTCTACGATGACTCGGGGAGCATGACCAAACCTCCGGAAAAGTGGTGGCAGGCCAATTATGCCATGCAGACCTTAACGGCCCTCCTGCACCCTGCCGATATCTTGATGGTGGTTTTGATGAGCAATCCCAGCCAGGCCACGGCTTGGCCCAATAAGGCGCAAGCTATTCAGACCCTGCAACAACAAGCCCCGCCCCGCAGCCAAACGCCCTTCCAAGCGGTGGAGACGGCCATGCGGGCGGTGGAGGCAAGTCGAGATGACGATCGCTGGCTTCTCATCATCACCGACGGCGGGTTTCAAGATTATCCATCAAGTGCTGAGTTAGCGGCCAGGATTGAAAAATTTGCCGGAGCCACTGGCGCTCGGACCGTCTTCCTCCTCATCGGCGGTGACGTTACCGACGATCTGGCCACTTTTTGGGATAAGATTGCCACTGCGCAAGTTTATCGGGCCGCTTCCGCATCGGATATTGCTTCTTGCATGCAAGAGATTGCTGCCCTAATTAATGGCCGCCCCCCTTCCCCCAGCCAGCTCCAGCTCACCTCTCGTGGAAATCAGATCAGCCTGACGACGGAATTGCCCCTCAAACGTCTCACCCTGCTGCAACAGGAAGAATCCCAGCCTGCCTTGGCGGTGGTGCGGGAGGCGACGGTGGGGGCCGACCTCCTCCACCTCAATAGTCTCATCACCCGGATGCCACAGCGGGCCCAGATGAAAAAATTCGCCGGCATCACTCATATTACCCATCCCCAACCCCCGCACGTCATCCCTGAAGCCACCTTGACCATCAGTCTGGAAAAACCGGTAGCTCTCAACCGGCTGAGCTTTTTTCCCGAGGTGGCAGCCCAGTTTGTCCTCCGTCTGGAAAAAGAAGACGGCTCACCCCTCACGCCCAAGCAGGAGAACATTCATGAGGTCTGTCTGGGCAAAAACTTCCGGGTCGTGGCAGAACTGTTGGATCCCCACAGCCGACAACCCCTGAGCGCCAGCATCAAGCACCCTGAGAAGATAGCCATCAGGGTCACCTACCATCAGAAAGATTATGCCCTGACGCTGGAACCTCATCGGCGTTTTTTTACGACCCTGATCCCGGCCGCTACGGGTCGAGAACCTTTAGGGGCCACAGCCACTTTCCCCGGCTATTTTCACTTTAAATCCAAGGTGTTCATCATCGAGGGCATCCCCTGCTTCCGTCAGATCGCCCTGGAACCGGTGGCCCCATGGTCGGCCAAGGTCACGGCCATTCAGGAAGCACCACCCATGCGGCTCCTGCCCACGGTGAATGGCCAACCGGTGCCCCCCACGGAATTTTCCACCTGGACTCTGAAGATAACCAAAGAACCGGCAGTGGTGCTGCACATTGATAAACAAGCAGATCACTGGCTCCTCCGGCCGCAAGGCCACTGGTGTTCACCCTGTTTTACCGCCACCGGCTCCATGCCTTTTCAAGTAGAGATCAGCTCAGGTCACCCGGGCGAGACCATCCAGGCGCCTCTCCAATTAACTATTGAAAACGTCTCCTGGTGGCAGAAGTGCGGCCGGTTAATTGTGATTCTTCTCCTGATCGCCTTCATCCTCTGGTATATCATCGGCTTGATCCGCAAAGCCCGCTTCCCTGCGGGCAGTGCCATTATCTACCGCACCAAGACCTTCACCCACGAAAGTCGGCCCTATACGTATTCTCTGCCCACCTCCTTTTGGCAGCGTTGGTTGGTGCCGTATCGGCATGAACGCCGCCTGGTGGAAGGCATCCTCTTCATTGCCGCCAAACGCAGCAATTATGTGTATATTGCCAAGGAATCCCTGACGCCCCAGATGGCCATCGATGGACTTCCGGTCATGGAAGCGGATCAACCGGCTCCAACCAATAAACCCAAACGTCTCGATAACAATTCGGAATTGACGGTACACGAGTCCAACCGGACAGAATATTACGTATATTCCTCAGGAAAATAACCAGGAGGTACTCCATGGCCAACGGCAATTATCAAATTATCACCCCTACCATCCTCATCGGTTTGGGTGGCATTGGCTCTCGGGTGGTGGACTCGGTTTATCAGATGCTGCCGGTTGCATACAGGGAGCAGGTAGTGGTTCATGCCTTTGATACGAATGTAAATGATATTCAGAAACTACAGCATCTCAAGGGCAAGGTAACCCAGACCAGCACCGATATGACCGTGGGTCAATACCTTTATAAAGCTGGAGAGACCGTGTGGGAGTGGTTTCCCAAGGCTGCTCCGGAGTTGCAGATCAAAACCTTAACCGAGGGGGCCGGCCAGATCCGGTTGGTCTCCCGCCTGGCCTACCGCAGTGCCATGGAAGCCGGCAAGTTGGGCAACCTCAATGATCAGCTTACGCGACTGTTTCAGGTCCGGCCGGATGAAATGGTGACAACTCCCCGCATTATGATCGTCACCTCCCTAGCCGGCGGTACCGGTTCGGGCATCTTCCTGCAAGTGGCCATGTATCTGCGGTGGGTTCTGGAGACCATCTTGGGGCGCCAGAACATCTATGTCCGGGGCGCCTTTCTCCTCCCTGATGTCTTGATCAAAACCAATACCCTGAAAGATGAACACCAAAATGTTAATGTCCGGGCCAACGGCTATGCCTGTCTTAAGGAATTGGAAGCCATCGTGGCAAATGCCCGGGCCGAGGGCAATAGCAGTGTCACCATCGAACTGGAATTCCGCCCCTTCCAAAGGGATGCCTCGGGCCGCCCCAATTTTGCCATCCCCCCCCTCAAATTACCCTATAATTATGTGTTTCTCTACGACTTTGAAAATGCCGTGGGGCATAACCTGGTGTATCTCGCCAATTATGAACGCCAGATGGCCAAGGCCATTTATCTGCAGCTCTTCACCCCCATGGCCAACCAGTACTTTTCGGTAGAGGACAATAGAATTTTACAACTCATACAACAAGCGGGCCGCTCCCGCTATTGCGGCGCCGGCGTGGCTACCCTCTCCTACCCCTATGATGATCTATTAAATTATCTGACCCTTTGCTGGGCTGCGGAAAGCATAAGTGACCACTGGTTGCGTCTCGATAACGACTACCAGCAGGAATTGGTCCAATACCAACGTGATCTGGAAAACGGGGTGATTCGGGAAAAACCAGAAAGAGGGCCGCGCTATATTTCTCTCCTGCAGAATTATGGGGAGGCCGACCGGGCCCTGCCATTTTTCCGCCTCACCTACAATTCCTGTTTTGTGTTGGATAGAGAAAACCGGCGCCTGGAAACCAAAGCGAGCCGGTTTGTGAAGGCCCTGGAAGAATTGATTAACAAAACCCTCCAGAATGATGGCGACCTGAAACAGGCCGAGGCCGACTGCGAGCTGGATGAGGGCAAGGTCGCCATCCGAGAACAAGCCACCCGGGAAGTGGAGCGGCGAGAAACGGCCTTGGAAATTCTCAAACAGAAGGTCCTTGCCAGGGTGCAGGAACATATGACTTTCATCGTCAATCAAGCCTTATGGTATGATTGCGATGTCCCTGGCCATATGTTGGGGAATGATTATCAACTCAATACCTGGCTGCTGGGCCAACCCGCACCGCTTCATCCGGTGGCAGTGCGCTTTGTCCTCTATCAGATACACCAACTCCTACAGGCGCAAGTTAAGAGCTTAACTGAGACCAACAAAAAAACGCTGGAGGCCATCAACCGATATGCCAACATCTATGATCTGGAAGAAACCGATATAGTGGAGACTGCGGGTATGCGCCTGCGTCTGGCCCTCCAGCAGGGCTCGCTGCGCCGCCTTTGGAATAATATGTTCAAAGAGTTTATCGAGGAATATAAAGAGAAGTCTGATCATCAATACCGTAACTTGGTAAGCTACAAAACAACTAAGCTCAAGGAATTGGTCTTTATGGAGGTGGCCAGAGAGATTCAAAAGATGTTGGAGGGTTGGGAACTCTTCTTTGAAAATCTCCGGGAGACTCACCAAGAACTCTTGGTCAGGAGAAACAAGCTGGCCACGACCCACACCGACACCGGAGACTCGACCCAGCTATTTGTTCTGGCCATGCCAGACCAGAAAAAGCGTTTATGGGAGGACTGGCGCCCCCGCTTGATCAGTGACACTTTGCCCGATGAGTTGGCCAAAGAGATCTATCTGGCTCAATTCGCCTTTTTCTGCCAACAGCGCCGCCGTAACCAAGTGGTTCGAGCCCTAAAGACCACCACTCTTTTTCATGATAAGATCTTACCCTGGTGCCGGCGACAATTACAGGAAGTTCAGGCATTGGACCTCAATATCTTCCGAGCTCTGCAGCGGGAAGCCGAAACCCTGGAATATCAGGATGAGGCAGTGCAGACCTACGTAGCGGAGAAGATCAGGAGCCTTCGCCAGCTTGCCCAACCCTTTATCCCGCCAATTTGGCAACAGAATGAAATGATCTTCTGGGGAATCAATGACCAGAGTGCCGCCACCTTGACCGAGGCCCAACGGCTGGCTTGGTTCGGGGGCGATGGCATCTTCCACGCGGCCTTTTCCCCCTATGAAATCATTTGTTACCGGTCTTTCTATGGACTGCAAGCCGAAGACTTCCCCAAATTCTCCGCCGGAGACCCAGACCATGGCCTTGAGCCCGGTGTATATTTTCAGGCTTATCGAGACCGGATCCGAGAGCTGGCAGAGCTCCGGGATAAGGCCCAGGAAGAGCGAACCATTACCCCGCACTTGGATAAACACTGGCATCTGCCGGCCTTTATGCCTGATCTCAATCAACGCCAGGTCCAGGCTGACCTGGAAAAGATCGACCGCGCCTTGATCCACGGACTTATCCACGGGTTCTTGCGGGTGTTGACCGAAGATAATCGGGAGGTATGGTTCTATTCGGCGCGAGAGAGCGGCTTACGTTCGATCCTGGTAAACGGCAGGAATGTGAGAGGTGAGCTTTACCTCCTCCATGAGGCTCTGGCGCATAATCCCAATGTGGTGGAAGTAGTTTTGGACCAAGCCGTCAGACGACAGCAAGAAGATCTTGAGAGCCTTCCCAACGATTTTCACCAACACCGCTTTGTGACAGGCTGCCTCGAAGGCCGGTCGATCCTGGACCGATTGCTGACCTACCACCAGGCCGCGCCCCATGTCAGTGGGCTGCCAGAAAAAGGAGCCAAACTTCTTACCTGCCTCTTAGACGAAATTGAGGCCTATTTTTTAGCCTGTTACGGCAGCCAGAGCAATACAGCCCGACAGGCCGCAGCTAACCTTATAAAAATATTGATGGAAAAGTCCCAGGTTTACCAAAACGCCGCCAAGATGGACCAAGAGGCTTGGTTCGCCGCTTGCCAGGAAATCCTGAACACTAAGCTCAATGCCCTTGCGCCATAAGTCATGCTGACCTTTGTTATCCCCCTCACTGCCAAAGTAGCGGATTTGGGTCTGGCGGCCCCCTTCCTTTATCCCCTCCAAGCCAACGGTCAGGTGCGGCTGGTCCCGGCTAGCCTGCCGCGGGATATGCTCGATGAGTATGTCCGTCTGGAGGTCCGGTATGGCTCCGAGTCTCTATGGCAGCTCTTGTTTCTCCTCCATCAGGATGATAGGCTCAGCAGTCCTCTGGACGACAGCCTCACGGCCACCCTGTGGCAGATCCGGGATGAGGTTCTCGCTCCTTTGGCAGCACATGAGCTCTATCCATACCGCGTCTATGTGGGGGTCATGGATGAAGTGCAGCGCCTGCCCGGCGGGAATCCGGCCCCCCGTCATCCCCTTGCCTGGCAACGTTGGCGCCTGGACGCCACGGGCCTGGTGACCACAGCAACAGAGCCATTTCTCTTCACTACAACTGAACTGGCTGAACTGCGGGAAATCTGGGGGACGCCCCTCTCCTTGGAAGGCATCACTACCAACAGAGGGCTTGCCTCTTTGACCTCGGAAATTCAGGAGAACATTCGCGCCAGACTGGCAAAGCTCCGGCAGCGCGCCGAGGAGCTCATCGACACCAAACTAACCGCCTGCCCAGGTCAGCCGCCCACCGGAACCGCCCCCTTTGCCCGGCCAGAAATCCTCCGTGGTGTAAGGGAAGCATATTCCCAATATTTAACTGAGTTGGAAACTTGCCAAGATTGCCAGTGGCTGAGCAGCGACAATCCGGCCGATAAACTAGCGGAACTATTAGCCCACCGTCTGAGCCTGAAAGTTGTCATTCAGGACCTGACCTTGATTTTCTTCCGCGGGACTGGAGCTGTGCCCTTTCAGCGGTTGTTGCTGCACTTAGTTTATGGCCTGCAGGCTGTAGCCATTGCTCCCGAGGCCTTTGAACAAACCGGGGGGCGGCTGTTTCAATGCCAGGTCGATTTTGATCCGTCAGAGTGGACGCACCTGCTGGCAGCCTGGCAGGAGGTCCTGCACCAGGCCGGTGATTTTCTGAAAGCCCAAACCAACGAAACTGCTACCCAGTCTTGGCCGGAACCAGATGAAATTGCAGGCCATTGTCAGCAAGCATTAAACAACGTCAATATCCCCGAGCTTTCCTTCCCCTGGCTCAGACAACCCCGTGATCTGGAAACATGGCAAAAATGGCAGCAGCAAGTGGGCCAGGAGCTCAATAAGCAACAGCGGGAGGCAGACAGACTCTTGCAAGCCTGCCAACAGGAGCTCACCCAACGACGACGGCGGCGGCCTGGCCAGGAGTTAGCCAACCTGCGGGACTTTTTGCAGACCAAACAGGAGGAATTGCATCAAGCCAGGTTGGCACTCCTTCAAAACAAACCAGCCTCCCCCCCGGAGGCGCTGGCTGTCCTGGAGAGCGGGCTGGAACCGCGCACCATTGGGGAGGCCATCCAGCAACGCCCCAATCTCCAGTCGCTCATCAAAGTCTGGGGGGCTGCCAGTTTGCTGGCCAGTTTTCCCCAGCTCCTCTATGCCTGGCATTATGGCAAGAGTGACCTTTATCTGCAGCTGGGAGAGTTCCTAGGCATCTTCATCGCCGCCGGAGGACTGGCAGCCCTGGGAGCTCTGTGGTACTTGCGCCGCCGCTTGCGAACCCTGATTGCGCAGGTTCAAGGGGCGGCCAACAAGGCCCTGGAGGCCATCTCAGAGCGATTTGCCCAGAGCAAGGCATACCTTCAGGAGTTCTGGAAATGCCAAGCCTTGCACGAAACGCTCCTCCTTGCCCAAGAGCAGGCCGAAGCCTTGGAGCAAAGACTGCGGCAGACTCGCTACCACCTCCGGATGACTGAGCAACACCTGCAAAACCTGGCTCAACTGGCCGCTTTAATGAAAATAACAGTAACTGAGCCGTCCCCTGGTAATCCCGCCAGCCGCGATTGGCAAAGAGAGAGTCGCCCAATAGCGGTGGAGAAGCCGGTGGCAGACAACCCCATTTATTGGCCTCCATGGGACAAAACCGGTCCCGCAACAGCAACCCTCCAGGTGGGCAACCAGAAAGTAGAGGTGTCTATACCCACTGGTCGGGGGGTACAGCAGATCACTTTTGCCGACCTGACCGCGCAATATTTCCAGATCGTGTCAACCGATGGATCTTAAACACTATAGTTATCTCCTCCTGGCCTTTGCCGCCCTTGTGCTGCTGTTGTGGAGTGCCAATTACCCCCGGCGGCAGCGGCAGCACCAGTATTGGCTCCCCCTGACGGCATTGTTCTATGGGTTGGCCGCCGTGTATTGGTATCATACCCTCTGGGAGCCCTTGGTCAACCTCCTGCTGACCCCTTTAACACAGCTTGGCCTGACCTGGTGGCCTTTGACCGGCGACTTTCCCTGGATCTTTAACTTCCTGGTATTGTTGATCTTTGCCCTATATAAAGGCTCGGTCAGCGGTTCCCGGAAAATACTGGTCTGGCTGCGGGGCTGGTGGGCCAGACGCCACCAGGATGAGACCAAGTCAGGTGGCGGCGCCGCCCAAGACACGGTCCCCACTTGGTCCTGGGCCTACGAGTGCCATCGAGAACGGGGGGTGCTCCTGCGCCAGGAATGGGTCTTCCCAGGATTGGCCCTGCTCTGGCTGGGGGGCTTCCTGTTCCTGCTATTGAGCCTTTGCTTGGTACAGATATACCGCCCCCTCCCCTTCCCCTTGCCGCAATTTCCTGCCCTGGCCCTGCTATTGGTCTTGGAGATGGCCTGGTATCTGGGCGGTATCCGGCCCTGGGACCAGTCCGGCCAGATCACCGGCAACGATGTCATAACCACAAAGTTGGCAGATTACCAGACCCTTTGGGAGGAATATCAGGAGGTCTGGCCGGAGCGGGTCTTGGCGGCCTGCCGGCTGGCGACTCCTGCCGATTCCCTCCAACCTTTGCCGGCACCATTATTAAACGGGGCTGTTCCCTTGTCCAAGGAGATCGCCGCCGTCAGCCAGACCCTCCGGGAACAGGGCTTTAATCTAACCCCGGCTTGCCAGAATATGCTCACACAGTTGTGGCAGGGTCATGATGTCATTGTGAGCGAAGCCTGGCTCATGGAATTGGCGCCGCTCCTGTTGGCTTTCTACAACCGTATCTGGCTCCAAGGTGGCCGGGTGGCGGTCCTCGTCGCCACGCCAGGGCAACAACAGGCCATGGTAGCTTGGCTAAAAGAACAGTTACAAAAAGGCCCAAACTACTTCCACCTCCGCCGGGCCGTGTCATATCAGGATTGTCTGGCCTCCCGGACCTGGCCCGATATTTTGGTGCTCACCCTGAACGATCTCCATTCCTCTACCATCAACCAGGATTTCCTCGACGCCGAAGTTCAGGCCCTGCTCATCGTGCAGGCCAACCGCACCCTGGGACACCATTTGGGCACGGTGCAACCTTTTCTGGCCCGCCTCAACGAAATCCTGAAACGGCGCACTCAATACCTCATCTTTACGCCGGACCGTTATAGTCTGGAGTCCGCCCTGCGCCGCAATATTTGCCTGGACCCCAACACTCTGGAAATCAAGCTTTCATCTCAAGCAGCAGGCACACTCTTTGCCATTCTCTGGCAGGCCGAAGGCGTGGCCTGGCAGCAGGCCATCCTCCCGGCCGAAAGTGCTTACTATCTCGGGGCTGAACCGGTGTTGGCCACTCTGGCCTGGCGGGAAGGTATCGAGAACATTCTTTGGGTGCCCACAGACCGCCTGCCAGCCGTTCATTATCTCCAGAAGATTGATAATCACCTGGTCAATCTCAATGTTCATCCCCGTCTGGCTGGCAAGTTACAGGGCTCAGCGTTCCAGGCCATCCAACACCCCCCCATACCTTGTCTCACACCTGCTGTTCAGCAGGGTGTCTGCCTTATCCGGGATGAGGAGTTTAACCTCACCAAAGCCCTCTGGCGTTGGCAGACCCGATCAGTGGAAGTGGGTCTGCTCCTGATCGTAGCCCCGCCGTACCTCTTGCGGGATTATCTGGCCCAGAATGCCGCTTATTTCCTTACCCAACCCCTCCCCGCCCTGGCGCCCCGCGTCATGAAGAGCCGTTTTGCCGTGGCCTTTACCCTGCTCCAACGCCTCTTGGTCGTGGAACTACGGGATGAGGATATCTTCCCCGAGCTTAAGGAAATTTATCCCGAAGCCAAAAACGTTCCCGATCAACTCAGCCAACTCTTTCGGGAAATTTTTGCAATCGATCTGGAACGGCTCTCTCTCCTGCAACGCCGCCGGGTCACCTATTATAACCCGAGTCAGGAGGAGTTCCAGGAGGAGATCCGGTGGCGTCTTGATCCCCGTATCCTGGCCCAACCGGGGCTGGCCTTTTTGGACCGTTATACGATTCGGGATAGCAATCAGAATATCTTGGGAAGCATCAGTGCTGATCATCTTTATCAGACCTATCTTCCCAACCAGGTTCACCCCCTCAACGGCCGTCCCTATACCATTGTCAGTGCTGATCCGGCCACTAAGCTGGTCAATGTGGAGCATTGCCCTGATCTCAAGGCCGAGGGCATCTATCGGCCAGATCTGCGTCTTACCCTCGAGCAGCAATATAAGTTGTTTCATGGGGGCCATACCCGCACCCGACAGCGCGGCCCTTGGCGTCTCCATCTCAATCTCTGCGAAGGCGACTTTACCATCGAGCGCCAGGGTTATTTTTATTTCCCCCGGGGGATTGATCTCAGACCCGCAGAATTTTATTACGAAGAAATCAACCCTGAGGTAGTCCCGCCTCGCACCTATCGCCATGGCAGGCTTTTAACCATTACCATTAATCGGGAGGATGGCCAGAACATCCCTCAGAGCGACGCCATTGCCTTTACGCTGGCTATGCTGCTCAATGAGAGTTTGGTGACGCTATTTCCCGAAACCCATCGTTTCGTCCATGTCACTGCCTCTCTGCCGGCGAATTTTTTCCACAATACAGACCTGGAAAAATTTTTTCCTGTCCTGGCAATACCCCAGCATCAGACCGCGGCGTCCGTCCCGGCAGGAGCAACGCCAGAGATATACCTTGTCATTGTCGAGGATTCCCAGGTGGATTTGGGCCTGGTGCAAGGCCTGTTTGACGACTGGCAATATGTCTTTCTCCTGCTGCAGGATTACCTTATCTGGCTCCTGGAAGAGGATTCCCCCAAAGCCCGGGAGGGCTGGAGGGTTGCCGAGTTGTCGAAGGATCGTTTCCTGAAGTTCGGCTTGGAGACTCTGCCGGTGGAATTTAACTTGGCAGGCACCCTGGCGCTGCTCCGGGAGCTGGCACCCTATGAGGCCATGACCCCCTGTTGTCAACTCCGTCGGCAATTTTATGCCATAGCCGGCCCTCCGCCCGAGGTGCCGACGTCAACCCATGAATGTGATTTCTGTGGGGAAAAATTATCAGTGAGCGAGTTGGAACGCTTAACTGACGGTCGGGAGCGGTGCCGGGCTTGCCGGGCCAGCGCCATCAATACAGTGGCCGCTCTTAAGCAGGTTTTTCAGGAGGCCCGGGCTTTCTTAATACAAGGGT
>CAZARS010000074.1:0-12437 GCA_964487625.1 uncultured Desulfobacca sp.
TTTCCCGGTCATAGCCGATGGTATAGCCGGCCGGCACTTTCACCCCTTCCTCGATAATGGCTCGCCGCACCCGGGCCCGAGGGCCGATGTGGACATCATCGAAGAGGATGGAATCGGTGACTTCGGCGTAGTAGTCCACCCGGACGTTGGGGGAGAGGATGGAGCGCTGCACCGTAGCCCCGCTGATGATGCAGCCATTGGAGATGAGGGAATCCTCGACGGTGGCCGCCCTGATATGGCCTGGATCGCCCCCGAAGATGGTCTTGGCCGGAGGACTCTGACGCTGATAAGTCCGGATGGGCCAATGGGGGTCATAGAGATTGAACAGGGGATCGATGGTCACCAGATCCATGTTGGCCTCAAAATAGGCGTCGATGCGGCCGATATCCCGCCAGTAGCTAGTCTCCTTCTTGTTTTCATCCCGGAAGCTGTAGGAATACACCCGCATGGCCCTCTGCACCATGGAGGGGATAATGTTTTTGCCGAAATCATGGTCGCTCTCCGGCAGGCGGGCATCCCGAATCACCTCCTGGACCAGCACTTCGGTGTTGAAAATGTATATCCCCATATTTGCTAAAGAATATTCCGGATTACCGGGGATGCCGGGCGGATCTTTGGGCTTTTCCAGAAAATTAATGATGCGGCGATCAGCATCCACGTGGAGGATGCCGAAGCCCGAGGATTCGGCCCGGGGAAATTCGACGCAGGCGGCGGTCATATCGGCCCGCTTCTCCCGGTGATAGTTCAGCATTTCCATATAATTCATTTTATAGACATGATCACCGGATAGAATCAGGACATAATCCGGGCGCTCATTCTGCAGGATACTGATATTCTGATAGATGGAGTCTGCCGTCCCCCGATACCAGCGGTTGACGGTGACCTGTTGGGGCGGGATACTATAAATATATTCCCCCATTTCTGGGTTGACTACTTCCCAAGCCATCCTGAGGTGTTGATCCAGCGAAAAACTACCATATTGGGTTAAGACATAGATCTGGCGGATACCGGAATTGATGCAGTTGGACAGGGTAAAATCAATAATTTTATAGATGCCGCCGAAGGTCACGGCAGGTTTGGCTTTGTCACGGGTCAGGGGAAACAGTCGTTCCCCCCGCCCCCCGGCCATAATTAAGGTAGTCAGCTTAGGTGGTTTGTCCATGATGATTGCATCCCCTGTGTTGTTGGCAAGCTACCCGCGAGCGGCCACCCTGCCACGGAGGGTAGGCCCAGGGTCGGAGTTAAGCCGTCTTGCTGCTTGGCTTTTCCAGGAGTTCCTGCACTTTCTCCTTGAGTTCGGTGAGATCATACGATTTGACGACATAGGCATTGGCCGCCCAGGCCATGAAGTCATCTTTGTATTGGGAATACGCCGTGTTGAGGATAACGGGCAGATTTTCTTTTAACCCTAAGATGCGGGGCAGGGCCTCAACTCCTGTCATCCCGGGCATACGGATATCCAGAATAACTAAGTCAAGGTCTTCTTTTTCAACAATTTTCAGGGCATCTGGGGCATTGCTGGCCGTCAGCACCTCATACCCCATATCCGCCAGCTCCTCCTGCAGATAAAGGCGCAGAGAAGTATCGTCATCAACGACAAGAATTCTTTTCATAGGACATCTCCGTTGCCAATGGCAAAAGTTAGCCACGGCTAAGCAGCCGGGCAAGGCCGGCTTTGCCTGATTATGCCGCTCTACCCCACAGATACCCGCAGCGGGCCCGCAGTGTTATCCAGCAATGGATACCAGCATGAATACGAATTTTTATATTTCCAAGACATGATGCCAATACTGTCCGGCAATGTTTTTGCATAAGGTTAATGGCGCCTTCGTATCTCTTATCTTCGTCTCATGTTGTCATTCCGAGGGAGCGAAGCGACCGAAGAATCTCAGATCTTTCGCTTCGCTCAGGATGACCAGAGAAGAGAAGCCATTGGTCGCAGGCTTTTTTGGCTTTCGGCGTCTTTTTGCGAGCTCCGCACGAAGCCTGCCGGACACTCATGATGCAGCAAATGGGTAACTTGAAGGCCAGGGTTAAACTCTCTATCGGCCCGAGCAGGGCCCGGTGGCCCATCGCTCGGCCGGTTATCTGATGTTGGCTCCTGCACCAGAGGTTCGGGCGAGTTGATGGGAGCCCTGAGGTCGCATAAGGGCGGTTGGCGTGGCAAAACCTCAAAGCTGCGGCCCGGTGTGGTGAGGCCGCACATTTCAGATTGATACCGGCTAAGGAGACCCGAACCTTTGCCGCAATATAATCATATTACCGCCGGTAGTCTCCAAAGTAAATGATCTTGCCGAGCTGGCAGGGAAGAAAGGCCAGTCGGGGATGTTGCAGAGTTGGTCAGCTCAAGGAGTGGCCGGTTGCCAATAATCCCCGAAAAATAAAGGTAACTCCAGGGCACAGATGGGGCCGACCCTGACCTCCCAACCTGTGGCCGTGGCCACCGGTTCTTGCAGGTCGGCCGCCAAACCCGGGAGGACAAGGGCGCGTTGGCTGACCTTGGCAGCCAGGTCCAGGGCCTCGAGCGCCGCGGCAATCTTGCTGGGAGTGAACCGCTCATAAATGAGGGCCATGTCCAGCGTATCCCCCGAGGTATCCACAAGCAGGAGATAAAACGGGCTGAGGGTGGTGGCCAAGACGGCGCTTAACACTGTCAGCGTCAGTTCACTGTTGCCGGTCACGAGAACTGGGGCAGTGGCAGTTGGCTGATTAATCTCATGTAAGCCAGCCCGGGTGGGTTGCGGCAGAGGCAGGGCTTCCACCGGCGGCACCAGCTCAGTTCCATGGAGGGCTACCCATAAAGCATGGCGCTTCTGGGGAGAAAGTCCAGGGGCCGTCTCCAGGGAGAGGGTGCGATTCTGCAACTTGACCAGGAAATCCTCACAATCTTGGGCACCTGCCGCCCGACACTCTTCCACGCTGAGATAGGGCAACCATTGGATGCGTTGCACATAGAGATCAGCCGCTGGCATAGACACCCCCCTCGGCGAAGATTGGCTTGGCTTTGTCCCGCGGCCACCAGCAAGGCCACCTGTTTCTAAGCTCTTACTTTACCAGAAAGTTCCCAGATTGGCAAATTCCCTCGGCTAAAAACCTATTTGAAGTGCAAGCCTCAATGGCCAGCGCGTTTTTTAGCAGGAGTATTGGGCAGATTGCCGGACCGATGACGCCTGGCCCCTCTTATGGTATAGTTACGACATTCTCAGAGGCCATCGGCGGGAGGCGCCCCCTGAGACTCATTGCAAACGATTCTTCAGAAAGGCAGAGAGCAGCATGGCCGCCATCGGCTTCCTCCATGGCATCCTGGAAAGTGTGGTCTATTACTTAAAGTTTATTCTGGAAAGTCTGGCGGTTGCCAGTGTGGCCATCGGTTTGTTGGCGGTATTATCCATGGTCATCGGTCTCTTTCGCCAGTCTCGGGAGTTCCTGACCATCCAGCAAACCATTCGCCTGAAATTCGGGACTTATCTGGCCATGGCCCTGGAATTTCAACTGGCAGCCGACATCCTGGCCACGACTGTCAAATATGATTTATGGTCCCTCATCGAACTGGCCATGCTGGCCGTCATCCGGACCTTTCTGAACTATTTCCTCCAAAAAGAGTTGGAGGCGGAAAAGAAACATGCCATGGCCCAACTGAACCTGCAAACCCTTGATTCAGCCTGACGCAGTCATTGAGGTTTAGGAGCCCAGGCTAACGGTTATGACCATGAGCCGGGAAACGGGGTTTTCCCTCTGCCTCCTCATTCCGTCTGTGCAAAATTTTTGCCGGCAAGCGGGGCAAACGTCATTCTCCCAAATAAGCGCTCTTGATCCTGGGATGGTGCAGCAATTCCGCCCCGGCTCCTTCTAATTTCAGGCGGCCGTTTTCCAGGACATAAGCGTAATGGGCCAGGCGGAGAGCGGCTGCTGCATTCTGCTCCACCAAGAGGATGGTGGTGCCCCGCCGGTTGATGCGGGCCAAGGTTTTAAAGACTTCCTGGACCAGGAGGGGGGCCAACCCCAGGGAGGGCTCGTCCAGCAAAAGCATCTGGGGCCGGGACATGAGGGCCCGTCCCAGGGCCAACATCTGTTGTTCCCCCCCGCTCAAGGTCCCGGCCTTCTGTTCCAGGCGCTCTGCCAAGCGGGGGAAGAGCTGAAAGATGTCCCCGAGATCCCGGCGCAGACGCCGTTCGGGGCTGTAATAGCCCCCCAGGATGAGGTTTTCCCGGACCGTAAGATGGGGAAAGATCCGTCGGCCTTCGGGACAGAGGGCCATGCCCCGGCGCATGATATCCGGGGTGGGGAGATCCTGAATCTCCCGGTTCCGGAAGATCACTTTGCCGGTGAGGGGGCGGTGGAGGCCTGTAATGGTGCGCATCAAGGTGGTCTTGCCGGCGCCATTGGCCCCGATGAGGGCCACGATCTGGCCGTTGGGGACATGCAGCGAAATCCCGGCCAGAGCCGGGATGCTGCCGTAAGCCGCGCTGAGATTGACAATCTTAAGCATGGGCGGCTTCCCCCAAATAGGCCCGGATCACCTGAGGATTTTGGCGGATGGCCTCCGGCGGCCCTTGGGCAATGATCAGGCCGTGATCCAGGACCGTCAATTGCTCACAGATATGCATGACAAATTGCATGTTGTGTTCAATGAGCAGGATGGTCAGTTGGTAATCCTGACGCAACTGCTGCAGCAGTTCCATGAGATCGGCGCTTTCCCGGGGATTGAGACCGGCGGCGGGTTCATCCAAAAGCAGGAGACGGGGGCGGGCGGCCAAGGCCCGGGCGATCTCCAGACGGCGCTGCTGTCCATAGGGGAGACGACCGGCCGGTAGATGGACATATTGCTCCAAAGCCAAACGGGCCAACAACTCCCGGGCCAAGGCTTGCTGCTGCCGTTCCGACCGCCAGAAGCCGGGCAGACGCAAAACCGTCTGCCAGAAACCGACATCGCTACGGCCGTGCAGGGGTACTAAGACATTTTCCAGCACCGATAGGTCTTCAAAAAGACGGATATTCTGAAAGGTGCGGGCGATGCCCAAGCGACAGATAGCTTGAGGCGGCAGACCTTTCAGGGAAGTGCCGGCCAAGATCATCTCCCCAGCCGTGGGCTGATAAAAACCCGTGAGGAGGTTAAAGACCGTAGTCTTGCCCGCGCCGTTGGGCCCGATGAGGCCATGCAATTCCCCGGTCTGCAACTTTAGTTGGAAATCGTTCAGGGCCATCAGGCCGCCAAAGCTCATCTGCAGGGCCTCAACCTGCAGGAGAGGTGGCTGGCCAGAGGGCGGTGCAGTCCGCGCTTTTAGCATAGTCTCAGGTGAAGCCGGATATGCGGGGGCTCAGGCTGCGGTGAGCAGAACCCTGGAATAATCCCTGCCTCCCGTGGTTGGCAGCCGCCACACATCCGCCATAGACAACCAGCTCTCATTGCAAGTAAGCCCGCTTCTGTTGATGGATCCGGGCCAGACGGAGGGGCAGCACCTCCCGCAAGGCCGGGTCGGCGTCCAAGGCAGTGAGGGCCTCGGCTACATGCTCCGGTTGTTCGCAGATCAGCAGGAGATCATGGCCGGCAGCCACGGCCCGGCAGGCGGCCTGCCCCATGGGCCAATGGCGGCGGATAGCCCCCATCTCCAGATCATCCGTCAAGCTTAAGCCGGAGAACTGCAGCTGGCGCCGCAGGACCTGGGTAACCGCCACCGGCGAGAGGGAGGCAGGAGCCTCGCCCCATTCCGGCACCATCACATGGGCTACCATGATGCCCGGCACTCCAGCAGCAATGGCCTGACGGAATGGCCAAAGGTCCTTCTCCCGCTCGGCCTCGCCCGGCAAGGCGGTGGGTAAGTCCAGGTGGGAATCCAGTTGGGTAGCGCCCAGGCCCGGGAAATGTTTGGCTATGGGCACAATACCGGCGGCCCGATAGCCCTGGAGGGCCGCCAGGGCAAAGGTGGCTACGTGCTGGGGATCAGAACCATAGGCCCGTTCCCACAAGGGGCAGTCTGGGGTGCGGGGCACATCTAGAACCGGGGCCAGGTTCATGTTAATCCCCAGTTCACGCAAGGCTAAGCCCACTCTCTGAGCGGCAGCCTCCACGGTGGCAGGCTCGGCGGTAGCCCCAAGCTGGCGCGCCGAGGGCATCTCGGGAAAAGGCTGCCGCAGACGTTGCACCGGGCCGCCCTCTTGGTCCACCGCCACCCAAAGGGGATAACCGCTGGCCGAGATGGCGATTTCCTGGCAGGCGCGGATCAGCTTAGTTACCTGGGGCAAATTCTCCAGGTTGCGCCGGAACAGGATGATGCCGCCCACCTGCAGGTCTTGCAGGAGCCACCGCACCGTGTCATCCACCGTTGGACCCGGCAGTCCCACCATGAGCAATTGTCCCCATTGCCTGGACATACCGAAATCGCAGCCTTACAACAGTTTCTCTTTTACCAGATACTCCATGGCCCGCTGTGCATAGGTGGTCATGATGGTGAGCATCCAGGTAAGATTGGTTTGAATATCGCCAAGTTGGCCTTCGGCCACTAACCCCCGCAGGCCGGTAAAAACCGTCTTCAACCGGACCATCTCACCCTCACTGATGATGGATTGGCAAAGGGTGATGTCCTGGTCCAGGGCCTTGAGGTATTCCATGTATAGGCGCCGGGCGCCGAGTTCTTCGGGGCCGCTCATCCCCTGCAGTTGTTGCAGCAGGGCGGAAGCCACCTGCAGTTCAGCCTTCATGCGGTCGGCCAGATGAAAGCCCAGGATCGCCTCCCGGACGTTTTTGGGGAATGTCGTCGTCATCGTCTTTCCTTATGAATCAGTGGCACTGCAATACAGCCATGATGGAGAAAAAACCCATTAGTTTTCATCCGGAATTAAGCAAAACTGGCTTGAGATTGCCCTCAAGCAAGGAGCGATCAATAAATAGTGTCCATCCGGAAACTACAGAAATCAGCGGATGTGACCGACAAAGTGGCAATAACAAGCCTTTCTGGAGGGGCGTTTGGCAAAACGCCCTTACAGGGTCTATTCGTCCGGATGAAAACTCAATAAGATTCACTAAGATACGGCAACATTTTTGCAAAGGTTTAAAGGCGCCTTCGTATCTCTTGCCTTGGTCTTATATTGTCATTCTGAGGGAGCGAAGCGACCGAAAAATCTCAGATCAATCGCTGTGCTCAGGATGACAAAAGAAAAAAAGCCATGGGTGAAAGGCTTTTTCGGCTATTGGCGTCTTTTTTAAAGCTCTGCACGAAGCCTGCCGGGCACTCATGAATAAAATTATGAATTGCATTATCATTCCCCTCAGCCCAATCCTCTCCCTGCGTAGTGGGGCTAGAGACCTGAGGATGTGCAGCCTTAACCGCCAGACCCGTGTCGGGCCAGCAGCCATGCCACCCAATTAAAATTGATGGTGGGCGGCAGTTCGGGGTGGAAGAAATACTTCACGGCACGGTCGATGAGTTGCCAGCCCTGTGGCCGAAACCGCGCCAGCAGGGCTGCCTCCTCGGGTTCCCTGAAACCAGACAGGAGGAGTCGGCCTTCCGGCCGGACCAGATGCAGGTAGGCCGGGACCTGATCATGCTGCACGTCAATGGGCAAGTTGGCCACTACCAGATCAAAAGAGCCGGTTAGGCAATCGCTGGAACCCTGGACAACCCGAATAACCTGATCGAGGGCTTGGCGTTGCGCATTGTGCCGCGTGGCCCGCACTGCAGCTTCATCCAGGTCTACCCCCACGATGAAGGGAACCCCTAAGATTGCTGCGGCTATACAGAGCACGCCACTGCCGCAGCCGATCTCCAATAACCGGCCCACCGGCCGCTGCCTCAGAGCTGAGGTGAGCAGGTTCAAACACAGGCGGGTGGTGGGATGCCCCAGAGGGAAAGCCCCGCCACTCTCTAGGGTCACCACCTGCACCCCTGCCCCTTTGTGAATAGTTTGGGGCCGGTCGGATAAGTAGAGCTGGGGGGTCAGGCGGTAGCACCAACCCTGCCACGCTGGCTCCCGGCAACAGCTCATGGCCGAGACCAGGCTGGAACAAGGAAACGGCGAGGGTCAGTCGCCCAGGAACAGGATCCCAGCATAGCCTACGAAACTGTTGTCGGGCCGGATATCGTAACTGGTGTAATACTCCACCAACGCTGCCCGGCTGGCCCCCATGGCTTGGGCCGCGCTTATGGCTGCCGCTGTAGCCCCGGCACTGCAGGAACTCTGGTCCTGGGCCGCGGCCTGCAGCACCCCTGTGGCATCCAGGCGCAGGGCCCGCTCCACATAAACCCGATCATTGACCTCCTTCACCCATTGCACTGCTTGCGGGCCATACCCTTTGGGAGCCCAGCCGTAGTTCGGGCCATAATGGGTCAGGTCGGAAGAGCCGAAAGCCAGCAGGGACAGTTTGAGTTCTTGGGCGGTTTGCGCCACCGCCCGACCCAAGGCCATGGCCTGGGGCGAGTGGGGGGCCCGCGCCGCCAAGACCTTGGCCTGGGGGAAGAAATACTTGACCATGGGGAGTTGAATTTCAATGGTATTATCGCCGGGATACTCCGGGGCACAGGCTATTTTGGCCTTGAGGGACTCATACATCTCGGTGGCCAAGGCTACTGGCCCCAAAGGGGTCTCCCAGGCCTCATCTTCTACCAGGAGTGGTGGGGCAGTGCTTCCCAAATGCCCCCCGAAGATGCAGACGACCTGCGGTTGTTTGGCTTGGGAGGCCAGATAAAAAACCCGCGCGGCCAGACGACCAGAGAAGTACCAGCCAGCATGGGGGATAACGCCACCATACACTGCGGTGGCCGCCGGCAACGGTTTTACCCCGGCCACAAAACCCGCCAATTCCCTCTGGCATTCTTTGGCCGAGCCGGGATACCAACCGATGGGGAGGGTGCGGGGGCGGATGGACATGACAGCCTCCACAGCACCCTGGGAGCAACACCCAGGGCTAATCAATGTGCAGATGTTTAATGAGGAATTCCTCTAATTTTTCGTCGACTTCCAAGAAAATCGGGGTATATTCCTCTTCTTTGGGAAAGACCTTTTTAATCTTCAGGCGATGGGTTTCGCCATGGAACGTCACCAGGTATTCGGGTCGGCCCGAACCTTCGGTAAGGAAGCTCACCTCGATTTCTTCGGTCATATCCCCGATAGTGATAAACAGAGTCTGTTTGTTGCCTCGCAAGGGGCCGATGGCCTCCAAGCGGGCCGCCACTTCTTCCCCTTTGAGGGTCAAGACCAGACCCCGGGGCATGGTTTGGGCCAGACGGGTGGCTGGGGCTTCTGGTGTTTTGGGTGCCGCCGGTCTGGCCGGCGGCGGTGCCGCGGCTTTTTTGTCCCGATGTTGGAAAAAATAGATGGCCTCATCGGGGAAGAGGGAATAGGTGATGATATCCTCTTCCCGGGTAATCCCCGGTGGCTGCCGCAGCCGTCCTTCCCATGGATGACTGCGCTCCTTCTCCCGGAGCGTCAAGGCGATTTGGCGCAAGGTATCGTCCACCAGGGAATACAGGCTGCCATACCGCCCACGGATCAGATCCTCCATGTCCTCGGTAAGTTTTTCATAGCGTTGGGAGGCGAAGAGATTCACCAGGGCTTGATCCCCGACGATCTCCAGGACCTTGCCTTTGAGGGGTGGAAACCCTAGGTCCTGCCAGACCCGATAGGCCTCTTTAAAGGCTGCCTGTAAGCGGTCCCGAGCCTGTCGGCTACGCAACTCCTCCCGGAGGTAATCCTTCAGCAAGCCCGGCAAATGACCTTCTACGGCCGTGCCTTCGGTTTTCCGAACCGGTGGGTCTTGGTACCGATGGGCCGCTTTCAGTTCTTGGAGATAGGAAGATACATTCTCCAGGGCGGCCAGGTCAATCTGAGGATCATAGGACGTTCCAGCCAGAGCTGCCATCAGTTGTTCGGCCGCGGGGGGGCAATCGGACCACACCAGGGGTCCCATGACGGTATCCACTCGCTCGGCCCCGGCCCGGACCCCCACCAGATAGGACTCCACCGCTTTTTTCTGGCTATCATGGAGATGCAGCCGCAGGGGCTGATGAAAATGCCATTTATACGTCGTGGCCAGGGAGGCCACTTCCTCAGGAGTCATGGTGCCTAAAGAGTCGTTAATACAGATGCTGTCGGCCCCCACGTTGATGAGGTCTTCGGCCAACCGCAGATAATCAGCCTGGGTCACCGAAGGACTTTTGGCGTAGAGGACTGTGGCCTCTACTTCTTTCCGCAGCTCCTTGGCCATGATAATGGCCGGCCGCATATTGGCCAGGTCGTTGAGCTGATCATAAATGCGGAAGATGTCTATCCCCAGATT
The DNA here is from genome assembly GCA_964487625.1 of uncultured Desulfobacca sp. Taxonomy (GTDB): domain Bacteria; phylum Desulfobacterota; class Desulfobaccia; order Desulfobaccales; family Desulfobaccaceae; genus Desulfobacca. Next base: position 10,274 of record CAZARS010000074.1, read on the forward strand.
CGCGGCTTTGGCCAAGAACTTGCGGACTAGTTCTTTCTGGTACGGCCGGAACCCCACCAACATCTGCCCCCGGACGACCATCTGCAGCGGCGTATGGCGGATGGCCCGACGCAGGCGTTTGAGGCGCTCCCAGGGGTCTTCCAGCAGACCGGTCAAGGCGTGGTAAAAGGTGCCGCCGCCCCAACAGTCAATGGAATAGAAACCCACCCGGTCCAGTAAGGTCCCCAGGCGGCTGACCTCCTCGGGATGCAGACGCTTCAGGACAAAATCCTCCAACCCATCCCGCAAGGTGGCGTCGGTAACATGAAAAGGCAGCTTCATGGCTGACCTTCCGTATAGAAATAATTCATCTCAAAAAATAAGGCTGCAGCGGCTAAGTAATAGATATCGAAAGGCTCCTTGAGGTCTTCGTAGGTCAACTCCCGAATCTTTCTTTCCATATACTCCGTCGTGTACCGGCCGCTGCGGAACTCGTCATCCAGCAGCAGCTTCTTATAGAGTGGGATAGTGGTCTTGACCCCTCGAATGATATATTCATCCAAGGCGCGGGCCATGCGGTTCACGGCCTCTTCCCAGGTCAAGCCCCAAGCACACAATTTGGTTAAGAGCGGATCAAAATACGGCGGCACCTCGTAGCCCCCATAGACGCAGCCGTCGATGCGGATACCGATTCCTCCCGGGGACTGGTATTTGGTAATCCGCCCGGGTGAAGGAAAAAAGTTATTGCGAGGATCCTCGGCATTGATGCGACACTGAATGGCAAAACCAGAAAAACGAATATCTTCTTGCTTAAATCGCAAGGGCTCACCTGCGGCTAGGCGGATCTGTTCCTGGACGATGTCAATGCCGGTAATCATCTCGGTGATGGTGTGCTCCACCTGGATGCGGGTATTCATCTCCAAGAAATAGAAATTCAGGTCCTGATCCACCAGGAATTCCACGGTCCCCACGGTATGGTAGTGAATCTGCTGGGCTGCCTTGATGGCAACTGCGCCCATGGCCTGGCGCTTTTCCGGGGTCAGCACCAACGATGGGGCGATTTCTATGAGCTTCTGATGCCGCCGTTGGATGGAGCAGTCCCGTTCTCCCAAGTGAATGACCTGGCCGTGTTTATCGGCCATGATCTGGATCTCAATGTGTTTGGGCTGGACGATAAATTTTTCTAAGTAGACGGCATCATCGCCGAACGCCTTTTTGGCCTCAGCCCGGGCGATGGTCAGCCCTTGGCAGAGCTGCTCGTCATTGTGAACCAGACGCATGCCCTTGCCGCCCCCCCCGGCTTTGGCCTTGATCATCACCGGATAGCCGATCTGGGCCGCCCAGGTTAAAGCCTCTTTTTCATCCTGGAGGACCGGCGACCCCGGGACCAGGGGGACCCCGGCTTCGGTCATGAGTTCCCGCGCCCGGATCTTGTTGCCCATGGCCCGGATGGCAGTGGCGGTGGGACCGATAAAAATTATACCGGCCTCTTCACAGGCATGAGCGAACCGCCAGTTTTCCGAAATAAAACCATAGCCGGGATGGATAGCGTCTGCGCCAGACCAACGGGCCACTCGAATGATCTGCTCGTAATCCAGATAACCGGCAATGGGCCCCGGCTTCACTAAGATGGCTTCGTCAGCCTTGGTAATGTGCAGGGCATTGGCATCCTGTTCGGTATAGATGCTCACGGTCTTCAGGCCCAACTCCTTACAGGCCCGAATGATGCGGATGGCAATCTCTCCCCGGTTCGCCACCAGAACTTTGTTAAACATGGGCCACGTCCTTACCCGCTAATTCTGCTATCATTTAAATATATTCAGAGGGTTATTGTCAAGGTTAAAGCCGGGGCGGCCAGCTGGGAACCGGCGGCTTGCTGGCCGATGCCGCACGCCATGTCGCAAAGCGGTCAAAAGAGTCCAAGAGAGAATTTTTTCGATACAACCTATTTAAGTTTTTCCCCAAAGGATTCGATGAAGAGTCAAGCTTCCATGAAAATTGAGAAAATTAAAGGAAGTTAGATTATCTTCATCCTAAAGAGAATAAAAATAATAAGAACTTAAAAATTGCATCGCCGCATAACGAAAACCGGTGCCTACACCGACTGCTACGCAAAGGAAACAGCCATGGTGGAGGATGTTCTGGGCGAGGACCTCTTACTCAATATCGATCAGGTTTCCCGTTT
>CAZARS010000074.1:12477-15216 GCA_964487625.1 uncultured Desulfobacca sp.
ATCTTTCGATGAGTTTCTCAAACCGGTGCGCAGTGAATCCAACCGGCGGGAATATCGTCTATCTGACGTGGAGGTGATCCAAACCATCAAGCGCTTGTTGGAAGAAGAGCACCTCACCAACGTGGGGGTGCGTTTGCGCCTGCGGGAGATTTTCGGTAAGAAAGAACAGTAACCACTGGATTCAGCTGGTGGCCACCATGGCTTCCTCGAGAAATTGGGCTAGGTGGAGGAACCGCAGGGATAGATTCTGGGTCTGGGCTAAAGCCCGTAGGTGCAGGAGACAGCCCACGTCCGGCGACACCACCACCGCCGTCGCCGTCGCAGCCACAGCCTGAAGATAGCGCCATCCAATGATCTGCGACAGCTCTTTTTGCTTGAGAGAAAACAGCCCGCCGAACCCGCAACAACTATAAGCGGCTGGCAAAGTGCACAGGTCCACGCCCTGGATCTGGCTCAGAAGCTCCTGGAGGGCCGGCAGGAGACCCAATTCTCGGGCTGCACAAGATTGATGCAAAAAAACCCGCCCCTGCCAGGCCAAGGGGAAAGGCAGGGGGGTTTTGGCCAGGAGATATTCCGCCAGATCTACAACCCGGTCCGTCACCTCCGCCAGATTCCGCCTCTCATCCGGAGTTTCCATTAGATCTACCGCATACCGCCGCACCATCCGCACACAGGAGGGGCCGGGACAGACAATCGGCCCCGTTCCTGCAAAAACTGCCGCAAAATGCTTGAGGAGTTTGCCTGCCCCCAGCCGATCCCCGGCATTATAGGCCAGCTGGCCGCAACAGGTCTGGCCTGCCGGGAACTGCCAGGCAATGCCTAGTCTCCCCAAGATGGCCACGACTGCGGCCGCCACTTCCGGGGCCAACTGATCCACATAGCAGGGGATGAAGAGGCTAACAGTTATCACTTTTCCCTCTTCTCTTTATCCTTTATCAGTTCTATCAGCAGATGCGCGGCAATAATTCACCGGCAGGCATGTCCAGGAGGCGGGCTGTGCCGAAGGCCGTGCGGACCTGGACCCGGCCCGGCGGCCCTTCCAGGACCTTGCCGATGATGCTGGCATTTTCACCATAGCGGCTTCCCTGGATGATTGCCAGGGCTGGCGCCGCGGCCTCGGCCGGGACGATGACCACGAGCTTCCCTTCGTTGGCAACGGTGAAGGGGTCCAACCCCAAAGCCTCGCAGGCCGCGGCCACGGCGGGTTGCAGGGGGACCTGCTCTTCCTGGATCTCCATGGCCACCTGGGACTGGACGGCGATTTCATTGAGGGTGGCTGCCAAGCCGCCCCGGGTGGGATCCCGCAAAGCATGGAGGGGTAGGCCGGCCTCAAGGAGGTTCAGGACGATATCGTTTAAAGGCGCCACATCACTGGCAATGGTCGAGCCGCTGAGGAGGTTTTCCCGGGCCAACATGACCGTCGTGCCATGATCTCCCACCGTTCCGGTGAGGAGAATCACATCCCCCGGCCGGGCCGCCGCGCCAGAAACCCCGGGGCGCCGGACCCGCCCCACCCCGGTGGTGGTGATGAACACCTGGTCGGCCGCCCCCCGGGGCACCACTTTGGTATCGCCAGTGACAATGGTAACCCCAGCTTCGGCGGCAGTCTCTTGCATGGATCGGACAATCTTGGCTAAGTCATCCAGAGGGAAGCCCTCCTCCAAGATAAAGGCCGCAGCCAAGGCCAAGGGCTGGGCCGCGGCGGTGAGCAGATCGTTAACCGTGCCGGCGACCGCCAGACGGCCGATATCGCCGCCGGGAAAGAAGAGCGGGGAAACCACAAAGGCATCGGTAGTCAGCGCCAACTGCCCCTCCCCCACAGAAAGGACGGCACTGTCGTCCTGGCTGACCCCGACCGGGCTATAGCCCCGCCGGAAGATCTCATCGATGAGCCGGAGCATATCCCGGCCCCCTGCCCCATGACTCAGAAGAATGTGTGGCCTAGCTGCCCTGGCAACGGCCTGATTTGCGTCGCGGCTGGTCACCAAGCCTCCTCAGGAATAGAAGATTTTGGTATAATGACCTCGTTTACTTTAATACTTGTCCACAAGAGGTCCTATGGTTCATATTTACACTGATCCCGCGGATATGCCAGAAGTAAGGGTCGATACGGTTTTCCAATTCCATTGCCACGCCGGTTTGGCCTGTTTTAACCGGTGCTGTCAGAGTCCCACCATCATCCTAAAACCCTATGACATCCTGCGGCTGAGGAGGTTCCTGGGGATCACCAGCACAGCGTTCCTGGCCCGCTACACGGTGCGGGTGCTGGAGGAGGTTTCTGGTCTCCCCCTGCGCTTGCTGGCCGAGCCGACGGGAGATGCCACAGCCTGCCCTTTCCTGACTTCGGAGGGCTGCCGCGTCTATGCTGATCGCCCGGCAGCCTGCCGGCTCTTCCCCGTGGTCCAGGGCAGTCAGTTGACTGATACCGGCGTGGTGGACCATTATTTCCTCAAGAAGCTGGACTGCTGTGAGGGTTTTAACACGGCCACCAGCTGGACGCTGAGCCAATGGCGCCAGGCACAGGGTCTGGAGCCCTATGACGCCCTCAACGGCGAGTGGACGGCCATCCTCCTACAACAAGGGGCCCGGACGGGCGGAACTCCTCCCCCCCTGGAGATTCGACCGTTTGAGGTGGCTGTCTACGACTTGGATGCCTTTCGCCGGTTCGTCTTGGAAACTGCCTTTGCCAACACCTATGCCTTGGAAGACGCTGTGCGGGAAGTCCTCCAAGAAGATGAT
>CAZARS010000075.1:0-15099 GCA_964487625.1 uncultured Desulfobacca sp.
CGGCCTTCGATATATACCTGTTTCCCCTTGGCCAGGTATTGGCCACAGGTTTCGGCCAACTTTCCCCAGGCCGTAACCAGGTGCCACTCCGTCATATCCTGCCGGTTACCATTCTTATCCACATAGGTTTCATTCGTAGCAACCCGGAATTTGGCCACGGCCGTGCCGTTGGCAGTATAGCGCACTTCGGGGTCAGCCCCCAAGTTACCAATCAATATAACTTTATTGACACCTCTGCTCATACTTCCACCCCCGGGGCTCACCTGGCCGAAGATCTCGCCACAACTCTGTGAAAATATTCTCTACCACAAAACCACAACTCTGGCAAGCTTGTTTGCAGCGCCCTGGGCTCCCTGCGGGTTTCGCCTGCCAGCAATTGAGCAGCTCAGTGCAGGCGGAGAAAAATGCACAAAAATCGTGGGTTGGCTCCGAACCAACGTGACAGCAACCTTCGCCTGATGCTATGATTATGGTATGATCAGGCAGGAATAGAATTGATGGCAGCGGCTGACGCAACGAGGGAGAAAGGAGTAGGCATGGAGAGCGATCTTTTCAGTCAATTCGCCGATGCGTGGGGGCCGGAAAAGATTATCCATATTTATGAGCCCCGGCTGCCCTTACGGGCCATCGTGGTTATCGATAATACTGCTTTGGGGCCAGCCATCGGCGGCATCCGCTTGTCCACCCACATCTCCACCGAGGAAGTCTTTCGCCTGGCCCGGACCATGACCTGGAAAAACGCCGCGGCTGGGTTGGCCCATGGTGGGGGCAAGGCCGGCATAATCGCTGATCCAGCTCTGCCCCTGGCCGAGAAAGAGCGGCTGCTGCGCGGTCTGGCCCGGGCCATCGCCGAGCTGACAGATTATATCCCCGGTCCCGATATGGGGACCGACGAAGCCTGTATGGCCTTTATCTACGATGAAAACCGGCGGGCCACCGGGCGCCCTAAGGTCACCGGTGGTATCCCCTTGGATGAATTGGGATCCACTGGCTTCGGTTTGGCGGTGGCCGCCGAACAGCTGGCCCGACACCTGGGGATTAGCTTGGTGGGGGCCACCGTAGTGGTCCAGGGCTTCGGCAATGTCGGCAAGGCCGCCGCCAAATTCTTAGAGAAAAGTGGCGCCATGCTGATCGGTGCCAGTGATTCGGCCGGCGCCATCTACGACCCCCGGGGCCTCCCGGTAGCCCAGCTCCTGGCCATTAAGGAACAAGGGGGCAAAGTCAAAGACTATGCCGGAGCCCAACCCATTGACCCGGCGGCACTCCTGACCCTCCCCTGCGACATCTTGGTGCCGGCCGCCCAACCTGATGTCATCACCATGGCCAATGTCCAGGAGATCAAGGCACGGCTGATCCTGCAAGGGGCCAACATTCCCATCTCCGCTGAGGCCGAACGCTACCTGCATGAACGGGGCATCCTAAGCCTCCCTGATTTCATTGTCAACGCCGGAGGCGTGATCACTACTTCCATTGAATACCGCCAAGGCAATGCCACCCAGGCCTTTGCGGCCATCCAAGAAAAGATCCGGGAGAATTGTCAGGCAGTCCTCCGCCTCATGGAAGGCAAGAACCTTTATCCCCGGGAAGCTGCCCTCCATCTAGCCCAACAGCGTGTTTTGGAGGGCATGTCCTACCGCCGGCGATTCTGATATTTCTTACCTTGACAAAAGCCTTAGAGGCCCTATAATATTGTTATTGGTTCTCAACTACGATAACTTCCCATGGTGCCAGAATTAGCAGTCTTTCGAGAATTTATCCGGTCCCAAGGTCTGCGTCAGACCCAAGAGCGGGAGAGCATTGTTTTGGAGATTTTCCGCCTTAAGGACCATTTCGACGTGGATGAGCTCTTCCTGCGGTTGGTGGCTCAAGGCAAAAAGATCTCCAAGGCTTCCATTTATCGCACCCTGCCACTTTTGGTGGCCTGTGGCCTTATCCGGGAAGTCAATTATGAAGAAGGCCATTGGCATTACGAACAGATTTATGGACGGCCACACCATTGCCACTTGCGCTGCTCCCAATGTGGGGCCATGATCGAATTTGAAGAACCACTGATGGCCACGGTGGAAGAGAAATTGGCCAAAACCTACGGGTATCAGATTACCAAGCATGTCTTGGAGGTGCATGGCCGCTGTCCCCGTTGCCAGACACCCGAGTCTGCCCCCTCTCAGGAGGAGCATCATGTCTAACCAGACCCTGCACGCTCTGAGTGCCCCCAGCCAAGCCCTGGCCAATTTCTCGGCCGGGGAGGACGCCATTGTGACGGGTTTTTTGGGCGGCCGCCACCTGCAAGGGCGCCTCCTGGCTCTGGGTCTTTTCCCGGGGCAAAGGGTGACGGTGTGTCAGAACCACGGCAACTCCCTGGTCGTTGGCCTGAACGGCCATAAAATTGCCCTGGGGCGGGGAGTCAGCTTGAAAATTCTAGCCATACCGGCCGGTCGCTGCAGCCGCCGGGAGGATGACTGCTGTTGCCGCCTGCCAACAGATAAGGCGGCGCCCGAGGTTGGCCCCTGATACCGCCTTGATCAGCAGCGCGCCGACGCCGTCAAAGAATTGCTTGTAGCCAAGAAACCTCCCGCAACCTTTTTTCTCCCCACCACCCCTTCCAGCAAGAGGGCAAGCTGCCCTGGACAGGGCGCTTTCACCCGCTTCTCCTCAAGAAAACACCTTGACATTTTGGCAACAAAGAATACAATTGAAGCATGCCGCCGATGAAAGGACCGAGCTGTGGCGCTGGAATTGTTTGAGGTTCTCGAAAAGAAGCTGGAAGATCTGCTCAGCCAATATCACAATCTCCAGAGTGAAAACAGCACTCTGATGAAAATGTTGGAAGAACAAGAACGTGCCCTCACGGAAACCAGGGAGGCTTTGACCAAACTTAACAGAGAACGAGATATCATAAGGCAGCGTCTTGATCAATTATTACACAAATTAGAAGCACTGAGCACAGAGAAATAGGAGATTTTTCTATTTCTACCTTGATCACCAAGAAAGTTGAGATTTTAGGACGCCCTTTTACGCTGAGGAGTGAGGCCTCAGCCCAACAGTTGGAACAGGTTATTTATCTGGTCCAGCAAAAAATTCAAGAAACCCGAAAAACTTTACCCAAGGCTGCCAATGAAGAAATAGCAATTCTGGCGGCACTTAATTTAGCTTTTGATTATCTCGAACTGCAGGAGGAGTTATATCATCTCCAACGGGAAATTGAAATAAAATCCAAAAATTTAATCCAATTACTTGATAATAAATATTCACTTCCCCTGCGGTGAAGGTGATTGGCAGATCCATTATTGACCCAACACTATTTGAACCGGGACTCCAGTCAGACTCCGGTGAGCAGTCCAGATGAGGAATTGCCTAAAGGAGTACCATGGCAGACCCACGTGTCCAGTAACGGTTCAAGAACGGCCTGCCGACACGTCACAGTCGCGGGGGAGTGAATCCCTTTTAGGGACTTCAGCCAACAAGAGGCTTTATATATATTCAAGCGACGGCTTTTGGACGGAAACGACGACAAGACCAGGTTCTGACCACTGAACCGCCATGGTTCTCATTATACATTGAGGAATTGTTGCCAATTTGTTTCGGACCTTCAGAGGAGGATTTTAAGGCATCTGAGCACTTTCGTCTTACCCCTAATCTGAGCCTTTGGTCAGTCATTCTGCGCCGTTTCCCACCCATTAAGCCAGCCAGGTACGGCGACAAGCCGTCCTTATTTGTCTGATTTTTTTCACAAGCGAACTATAGTGCCTCTAACCGGTCTCTGCGACGCCGGTTATTGATATAGATACAAGGGGATTAACCTATGGGGTTGCCGTTGGAATCCGTGCCTTTGTTGGCAGTGGGCCTAAGCGGCGTTTTGGGCGTTTTTGCCGGTTTTTATCTCCGCCGGATGATTATAGAATCCCGCATTGATTCGGTGGAGAATCTGGCCAAAAAAATTCTAGACGAAGCCCGCCGAGACGCCGAGGCCATCAAAAAGGAAACGGCCCTCCAGGCCAAAGATCAGCTTTTCCAGATGAAGGTGGAATTTGATAGGGAGACCAAAGAACGACGCCAGGAGTTGAATAATCTGGAAAAACGTCTCCTGCAGAAAGAAGATCATCTGGAAAAAAAGATGAGCGCCTTGGATGCCAAAGAAACTGAATTGGGCCATCGTCAGAAGGCCATCGAGGCCCTTGAGAGGGAGATCAAAGAAAAGGACGCGTATTATCATCAGTTAGTGGCAGAACAGAAGATGCAATTGGAGCGCTTGGCCGGCATCAGTTCTGAAGAAGCCCGGAACATCCTCTTGAAGAACCTGGAGCGGGAAGTGCGCACCGATGCGGCCCGGTTGGTGAAGCGCTTGGAGACCGAGGCCAGGGAGATAGCTGACAAGAAAGCCAAGGAAATCATAGGCTTGGCCATTAAACGCTATGCCAGTGAGTATGTCGCCGAGCAGACCGTGTCCGTGGTGAATCTGCCCAATGAAGAGATGAAAGGCCGCATCATCGGGCGGGAAGGCCGGAATATCCGGGCCTTGGAAGCGGCCACCGGGGTGGATGTCATCATCGATGATACCCCCGAGGCGGTGATCTTGTCTGCTTTTAATCCCATCCGCCGGGAGGTGGCACGGCGCTCCCTGGAACACCTGATCCTGGATGGCCGCATTCATCCAGCCCGCATAGAAGAAGTGGTGGAGAAGGTCAGTCAGGAAGTGGAGAACAGCATCCGGGAAGCGGGGGAAGAGGCGGCCTTTGATGCTGGGGTGCATGGCTTGCATCCCGAGCTCATCAAGCTCTTGGGCAAACTGCGGTATCGCACCAGTTTTGCCCAAAATGTCCTGCAACATTCCATTGAGGTCAGTTACCTCTGTGGCATCATGGCCGCAGAACTGGGCCTCAATGTCAAACACGCCAAACGGGCCGGCCTGCTTCATGACATCGGCAAGGCAGTAGACCATGAGGTGGAGGGCCCCCATGCCCTCATTGGCGCAGAGTTGGCCAAAAAATATGGAGAATCCCATCGGGTCATCCATGCCATTCACGCCCATCATGAAGATATTCCACCCGAAACCGTGTTGGCCGTGTTAGTCCAGGCTGCGGACACCCTCTCAGGGGCCCGCCCCGGCGCCCGTCGGGAAATGTTGGAGACCTACGTCCGGCGTCTGGAGGAATTGGAGAAGATTGCTCGGAGTTTTAATGGCGTCAGTAAGACTTATGCCATCCAGGCCGGGCGGGAGATTCGCCTCATTGTGGACAGCGACAAGGTGAGCGACGAAGAGGCCTTTTTACTCTGTCGGGAGGCCACTCGCAAGATCGAGTCAGAACTTACCTATCCCGGCCAGATCAAGGTCACGGTCATCCGGGAAACCCGTGCCGTGGATTATGCTCGGTAATTTTTTTGCCTGGCCCTGCCATTTTTTCTTTGCAAAATTGGCGGGCTTGAGTAAAAGAATATAGACCGGCAAAGACCGGCAGGATAATCCATGAAAATCTTTTTTATTGGGGATATTATGGGGGCGCCGGGACGCAAGGCCGTGGCGGCGCTCCTCCACAAAGTCGTTGACAAATATAATATTGACGTGGTGGTGGCCAACGGTGAAAATGCCTCCGGCGGCATGGGAATCACCCCCGAAGTGGCAGAACAACTCTTCCAACTGGGCATCGATGTCCTGACCACCGGCAACCATGTCTGGAAACACAAAGAAATCCAGCCATATCTGGAAAGTAACGACCGCATCCTCCGACCGGCCAACTACCCGGCCGGAACCCCCGGGCGCGGGTTCACAGTGGTGGAAACGGCCAATGGGGAGCGGGTCGCCGTGCTCAACCTTGAAGGCCGTATCTTCATGAACCCGCTGGAATGCCCCTTCCGGACCGCTGACCAGGAGTTGGCCAAACTCGCCTCGGATACCCAGATTATTCTGGTGGACATGCATGCTGAAGCTACCAGTGAAAAAATGGCCTTGGCCTGGTATCTGGACGGACGGGTCAGCGCCGTAATTGGCACCCATACCCATGTCCAGACTGCTGATGAACGTCTCCTCCCCAAAGGGTCGGGCTACCTTACCGACGCCGGCATGACCGGTCCCCAAGACGGCGTCATTGGCATGGATCGACAGGTCATCCTGACCCGCTTTCTTTCTCAGCTGCCGCAGAAATTTAAAGTGGCCAGCCAGAATATTCAACTGCAAGGGGTGGTGATCGACTGCGCCCCCGAGGGCCGTTGCCGGGAGCTCACCAGGATTCAGTTGCCCCTGCTCTGAAAGGGGAAAGAGAGAAAAGCAAGGTATTCTCTGAGGGTTAATTGGAGCTTTTTTCCTCTCAACACATTGTGACAGAAATACCCGAGGCCTAACCCTATGGTAAACATCAAAGATATGTGCCGTCATCTCTGGCTGGGGCGAGGTGTGCTTTGCCTTACGGTTGCTTCCTGTTTGCTGTTCGCCTGCTCCACTTATCGCCCCCAGGTCGTGCCCATCCGGTTGCCCCAGGCTTATACCAATGCCCAGAATATCAATGGCCTGCAAGCTGGCGCTTCGGTCTGGCAGAACGAGCAGGAAGCCAAAAATGCCTTCGGGTTTGACATCATTAAAGCCGGGCTCTTGCCGGTGCAGGTTGTCTTTGATAACCAGACCCCGGTAACCTATGAGATCAACGCTTCCCAGACCTTTTTGGTCAATGACCGGCAAGAACTTTTCCCCATGCTGGATCATCAGAGTGCCTATGACCGGGTCCAGCGTGCCCAGGCCTTGGGTGAAACCATTAAGAGTGCCGGCAAAGGGACTCTGCTGGGAGGTGCCACCGGCGCCCTCATCGGCGCCGCAGTGGGCGTAGCCGCCGGAAGGTCAATGGGAGATGCTGCCATGCGGGGTGCCGTCGTTGGGGCGGCCGCGGGCACGGTTTTAGGTGCCAGTCAGGGGGCGGGCGATAACACCCTGGCCCGCCAGATCGCCGATGATCTCCATAACCAATCCTTGAAAAAGGCCGTGATCCGTCCTCAAGAGATCTCCCATGGGATGATCTTCTTCCCTACGGAAGCGGGGGTGGCCACGCAGCTGCGCCTGCAACTGCGGGAGAAAGATTCGGATAGGGTTATCAATCTCATTTTCCCCTTATGATACCCCGCCCAGCCCACGGCGAAAGGGATATTGATGCTACAATACGTTGATTTGGAAAGCCTCAAGCAGGATTTTGTCCGGGAAAACAAACAGGAGATCCCCCCCGAGTTTTCGGAATACGCTGATTTATGGGAAAAATCAGCTGAAAATTTCGTAGACCTCTTTCTAAGCTATCTGAATCGGCGGGGGCTCGAAATCCGCTTTAAGCAACCGATCTTGTAAATGTCCCGGGTCGGGCGCAGCCTGGCGGACTCCGGTGGGACCGCTTTCGCCCCGCCTTTTTCTCCTGCCCCGCGTCCCGACTGCCAGCGGCTGAACCACAGGAAAGGATAATCCCCATGAAAATCCATGAGTATCAGGCGAAACAACTCTTTCAGAAATTCGCAGTGCCCATCCCCCAGGGGGGAGTGGCCACTACCCCCCATGAGGCCTATCAGGTAGCCGAATCCATTGGCGGCGAACGTTTCGTGGTGAAGGCCCAAATCCACGCCGGTGGCCGAGGCAAAGGAGGTGGCGTCAAGATAGCCAATTCCCTGAGCGAGGTCACCAGCCTGGCCGATGCCATTCTGGGCATGACCCTGGTCACCCACCAGACCGGCCCGGAAGGACGGTTGGTTAAAAAGGTCCTGGTGGAACAGGCTTTGGATATCAAACAGGAACTGTATCTGGGTATCGTCATTGACCGTGGCCAGGCACGCCCTGTCATCATGATGAGCGCGGCCGGAGGCATGGAGATCGAAGAAGTGGCAGCCCGGACTCCGGAATTGATCATCAAGGAAGCCATCGACCCAGCTGTAGGATTGCAGCCCTACCAGACCCGCAATTTGGCCTTCGGAGTCGGCCTGGATCCCATGTTGCTGCGGACCGCCTCCAGCTTCATAACCAATCTCTATCAGATGTTCCTCGCCTATGACTGCTCCTTGGTGGAAATCAACCCTCTGGTGGTCACCACCGATGGACAGATGCTGGCCCTGGATGCCAAGGTCACCTTTGATGACAATGCCCTCTACCGCCATAAGGAACTGGTGGAGTTGGCCGACCCGGATGAAATGGATCCCTTGGAACTGGAGGCCACCAAACACAATCTGAATTACATCCGGTTGGATGGCACGGTGGGCGCCATGGTGAACGGCGCGGGCCTGGCCATGGCCACCATGGACCTCATCAAATTGGCCGGGGCAGAGCCAGCCAACTTTTTGGATGTGGGCGGCGGTGCCAGCGCCGATATGATCGCCAACGGTTTCCGCATCATCCTCTCCGACCCCCGGGTGAAGGCCATCCTCATCAACATCTTCGGCGGTATCCTGCGCTGCGATGTCTTGGCGGAAGGGGTGATGGAAGCTGCCAAAAAGGTTAATGTGAACGTCCCCATCATTATCCGCCTGGAAGGGACCAACTGTGAGATCGGCCGCAATCTCCTGGCGGAATCCGGGCTTAACTTCACAGTGGCCGGGGACATGTTGGACGCGGCCCAAAAAGTCGCGGCTCTGGCTTAATCTGAGCCAGCAGCGTGGCTGGCCAGGTCATTTATCATGCAATGAAAGAGGTTCTCCATGAGTGTCTTGGTTGATGAATATACCCGCGTCGTAGTGCAAGGCATCACCGGCAAAGAAGGTTCTTTCCATGCCCGGCAGTGTATCGCCTATGGCACCAAAGTGGTGGCCGGCGTCACCCCCGGCAAGGGCGGCCAGACGATGGACGAGGTGCCGGCCTTTAATACGGTCAAGGAAGCGGTGGCCCAAGCCGGAGCCAACACCTCCCTGATCTTTGTGCCTCCGGCTTTTGCCGCTGATGCCATTCTCGAGGCCGCGGCTGCCGGCATCAAGGTAATCGTCTGCATTACTGAAGGCATTCCGACCATGGATATGGTCAAGGTTGCCCGCCGCTTGGAAGGCACCGATATCCGCCTCATCGGCCCCAATTGCCCCGGCATTATCTCCCCGGGCAAGGCCAAGGTGGGCATCATGCCCGGCCCCATCCATACCGAGGGCCCGGTGGCGGTGGTCTCCCGCAGCGGCACCCTAACCTATGAGGCCGTTTACCAGCTTACCCTCAGGGGGTTGGGCCAATCCACCTGCGTAGGTATTGGCGGCGACCCCATCATCGGTACTAACTTTATTGATATGTTAAAACTTTATCAGGCCGACCCGCAGACTCAGGGAATTGTCCTGATCGGCGAGATCGGCGGCACCGCTGAGGAAGAAGCGGCCGCGTTCATTAAGGAAAACGTCAGGAAACCGGTGGTGGCCTTCATCGCCGGGATGACCGCACCGCCCGGCAAACGCATGGGCCACGCCGGCGCCATCATCTCCGGCGGCAGCGGCAAAGCCGCCGATAAAGTCGCCGCCCTGGAGGCCGCCGGCGTCACCGTCGTGCGCAATATCGGCGAGTTAGGCGCCATCTGCCAACAGGTCATGCGGTTTTAAAAGGGATTAGGGGGCAGGGGCCAGAGATTAGAATTGGGGAAGATTAGTGATGAAGAGTGCTGCAGATCAATCATTGTGACCTCAACCTCTTATTATCTTTGGCCTTTGACCTCTGACCCTATCTCGAAGCATTTGGCCCGATGAAGATTTTATTGCACCTCTGCTGCGCCCCTTGCACCATCTATCCCCTGCAAGTCCTGCGGGCGGACGGAGCAGAGGTGCAGGGTTTTTTTTATAACCCCAATATCCACCCTTATCAGGAATTCCAGCGCCGCCTGCACACTTTGATGGAATATGCGGCGCAGGTGGGTTTGCCACTGACTGTGCACCAATCCTACGATTTAGAGGAGTTCCTGCGGCTGGTGGTATTCCGGGAAAAAGAGCGCTGCCCCTTTTGCTACGCCCTGCGGCTGCGGGCCACAGCCCGTCTGGCCCGCCAGGCCGGGTTTGAGGCCTTTAGCAGCACCCTCCTCTATAGCCGTTACCAGCAACACGACCGCCTCCGGGAGATCGGGCAGCAGATCGGTCAGGAGGAGGGCGTCCCCTTTCACTATGCCGACTTCCGCCTAGGTTGGCGGGCCGGGATTGACGAATCCAAACGCCTGGGGCTGTATCGCCAGCAGTACTGCGGTTGTATCTATAGTGAAAAAGAGCGCTATGACAAGCCGCGAGCCGGGCTGCAGGACAAAAAATAATAATCATGATGGCACCAGGCTGGCTGGCCTGGGCATATTGTGAAGCGGCACGTGCAGCGCTTCCCATTTTGCTTAAATCTTGAACCAGAAATCATCTTATGACCTTTATATCCCAAGGCATTGTCTATCTTGTGGGTGCTGGACCGGGTGATCCCGGACTGATCACGGTCCGGGCCTTGGAGCTCATCCGCCAAGCAGATTGCCTTATTTATGATTATCTGGCCAACGAAGCCTTTCTGGCCGAAGCTAAGCCTGAGGCCGAGCGCATTTATGTGGGGAAAAAAGGGGGCGACCATACCCTGCCCCAGCAAGACATCAACCAACTGCTGGTGGCCAAGGCCAAGGCCGGCAAGACCGTGGTCCGCCTTAAAGGGGGCGACCCTTACATCTTTGGCCGGGGCGGCGAGGAAGCCCAAGAGCTCCGGCGCCACGGGGTCCCTTTTGAAGTGGTGCCTGGGGTAACCTCTGCCATTGCCGTGCCGGCCTATGCCGGGATTCCCCTGACCCACCGGCAGCACGCCTCGCTGGTGTCGTTCATCACCGGCCACGAAGACCCCACCAAACCTGAAAGTGCCATCCCCTGGGAAGTATTGGCCAAGAGCCCCGGCACCCTGGTATTTCTCATGGGCGTCAAGAACTTGCCGGACATCTGCCGGGAATTGGTCTCCCGGGGCAAAGCGGCCGATACCCCGGCCGCGCTGATCCAGCAAGGCACGACCCCTCGGCAGCGAACCGTGACCGGCACCTTAGGAGATATTGCCCAAAAAGCCCAGGCAGCAGGGCTGAGCCCGCCGGCTATCTTTGTGGTGGGCGGGGTGGTCTCTTTGCGGCCGGAGCTGAATTGGTTTGAGACGAGGCCCCTGTGGGGGAAACGCATCCTGGTGACCCGCTCCCGGCAGCAAGCCAGCGCTTTTGTTAAGGCGCTGGAAGAGTATGGGGCTACTTGTCTGGAGGCGCCCACCATTGAGATCAAGCCTCCCGCCGATCAGTACGCTGCCCTGGATGAGGCCATCAGCCGGCTAAACAGTTTTCAATGGGTGGTTTTTACCAGCCCTAATGGCGTTGGCGCTTTTTTTGATCGACTCTTTGCGGCCGGACGGGATATCCGGGCCCTGGGCGCCAGCCGCTTGGCCGCCATTGGCGCAGCTACGGCCAAGGCCCTGCGGGAGCAAGGCTTGGTGGCCGATGTGGTCCCGACCGACTTTCGGGCCGAAGGTCTGGCAGCCAGTTTGGTGCCGTTGATCCAACCCGGGGACCGGGTCCTCTTGCCCCGGGCCCAGGAAGCACGGGAAATCTTACCCCTGGAATTGGCCAAAGCCGGGGCCCAAGTGGAAGTGGTGGCCAGTTACCAGACAGTGCCTCCTGAGACGCTGCCCCCGGCCACGACCCAGGCCCTCCAGCACGGCGATATTGATATCCTTACTTTTGCCAGTTCCTCCACGGTGACGAACTTCGTCCGTTTGGTGGGGGAGGAACAGTTTGCCCGCTTGGCCAGCCGGGCCGTCATCGCCGCCATCGGCCCCATCACGGCCAAGACCCTGGAAAAATTCGGGCACCCGCCGCAGATTCAACCCGAAACCTACACCATCCCTGCCCTCGCCGCCGCCATTGCGACCTATTGCCAGCGGTCAGCCAAGTGAGGAACATATCTTGAAGCAGTGGCAGTCCCCCGACCCACCCTCGGTCGGCCGGATTGATTTTCAGCGGGAGCTTAACCCGGCCCAATACGAAGCGGTCACCTGCACTGAGGGACCGGTGCTGGTCATCGCCGGGGCAGGAAGCGGCAAGACCCGGACTCTGGTCTATCGTTTGGCCTACCTGGTGGACCAGGGGGTGCCGCCTTGGCAAATCCTCCTGCTGACTTTCACCCGCAAGGCTTCCCAGGAGATGCTGCATCGGGCTTCCCAATTAATCAACCGTCCCCTGCACCAGGTGGCCGGCGGCACCTTTCATGCCGTCTGCCATGGTTGGCTCCGCCGCTACGGCCAGCGGCTGGGTTACGAGAGAAGCTTCACCCTCCTGGATCGTCACGATCAGGGTGACCTGGTCCGGATGTTGCGGGATCGACTGGCCGTCAAGGCTGGCCCCGGCCAATTTCCCCGCCGGGAAACCCTGGTCCAGATTTTCAGCGCCCTGGTCAATAAAAACTTAGACCTGGACGTCCTCATGAAACGGGAATACCCCCAATTCTTGGAACAGACCCAGACTATTGCCGATCTTTTCAGCCAATATCAACAGCATAAACGCCAACACCAACTCTTAGATTATGACGATCTGCTCTTAGAGGGCCGCCGCCTGCTCCAGGAGCATGAAGAGGTGCGCTTAGAACTCTCCCAGAGATCGGCCTACATCATGGTGGACGAATATCAGGACACCAATCGCCTTCAGGCCGATATCGTCCGCCTCCTGGCCTTTACCCACGACAATGTCATGGCGGTGGGGGATGATTCCCAGTCCATCTATTCCTTCCGGGGGGCCAACTTCCGAAATATCATGGATTTTCCCCGGCTGTTCCCCGGCGCCCGCATCATCAAACTGGAGGAGAATTATCGCAGCACCCAACCGATCTTGGACCTGACCAATACCATCATTGCCCAAGCCCAGGAAAAGTATACCAAGTGCCTGTTTACCCAGAAAAAACAGGGGCCCAAACCGGTGTTGCTTCAGGTTGGCAGTGAAAATGAGCAATCCCGGGTCCTTTGCCAGACGGTGGCAGAGCTGCACCGACAAGGAACCCCCTGGCGACAGATGGCCGTGCTGTTTCGAGCAGCTTACCACTCCTTTGATCTGGAGATCGAACTCCTGCGGGCCCAGATTCCATTTATGAAGTTCGGTGGCTTCAAATTCATGGAAAGCGCCCATATCAAAGATCTTTTGTCGTATTTGCGGGTAGCCGCCAACCCCCGGGACTCCCTGAGTTGGAACCGTCTCCTGCAACTGGTGCCGGGCATCGGCAAAAAAAGTGCCCAGAAGTTATTGGCACAACTAAACAACCCCGATTTTTCTCTGCAAACCGCCCTACAGTGGCTCGCTTCCCAAAAAAGTGCCAAAATCCGGGCCGCAACCGCTTCTCTAGCCGAACTGCTTGAGCAACTGCAGAACCCCGATCTCTCCCCGGCCCAACGCCTGAACCTGGCCCTCGGTTATTACGAACCCATCCTCAAAGCCCATTATGATGACTATCCCAAACGGTATCGGGACCTGGAACATCTCCTCACCATCACCGCTCGCTATAAGGTTCTGGGTGATTTTCTTGATGATCTCACGTTGGAGCCACCCAGCAGTCTGGCCGAGGTGACCGAAACACCCCATGAATATCTGACTTTGTCCACCATCCACTCCGCCAAGGGGTTGGAATGGGACGCGGTTTTCATCATCTGGGTGGCGGAAGGCCGCTTCCCCTCGGCTCACGCCCAGGAGCGGGAAGAGGACCTGGAAGAGGAACGTCGCCTGCTGTATGTGGCCGCCACCCGGGCCCGCCGATATTTATACCTCCTTTTTCCCACGGTCAGTTATAATAAATATTTAGGCACCAGTTTCAATACCGTCTCCCGATTCCTGCGGGACTTACCCCATGGCCTGTTGGAAGCCCTCAGGATCGAACCGGACTGGTAACGCGCCATCCCTGCCGACAAGAGGCGCGGCGGCCCAGATCCGGCGAGAAGGGATTCAGGTTGGTGGCGCTTCGGCCGATTATACCAATAGGGTCTTTTTAGTTCAGATACTGATCCAGCGCCCCGGACGGGCCTGATACCCCTTGGACCTGCAACCGTTCATCTGCTCGCAACGATTATGACGAGGAGACCATGCCTGCCCAGACAACTTTTGCTCCGGCCTATCTAGAGACGCACCGCCAGGGCCTCTTGCAGGAGCGCCGCCGTCAGGCCTATGAGATCATGCTCTCCTGCGAAATCTGCCCTCACCGCTGCCGAGTGGATCGGCGCCATGGCGAATTGGGACTCTGCCGCACCGGCGATAAGCCAGTGGTGGCCAGTTTCGGCCCCCATTTCGGAGAAGAAGACCCCTTGGTGGGCCAGCACGGCTCTGGCACCATTTTTTTCTCCCACTGCAATCTCTTCTGCATCTTCTGCCAGAATTGGGAGATCAGCCATGGTGGTGAGGGGGAGGGAATAGACATCGAGGATCTGGCGGCCATCATGTTGCGCCTTCAGGCCCAGGGATGCCATAACATTAATTTCGTCACGCCAACCCATCAGGTGCCCATGATCTTGGCGGCCCTGCCTCTGGCCATAGAAGGGGGACTCCGCCTGCCATTGGTGTATAATACCGGGGGATACGATGCCGTGCCGACTCTGCAGCTTCTGGATGGCGTGGTGGATATTTACATGCCGGATTTCAAATTTTGGGACCCAGCTGTGGCCGCCGCTCTATGCAATGCCCCGGATTACCCGGAAGTGGCCCGCCAGGCCCTGAAAGAAATGCACCGACAGGTGGGGGATCTGGTCATGGACGAAAACGGGGTGGCCCAACGGGGCCTGCTGGTGCGCCATCTGGTCCTCCCTCAAGGGCTGGCCGGTACCAAGGAAATCATGGAATTCCTGGCCCAAGAGATTTCACCCCAGACGTATGTGAATGTCATGGGCCAATACCGTCCGTGTGGCCAAGCCTATACCCACCCGGCCTTGCGGCATTTCCTCACGGCCGAGGAGCACCGGGAGGCCCTCCGTCTGGCCCGCCAGGCTGGGTTGACCCGCTTAGATCAGCGAGATAGATTATTCCGATGGCTCTAGAAAAGGGGATGTTGTTAATATATGATTTATGCAATCGGTGATATTCACGGCTGCCTCTCTCACTTGGAAAATCTCTTTGATTTGGTCAACCCTGATCTGGACCAGCACCAGTTGGTGTTCATGGGCGA
>CAZARS010000076.1:0-3368 GCA_964487625.1 uncultured Desulfobacca sp.
GGGTTATGGGGGTCCAGGATGGCGGCCTCAAACTGCCGAGAGAAAAACTCCTCGGGATTTTTCATGAAATATTGATCCAGGGCATCGGGTTGGGCCACGAGAATCACCAAGGAATCCTGGCCCCAGCGCCCCACCCGGCCGCTGCGTTGCCAAGTCGTTACCATGGTGCCGGGATAGCCCACCAGGATGCAGACATCCAGACCGCCGATGTCGATGCCCATCTCCAGGGCACTGGTGGAGATGACCCCCAACATCTTGCCGCTGGCCAATTTGGCTTCGATTTCCCGCCGCTCCTCCGGCAAAAAACCGGCCCGATATGAGCTGATGAGCCGTTTCAGGTGGGGGGCCTGGCGCAGGGCCCAGAGGTGCATCAGTTCCGTTAACTTGCGGGCCTGGGTAAAACAAATAGTAGCCAGACCATGGCGCAGGGCCTGGACAAAAAGGCGGGCTGCTAATACCGCCGAACTGGCGTCGGGATTAAAAAAAAGAAAGTGGCGGCCAGCCAGGGGTGCGCCGGATTCGGTTAAGACTTCCACTTGCACCCCGGTAAGTTTGGCCGCCAACTCCGCCGGATTGGCGATGGTGGCTGAGGCTAGGATATATTGCGGGTGAGAGCCGTAGAGTTGACAGAGGCGCATCAGGCGCCGCAAGACCTGAGCCATGTGGCTGCCCATGATCCCCCGATAGGTATGGACTTCATCGATGACGATAAACTTCAGGTCGGCAAAAAACCGCCGCCACGCCTCGTGGTTGGGCAGTAAGGCCAGATGCAGCATATCAGGGTTGGTAATCAGGATGTGGGGGGGCTCCAGCCGGAGCTTCTTGCGGACCTCGGCAGGGGTGTCCCCATCGTAAATGGCGGCAGTAAAGGCCAAAGTAGGCAGCGCCGCCCGAAATTCCTCAAGGGCTTTGAGTTGGTCCTGCTCCAAGGCTTTGAGGGGGAAGAGATAGAGCGCTCGGGCCGAGGCCTCCTGGAGCAGAGCCGTGACCACCGGCACATTATAAATCAGGGTCTTGCCACTGGCGGTGGGGGTGGCCACTAAGATATGGCGCCCCTCCTCGAGCAGGTCTAGGGCCCGGGCCTGATGGCTATAGAGGCGCTGGATGCCCAACTTCGCCAGGGCCGCTTGGATGGGGGCGGCCAGAGGCCGCCGGGGAGCGGCAAACTGCCCGGCTTCACCAGGAAGATGATGGTAATAGCTGATAACAGATTGCCATTCCGCGGCGTTGCGCAATTCCTCCAGAAAGGCCGAAAGATTGGGATTGTTGCCAATGCTTGTCATGAAATATTCTGTCTGCAGCCGCGACCTGGGCCTGGGAGAGGTTAAGGGTCAAAGGGTGGGTGCGCCGTGAGCCAAGCATAACCTTCACAGCAAAGCCCTGAGCGAAGGGAAGGAATGAACAGTCAGAGTTCGCAGGTTAGATATTTTTGCATGAGTGTCCGGCAGGCTTCTTGCAGAACTTGAAAGAGATACGAAGGCGCCATTAACCTTATGCAAAAACGTTGCCGGCCAGTAGTGACATTTTTGGTCATTAATGACTACGTATTATCAGGGGCTGCTTTCTGCGATGCCCCTGCTTTTTTCTCCCTGCGGTAAAGACGCAGGGGGCTTTGTTCTTTCCTTCAAAGGGAGATTTTTCGCCGCCTACGGCGATTCAGAGCGATTAGATAAGAGATGCTCGTGTGCATTCAATTATGGCGTATATGGCGTAAAACAAAGCCTAGAGCCTATGGACTTCTTAACGAGTTATTACCTTTCCCTCTTCCCTCTTCCCTCTTCTTTAGGCTTCGGCAGGGGCGGCTTCAGTGGTGCTGGGGTGAGCCGCTTCAGGCCGGAGAGTTTGGATTTCGCTCTTTAACAGCTCGAGATCATGGCGCAGCTGCCGGTTGGCCTGGCGTAATTTCACAACCTCAACGAAGCTATAAAGCCCCGTGCCCACTACCCCCAGCAAGAGGGTAAATAATAAAATGACCCAGACCCGGTGCGGGGCGCTCTGCAAGGTAACCAGCCAGAGATTCAGGCGGAATTCAAACTGATGATTAAACACCTCGATATTCTGCCGGATGAGCAGCAGCACGAGGAGCACCACAAAGATGGGCAACCCGATCTTGAGATAGCGCATGGTCAGTCTCCGTCCTTGAGTTCCTGGAAGAAAGGCAGCAGTTTTTCATAGGTCTTCTGAAAATGTTCGGGAATGACGCGCACATCGGCAAAGACCGGGACAAAGTTGGTATCACCCAGCCACCGGGGGACGATGTGAAAATGGACATGGGCTTCCACCCCTGCACCGGCTACTGCCCCGAGATTGAGACCGACATTGAAGCCGTCGGGATTCATCGCCTTTTTCAGGACTTCCAGGGATTGCCGGACCTTCAGGATGAGATCGAGCAGTTCCTCCTGCTGCAAGGCGCTCAGATCCGGGACATGCCGCAGGGGTGACACCAGTAGATGACCATTGATGTAGGGGAATTTGTTCATCATGATGCGGGTCAACCGCCCGCTGAACAAGATGAGCCGGGCCCGCAGATCCTCCTCGGGCCAGGGGCAAAAGATACATCCGGGTGGTTTATCCTCACCGAGAATATACTCCATGCGCCATGGCGCCCACAATTGTTTCATCAGCACGTTCTCCGCATCTTGCTCATTGAGTGAGTGACCCGTCCTGGCTGTTGGCCGCCATCACCTTCGTTGCCCGGGAGAGGCAGAAAGCGAATAGGGTGATACCTACCGGAGTGACCGACAATGCCGTATCTCTCCCCAGGCCAATAAAGGAAAGTTGCGTACCACAGCTCCCCATAGACCGCCTGATTAAACCAGTCAATACCTGCTCTTTCCGTCTCTGCATTTAGAACAGGCTGCCATCATGCTGACGGCTTTTTTCCCGGGCGGGCTAGGCCTCTTTTCTCCTCTGGCCATAACCAGCAATATTATAGCACCTGGTATGGGAAGTTCAAGCCGTTTCCACCAGGCGGAAGACCGGACGCACCTGGCCCACTGTCTCTTTGCGGTGGTTTTTGATGGCCGGATGGTGGTAGGAGGCCAACGCCGTCTCGGCCTCAGGGGTCAAGATCTGGAGCTGGGCCAGACTCTCTATAACGGTTGGATTCAGTCCCCGGACGTGGCCATCAGCCACTTTTATGGCCACTCCCCAGCCCTGGTCCATCAAGGCCAAGGCATAGCCACCCTCCGCCCCGGTCTTGGCCAAAACCTTCTGGGGCAGGGCTTGCATAACGTCGGTGCAGAGCCGGCCGTCCCCGGCTATGAGCCGGGGATGAGCTAAACAGGCCCGCCTAACTCTGGCCAGGGCCGCGGTTAAGGGTCCGGTAGCCAGGCGGTCTTGGGCAGCTGCTGCCAATTTGGCATAGG
>CAZARS010000076.1:3378-13419 GCA_964487625.1 uncultured Desulfobacca sp.
CGCCGCAGCGGCACATAAAAGACCGGCGCGCCGCAGCCGTCAATGGCCACCGTAATCTGCTCCACCGGCACCTGAGTTACCTGGGCCACTGTCTCAAGGATGAGTTGCTGCACCGGATGGTGGCTATCCAGGTAATCAGTGAGAGGCCAGCCGTGGTGGACGCAGAGGGCCAGCATGGCCGTATGCTTGCCGGCGCAGTTATTGTGCAAGGTGGTGGCTGGTTCCCCGGCTTTGGCCAAGGCCTGGGCGGTGGGCCGATGGGAGGGCGCATGAATCCCGCACTGCAGGTGGTCCGGTCCTAAGCCCAAGCGGGCCAGGACCCGTTGGAGGATGGCCACCTGAAAATCCTGGCCATTGAGGGAACCGGAGAAGAGGGCTAACTCTTCATCGCCGAACCCAAAGGCCTCGGCTGCGCCGGTGGTTAAGAGTGGCACGACCTGGAAGGGTTTGGCCATGGAACGGAGACAGACCCAGGTTTCCGGATCCCCCGCCGACGCCAGCAACCGGCCCTGGGGATCTGCCACTGCCAGATGTCCATAATGACAGCTCTCTACCCGGGCTCCCCGGGTCACTTCCACCAATAGCTGCGTCATAACTCCCTCCCTTTCTATCCCTGCAGCCGGTTCCTCAAGGCATATCCTCAGGAACCAAGCCCTTTCTGGACTTTACACTTTTTTTACCAGCTACCGGGCTTCCTTGACAAGCAGCCCGAGGCTGGCCGGGCGAACCCCGAGAAACTTAAAATCAGCTTTTCCCAACCGGCAACGAGCCTAGGGCTGTAAATCTTGCCGCCCAACTAGCCTGCATCTCCCAAATAACAAGCGGAGATAATTATTTTCCTCCCCCTCACCGCAACCCCCTTCCCCGTCTAAGAGGAAATGGAACTGAGGACTTTGCGGATGGAACAAACTGGAGACAGTCGCATTCTAAGGCAGTCTAGCGACGATCCCCTGGAGGAGGCGGGCCAAGGAGGCTTCCGCCTCTTGCACCACTCTGAGGATGTCTTCAATGGCCACCGGTTGCATGGCGTCGTGAAGATTGACGTTGCTGATGACCGAAATGCCCAGGAGGCGCAGACCGGCATGGACAGCGACGATGGCCTCGGCCACCGTGGACATGCCCACCGCATCCGCGCCCAGCAACCGCAGCATCCTGGTCTCAGCCGGCGTCTCCAAGCTGGGTCCCCGCAAGCCCACATAGACGCCTTCCTGAAGCCGCACCCCAATGGCCAAAGCCGTCTCCACGGCCAAGTCGGCCAGGGCCGTGTCATAGACCCGACTCATATCCGGAAAGCGTGGGCCCCAGGCGTCAATGTTGGGACCGACCAGGGGATTGTCGCCCAGGAGATTAATATGGTCCCGCAGCAGCATGAGGTCACCGGCCCGCATGGTTGGGCGCAAACCACCGGCGGCGTTGGTCAGGATGAGAATCTTGATCCCCAAGGCCGCCACTAAGCGCACCGGGAAGGTTACCTGCCGGAGGTGGTAACCCTCATAGGCATGCAACCGCCCCTGAAACAGCAGTACCGGTCGACCGGCCAACCTGCCGAAACGGAGTTGACCGGCATGGCTGGGGGCCGAGGATGGGGAAAAGTGGGGAATGTTGCCGTACGGGAAAGTGCTTTCCTCTTCCAGGTAAGCCGCTACCCCGCCGGCCCCGGTACCCAAAATAATGGCGCAACAAGGTATCTGGGAGATTTGTGGTCTCAACCAGGCGGCGGCTTCCTCCACCTGTTTTTGATATCCTGTCATGGGCATAGCCTACATCCTTTTGGCTCTGGACGCAAGGTTGGCCGAGCACCGCCAGGCCGATTCCTTCAGGCCGGACCGGTTCGGCCAGTATGAAATTGTATTAGATATTTATCAAAAGTTATGCTAATTTTAAAAATTAAAAGAGTATAAGGGGTCATTTTTCGTTCATGGCACGGCCGCGCAAATGTCGCTGGGTTGCCTCAGAGCCCGGGGTAACATTCTTTAAGCCACAGGGCATCCCCATGCGGGGCTTGGAACAGGTGGTAATCAGCGTCGACGAACTGGAAGCACTTCGTTTGTCGGATTACCTGGGTCTAAATCAGGAAGACGTGGCCCAGGAGATGAATGTCTCCCGGCCGACGGTTACCAGGATGCTGGCTAAGGCCCATCGGGCCATCGCCGAGGCTCTGGTGTTTGGCAAGGCCATCAGGATCGAAGGGGGAGAATACCAGGTGGCCCAACCTCGTTTTGTCTGTCAACAATGCCAGTACACCTGGGAGGAAACCAGCGAGACGCCCACTCCTCAGCGTTTCTGTCCGAAATGTCACGGCGCGGCTATCCGGCGTTTTTTCCGGTAAGGGACACTAACGGTCGCCAAGGGGATGAGGAGGAGCCGGATGTCAGGTTTTTTGGGAGTAAGGGGGGAGATGCACTATGGCAGTAACATATCGCGATGCCGGGGTGGATATCGCTGAAGCTGATCTGTTGGTCAAAAACATCCGTTCTTTGGCCAAATCAACCTTCCGGAGCGGTGTCCTGGGCGATATCGGCGGTTTCGGCGCCTTTTTTCACCTGGATATTCACAAATATACCGATCCGGTGCTGGTTTCCGCCACCGATGGAGTGGGCACGAAGTTAAAGATCGCCATCGCCCTAAACCGACATGACACCATCGGCATTGATCTGGTGGCCATGTGCGCCAACGATATCATTGTACACGGCGCTACCCCCCTTTTTTTCTTAGATTATCTGGCCATGGGGCGGCTGCGCCAAGACGTGGCCACGCAGATTATCAAGGGGATCACCGATGGCTGCCGGCAGGCCCGGTGCGCCCTCATCGGTGGCGAAACTGCGGAAATGCCAGGCATGTATCAGAGGGATGACTATGACTTGGCCGGGTTCATTGTGGGGGTCGTGGAACGCCGGAGCATCATCGACGGATCAGAGATCCGGGTGGGCGATCGCCTCATCGGTATAGCTTCCAATGGTCTCCATGCCAACGGTTTCTCGCTGGTCCGCAAGGTCCTCTTGGAAGATCACGCCATCCCCTTGACCGCTTACCTCCCCACCCTGGAAAGGACCTTGGGAGAAGAACTCCTGCAACCTACCCGCATTTATGTGGATACCATCCTCAATTTAAGACGAGATTTTCCCCTGGCGGGTCTGGCTCACATCACGGGGGGAGGGTTGACGGAAAATCTGCCCCGCATCCTGCCCCAGTCCTGCCAGGCCATTATCCAGCGGCAGCAGTGGACGCCCCCTCCCATCTTTTCACTTTTACAAGAAAAAGGCGATATCCCCGAACCGGAGATGTGGCGGGTTTTCAATAATGGTATCGGTATGGTGGTGGTAGTAAGCGAGGAGTATGTCCAAGACGTGCTGCAGCGTTTGCGCGCCTTGCAGGAAACTGCTTACCTTATCGGGGAAATTGTCCACCGCAAACCAGGAGCCGCGCCCCTGTTGTATGTTTAGTCCTGGCTCGGTGTCAGCCAGGCTGATGGCCGCCGTCAACCTCGGCGCTCCGGCGGGAAAACTCAACCCCACTTCACCCCTACAGGAGAGCCGGCGACTTTGGCCCTGCTTGTCCCTGGGCTAAGGAATTTGGTACCGTTCTGTTAAGTGATATTAACCGGGCGAAACCTGGCCTGACTAAGAATTTGCCGACGCCACTTGGGGCGGCTGGGCCACCTGTTCCTTCTGGGATTCTTCAAAATATGGCTGGAAGACATCCTCATCCAAGCGCAGCATGATATTGCCGCACTGCAGGCACAGGGCGGTATCATCATCCAACCCACCGAGCCGTTCTTCTTCCGCATAACAATGAATGCATTTATAGGCGTAAAATGGCATGGCCGCCTCCTCTTGAATTGTTGTTGCTCTTTTCACAAATTAGTATGCAGGTTCTGTGCCAACCTTCTGTTTAGCCTCGCGCCAACCGCCCTGTATTTTAGCTGATTATTATTTGGAAGCCGTTTGCTTTTTGCCTTTTTTCCCTTATTGCTGCAGCCAAAGCGGTTTGGCCTTACCCTTTAAGGAGAGACAGGGCAAGCTGCCAAGTTACACGGCGAGCTGTTTTCCCTGTCAATTATCAGAATGAGCCACCCTACCAGAAGGCATTTTTCTCACCTCGGGAACCTGCAGAGGGGAATTTCTCCCCCTGGATGGGGCAAAGAGACCCATCTGCTCCTTGGTTTCTCAGCCTGAAAAAAAGGCAGAGGCCAAGGAGAGGACACGATCACCCCAAAATGTTAGAATAAGATTAACTCTTGGATATAATAGGAAAAATATTAAATACCCTTGCAGATTAGCTAAGAAGATACTAAGTTAATACCATGACTACACGATTTCAACTGGTAGCTCCTTTCCCACCTCGCGGCGATCAACCAGAGGCCATTGCTGCTCTAGTGGAGGGCATAAGGGCGGGCTTACCCCACCAAATCCTCTTGGGAGTTACCGGTTCTGGAAAGACCTTTACCATCGCCAATGTAATTGCGCAGGTCAACCTGCCCACCCTGGTGTTAGCCCCCAACAAGACCTTGGCGGCACAACTCTACGGGGAATTCAAGGAATTCTTCCCCCACAATGCCGTGGAGTATTTCGTCAGTTACTATGATTATTACCAACCCGAGGCCTACATCCCCCAGAGTGATCTGTACATAGAGAAAGACTCCTCCATTAATGAGGCCATAGACCGCCTCCGCCATTCTGCTACCCGCTCCCTGTTGGATCGCAACGATGTGGTGATTGTGGCCAGCGTTTCCTGCATCTATGGCCTGGGCTCACCAGAAGCCTATCAGGGCATGCTCCTCTATTTGGAAACCGGCATGACCAAGAGCCGGGAGGAGGTATTGGCCAAGCTGGTGGAGATCCTTTATGAGCGCAATGATGTGGATTTCCATCGAGGCACGTTTCGGGTCCGAGGGGACCGCATCGAAATCTTTCCGGCCTATGAGGAGGATCGGGCCATTGCCGTCGAGTTCTGGGGCGACACGGTGGAGGCCATCCAAGAGATAGATCCCTTGCGCCGCCAGAGCCGGGGGACATTGGATAAGATCACCATCTATCCCGCCAGCCATTATGTCACCCCCGAGGATCAGCGGGAGCGGGCCTTGTTGGCCATCGAGGCCGAGTTGCAGGAGCGGGTGGCGTGGTTTAAAGCCCAAGGGAAACTCCTGGAAGCCCAGCGACTCTGGGAACGCACCCGCTTTGATTTGGAGATGCTGCGGGAAGTGGGGTTTTGCCATGGAATTGAGAACTACTCCCGGCATCTCACCGGCCGCGCCCCCGGGGAACCGCCTCCTACCCTCCTGGATTATCTGCCCCGCAAAGCCTTGGTGGTTATTGACGAAAGCCACATTACCATACCCCAACTACGGGGGATGTACAATGGCGACCGGTCCCGCAAGGAGACTCTGGTGGAATATGGGTTCCGCTTACCCTCCGCCTTAGACAACCGTCCCCTCAATTTTGAGGAGTTCATGGAGCGGGTCCATCAGATCATCTATGTGTCCGCCACGCCCGGCCCGTATGAATTGACCCAGGCCCAGGGCCGGGTGGTGGAGCAGATCGTCCGGCCCACCGGCCTCATGGACCCGAAAATTACCGTGAAGCCGGCCAAGAATCAGGTGGACGATCTCCTCAAGGAAATTCGTGCCCGTTTGGCCAAAGGGGAGCGGATCCTGGTCACTACCCTGACCAAACGCCTGGCCGAGGATCTGACCGAATATTACAACTCTTTGGGATTAAAGGTGCGCTACTTGCACTCCGACATCACGACGCTGGAGCGCATGGAAATCCTGCGGGACTTGCGTCTGGGGGTCTTTGAAGTCCTGATCGGCATCAATCTCTTACGGGAGGGTCTGGATCTGCCGGAAGTTTCCCTGGTGGCCATCCTGGACGCAGATAAAGAAGGATTTCTGCGCTCGGAACGCTCCCTTATCCAGACCTGTGGTCGGGCGGCCCGCAATGTCCATGGGGAAGTTATCCTCTACGCCGACACCGTGACGCCCTCCATGCAGCAGGCCATCCAGGAGACGAACCGGCGGCGCCGGTTGCAGCAGGAATATAACCGGCGCCATGGCATCACCCCCGCCTCCATTCAGAAGGGAATTCAGGATATCTTGGCGTCCGTGTATGAAAAGGATTATGTCACGGTGCCCATGGCAGCTGAAGAGGCCGTGCCCTATCTCCTGCCCAAGGACATTCCCCGCTATGTTGCCAAGTTGCGAAAAGAGATGCAGGCGGCCGCCAAGAAGTTGGATTTTGAACGGGCCGCCGCCCTGCGGGACCAGATCAAGAAAATAGAAGAAGGGAGTCTGCGGCTTTAACCTTACCGGAGCCACCGGCACTCTTGCTTAAACCGACTGTTTGCTGGCTTGCCGGCGGGTAGATTTCCGGTGCCCCGAGACTTTGTTTTCCGTGGTATTGAGGAATTTGCGCAACAGGTCCTGCTGCCGTGGGGTGAGATTAGTGGGCGTCCGCAGCTCAAGTTCGACGATGAGGTTGCCCCTGCCGTTGCCCCGCAAGATGGGGACTCCCTCGCCATAGATAGTAAAGCGGTCTCCGGGTTGGGTTCCAGGCGGAATAGTCAGGGGCACTGCCCCGGTGAGGGTGGGAATTTCCAGCTCGGTCCCCAAGGCCGCCTCCACAAAGGACAGTTGGGCCCGATAAATGAGGTTGCTGTCTTCTCGATCAAACAGGGGATGGCGGGCCACTTTGAGGTCCACGTAGAGATCACCGGCCGGACCACCATTGAGGCCGGCATCCCCCTCGCCCCGCAGCCGCAGGCGCGTCCCATCATCTACCCCTGCCGGGATTTTCAGCGAGACCCTTTTCTGAGTTCGCACCCAGCCCTGACCGCTACAATCCTGGCATGGTTCCCCAGGCTCCCGGCCGGTTCCCTGGCATTGGGGGCACGTGGTATTGATGCGGAAAAACCCTTCTAGACGGGTGATGGTGCCATAGCCTTGACAGAGCCGACAGGCTTGTTGCCCCTGAGGACCATACTGGCGCCCACTGCCGTTGCAGGATTGGCAAGGCATGGCTTTATTAATATCGATGCTGGTTTCCAAACCGAAGACCGCGTCCTGGAAACGGATGTCTAATTGATAATAGAGGTCCCTTCCACGCTGCCGCCGGGGCCGCGTTTGCCGGGTATCACCCATGCCAAAGAAATCATTGAAAATCTCGCTGAAACCGGCGAAGATGGAGTCAAAGGTGGAAGTAGCACTGAAATTGGCCCCGGTCAGACCAGCGTGACCGAATTGATCGTAGAGTAAGCGTTTCTGTGGGTCCCGGAGGACTTCGTATGCTTCGGCTGCCGCCTTGAATTGTTCTTCGGCGTGTTTATCGCCGGGATTACGGTCCGGATGATATTTTAAGGCTAAACGTCGATAGGCTTTTTTAATCTCCTCAGCATTGGCATCGCGGCTTAAGCCTAACACTTGGTAATAATCAATATTCTCCCCCATACAACCGAAACCCCCTCAACACTACTTCAAACCATACCTAGGCTGACCCTCGCGCCCGCTCCACGCTAGTTCCTCATAAGGGAAATATTGGACAGATGGCAAGAGTTGTCAAGACCTGGCCAGCCCAGAGACTGGAGCCAAGTATTTTCAGGGTGACAACAGCTTCAGGTGTCCAACGTCGGCTCTGTGGCCAAGGTCTGGAGGCGGCTGCGGAGCTCCGGCTCGAGGCCAAGGATTTCCACCACCTTAAAACGATCCGTCGCCCCGCTTTTCAAACGGACGTGTTGTTTTGGCACCCCCAGGCGTTTGGCCAGATACTCCACCAAGCTCTGATTGGCCGCCCCCTTGGCTGGAGGCGCAGCTACCCGCACCTTCAGCCGATCCCCATGGGGACCGACAATCTGGGTCTTGGCAGCACCTGGCGAAACCTGCAGCTTCAGGAGCCAGCCCGTACAGGTCACTTGCAACCACTCAGCCATATACGGTTGGTTCTCGCTGCTGCTGCTGGCTGCCGCCCCACAGCAAGCCTTGGGCCATCGCCATTCGTCTCGGAGTCTGCGGCAATCCCCTCGGCCAGAGAGAGGCCAGCCACCTGTCCGCCACAGCCAACAGATACTCCCATTTTACTCTGCGGCCTCAATCTCGTTGAGGAGGCGTTGGTGAGTTTCCAAAATCCCCCGGACCTGAGCCGCCAAGGTAACTTTAAGGCGTTTAAGTTCGTCGATGTCGTGGCGCACCCGTCCCTGCCGAGCAAAGGCTTCCTGCAAGAGTTTCTCGGCCTTGACCTCGGCCTCTTGAATGAGCAGCTCTGCCTCTTTCTGGGCGTTGGCTTTCATAGCTTCAATAACCTGTTGGGCATTAATCAGGGTATCCTTGAGGAGCTGCTCCCGTTTTTTGAACTCCTGGAGTTCCCCCTGCTGCCGTTCCAAGTCAGCATGCAAGCCGCTGATTTCCTGCTGATAGCTCGCCAACTGTTCGGCGACCTGATCCAGGAAGGCTTTCACTTCGGTAGGGTCATAACCTTTCCGAACCACCGTAAATTGCTTCTGGCGGATTACCGCCGGTGTCAGGCTCTGTGTCGGTTCCATACGATTCTTAAGCTCCCAGGCTCAGACGGCGAGCCAGATCCAACAAGGTTGCCACGAGGAATTTCTGCAGAAAAACAATGACTAACAAAACGGCCAGGGGCGATAAGTCTACGCCACCGAACTGCAAGGGAATAATCCGGCGGAACCAGCCCAACACCGGCTCCGTAACGTTATAGAGGAAACGGACTATGGGATTGTAAGGATCAGGGTTTACCCAAGAGAGAATGGCGCGGGCGATGATGAGCCACATATAGACGGTTAAGACCACATCAATGACGTGGGCCAGGGCGCCGAGAAAATTGGCCAAAGCAAACATACAGACCTCACTTCGATGGTTCGTGCAAACCGAGCTGCATACCTGTGTCATTGCCTCTGGCTTAGGAGCTCTCGGGCCCGACGGCGATCTGCCTCCAAACCCCGAGGGCCATCAGCATTCTGGGTAGCGGCGAGAACCTTCTGCAAAACCTCCTTGGCCTCCTCCGGGCGTTCAGCTTTGAGGAGAGCCTCACCCCAATAAAGCAGGTTGGTGGAGTTGGCTGGGGCCAACTGCGCGGCTTGCTGCAGCAATTGTAATGCCTTACCAAGATTGCCTACAGAAATGGGGCGGCCAGGGGCTTCATAGTAAATCCGCCCCAGGACCCGGTAAGCCCCGGCCTGATCATAACCAGGATCGATGGCCGCAGCCTGCTCCAAGGCCTGCATGATTTTGGGTAACAGCCGCATCCCTTGTAGGCGGTTGGCGTCGGCTAGACCAGCCAGATTCAGGCCCAGCCAATAATATCCTTCCACCCGTTGGGGGAACTCCTGGAGGATGATCTGGGCATGCTGGCGGCCTTGTTCATAATACGACCGCCGCTGCCCTTTTTCCACCAGATCGCCCAAGAAAAAACTGGCTTGGGCCAAGCGGGTGAGGATCACCAGGCGCTGCTCGCCTGCAGCCGGCAGTAGACTCTCATACATGGTATAGGCTTGCAAGGCCTTGTCTTTATCAACCTGAGGGTGGAAGAGCAGTTGGTCAGCCTGCGCTAAGGTTGCCGCAGATGCAGGGTTTCCGCCGCACGTTGCCAGCAGGATAATCAACCCCCAAAGTAATATAACCGTTCTAATGCTAAGCACCGGCAATGGCCATATCCTCCAAGCGGACCCCCAGGGGACCGAAGTAACGTTCCCGTTGCTCGGTTTCCCGGGAGAGGGTAAGGAAGCGCAGGGCTTCCTCCAGGTTACCAGTAACTGACCCGCCTTTGAGGGGGCGGCTGCGACCGTGTTGGTGCAGATAGCCGGTGCGGATTTCCCCAGACAAGGCCCCTGTCACCGGATTGGGCTCCAGGGCAGAAAAGCGCAACAAATGCAACACCGGCTCCGCCGCCAGCATTTCGGCCAAGGTAGCCCGGCCCGGAGCCACCACTAAGTTGGTTACGAGACCGGTGGGTTCCACCTGCAGATAGGCGGCGTAGCGGCTATCGGCTAGGCGGTGCTGCAAAAGGTTCTCCTGAATGAAGGTGACGGGCCCCA
>CAZARS010000076.1:13429-14541 GCA_964487625.1 uncultured Desulfobacca sp.
GTGTTCGTCAAAGGGCTGGGAACCCATCGCCCTCGGCAGCCACGGGTCGCTGGTGATGGTGAGCAAATCCCGCTGGGGTTGGCGAATGACCGGCTGCCCCACCTGGAGTCGGGACCAACCCTGAAAAGCCGCCTCCCCGCTGGCCTGCGCGCATAGATGTTGGAAGAGGGTGTCCAAGGCTTCCTCACCGAAGATGACCGGGAAGCGGCCGCTGGGCGGGAGTTCAGCCTGGAGGTTATCCAGCGCATAGCGGCTGTAGCGGGCCAGGACCGCGCCGATCTGGAGATCCGACAAAAACCGGGACAGTTGCACCCCTAGACTCTCTGCCTCCTCACCGTCCGCAGCAGCCAAGAGGGCGAAATGGGTTTCTATGGTAGTGGTAGCATAGGACCCGTGTAAACCACGATGATTGAAAATCTCTTTTTCCTGGTAGTTACAGAATAGTTCGGCGCCCGCGAGCTCAACCGGTCCCAATTTGGCCATGGCTTGATCCAGCTCTCCTCGCACCTGCCAGAGGGCCTGGCGAGGTTGGTCCCGAAGCTCCGGATCCACCAGATTTAGGGGGTGATACCGCTGGGCTGGGCCGGGGAGAATAAAAACGGGGTTCAAGGCCAAAGCGGCTCGCTCCTGGGCCTGGGCCAGCTCGCCGGCCAGATCGTCTCCGGGATTGAGGGTAAAAGTGGATTCACCCAGCCAAGTTTTCCCTTCTTTGACCAGGTGCAGGTGAATAGTAACCTTGAAGGTCTCGGTTTCTACGCGCCGGAATGATTCCACTTCCTGGAAATTCAGATAGAGCTGGTCACTCCTTTGGCGCAGCGATTGCACCTGCCAGCCCGCCAGGTCAGCCCGGCTGAGATAATGCAATAAATCCTGAATCATGGGGTTAAGTGAACCGTGTCGGCCCTCACCGGTCCGGGCGCTCCCTAAAAAATCCCTTGTTATCTTATACCATGATCTGTTGGCACTTGCTTAAATCTAACTCCTCAGGTGCGAGCAGAGAGAGGTTGTCAGGAAACCAAGAGGATGCAAGCATATAAGTTATCTAGTGTCCATCCGCAAACCACAGAAATCAGCGGATGTGACCTACAAAGTGGCAATAACAAGCCTTTCTG
>CAZARS010000077.1:0-2122 GCA_964487625.1 uncultured Desulfobacca sp.
TGAAAAATCCCGAGGAGTTTTTCTCTCGGCAGTTTGAGGCCGCCATCCTGGACCACCATAACCCCTATGTAGTCAAAGCCCATCTGCCCTGTGCTGCCCAAGAGTTACCGTTGAGCCGGGAGCAGGAAAAAGTTTTTGATTTGAATTCTTGTCAGAATCTTATCAATGAACTAGAACAAGCCGGGCAGCTTCTCCGGGCCGCGGCCTTCGACACCTGGTATGCCAGATCCCGTTTTCCCCAAAAACAGGTGAATATCCGAGGGGTGGGTGAAAGTTTTGCCATCTTTCAGGCTGGTCGGAAACGGCCCATCGGCAGCATTGACGGCCATCGGGCTTTCAGCGAGTGCCACCCCGGGGCCATCTACCTCCATAAGGCCACCTCCTATCTGGTAGAGAAATTGGATCTGGAGCGCCGCAACATCATCGTGCAACCAGTGGAGCCCACCTATTTTACCCGTATCCAGAGCGAGAAAGATACGGAGATTTTGGAAGAATTCAGCAGCCGCCCCCTTCCATCAGGCACCGTTCATGTAGGTCGCCTCAAAGTGACCCAGCGGATCATTGCCTATGAAAAAAGGCGCCTGGTGGGCCAGGAGCTATTGGGGGTCATTCCTTTGGAACTGCCCCCCCAGGTCTTCGAGACCGTAGGGATGTGGTTGAAAATCCCCGATGAGATCAAAAGCCGGATCACCGCGGCCAGCCTCCATTTTATGGGGGGCATCCATGCCCTGGAGCACGCCATGATCAGTATGTTCCCCCTCTATGCCCTGGCAGACCGGTACGATATCGGCGGCATCTCCCATCCCCTGCACCCTCAGCTTCAGCAGGCCGCAGTTTTCATCTACGACGGTTACCCCGGTGGCGTCGGTCTGGCAGCCAAAGCCTACGAAATGATTGAACCCCTCCTGGCCAAGACCCGGGAGCTCATCGCGGCATGCGCCTGCGAAGACGGCTGCCCATCCTGTATCCATTCACCCAAATGCGGGGCCGGCAACAAACCCTTGGATAAAGCGGCCGCAGTCCAGATCGCTACCGGTCTCCTGAAACTGGCTCCAGAGGTCCAACCCCGGCATCCGGCGGGACAGCTCTGTGTCCAGGAGGCTCGACCGGTCCACTGGGAACCCATTGTCTCCTTGCCGTGGCTGCGGCACTATCGGGTGGCTGTCCTGGACATTGAAACCCAGCTCTCGGCTGAAGAAGTGGGTGGCTGGCACAAATGCCACCTCATGCGCCTGGCAGTGGCGGTCCTGGCGGATCTGGCCGAGCAACACTACGAAGTCTTTTTTGAATCTCAGGCCCAAGAACTCTGCGAACGCCTTCAACAGGCCGACCTGGTGGTGGGCTTTAATCTCAAAAAATTTGATTACCGCGTCCTGCAGCCCTACACCGAGATCAATCTCAAGCACCTGCCGACCTTGGATATCTTTGAGGAGGTCCATAAACTCTTAGGTCACAAGTTATCCCTGGCACATCTGGCCGAGCAGACCTTAAAAACCAGCAAAAGCGGCGACGGCCTCATGGCCCTGCGTCTCTTTAAAGAGGGTAGGTTAGAAGAACTGATTGCCTATTGTCGCCAGGATGTGGAACTCACCGCCAAGCTCTTCGAATACGGCTGTCAACATGGTTACCTTTTATACACCCACCATCGGGGTGTCGTGGTACGAGTGCCGGTAAACTGGACCAAAGAACGCCTCTTGCCCCATAACCAATAAATGACTACTTTTCTTTTGCTATTTCGGGGCAATTCAACTAAGATGGAAGCCAAAGAAAATCTAAGGAGGAGCGGCATGCGCAAGCAGAGACTGAAGTTATTGATTCTGATGGTGGGATTTTTGGTGCTGGCCTTGGGGTCGGCACAGGCAGCCACCATTGCCAAAGGTGATAAAGTAGGAGATGTGGAGTTTCCGGCCCCCTTGTCAGCCGAGGATGCCAAAGCCCTTGGCGTTGAAGCTGATAAACCATTTAAGTTAAGCCAGTTAGGGAGTCCTTTTGTAATAGTCGAGCTTTTTGCTACTAGTTGTCCACATTGTGTGCACCATGCCCCCACCATGAATCAAGTCTACGGACTGATTAAGAAAAATGCTAACCTGGCGGGCAAAGTGAAGATCTTCGGATTGGCCGC